>DBNW01000051.1 GCA_002299425.1 Methylococcaceae bacterium UBA662 | reverse complement strand
CGGTTTTATTAGACCATTTCACTCAGCAAGAATGTACTCGCCTGATTGCTGCGCCCTTCCAGTCGCTCAAAGACCTTGTCCAGTAAAGTCTGCATTCCCGAGGTAATAAAATTTTCATCAAAAAACTGATCCGGATGAATACGGTCTTTGAGCAAATCATCAATATTTAAAACAACGTCCCTACGGGATCGATCAAAAACGCTTTGGCGGGGTTTGCAGGCGGCAGTAAGATTCATAGTGTTTTAGTTCCATTTTTGGGTTTGGTACCGTTAGTTAAGCCGGTTTTACAATAAAATTTGCGTAATATAGCGTAGGTAATTTAACAACTGTGGCAAGCTTGTCCGGATAAAATCCGATGCCAGGAAATGATCTAGGTGGTGCCGCAAGCCAATAGACCGGCACCGTCATTTGTCTAAAAACACCTTCTTTCGGAGACCGTCATGGTTGATTTAACAACAAATTATCTCGGCTTTACCCTAAAAAACCCGCTGCTGCCATCGGCCTCGCCGTTGACTAAAAAGTTGGACGACGCCAAACGCTTAGAAGATGCCGGTGCCAGTGCCGTGGTCATGCATTCGCTGTTCGAGGAACAAATCGAATCCGAAGCCCGGCAACGGGAACGGTTCTTCTACCAACAAGCCCTAGGGCATGGCGAGGCCGATTCGTTCCACCCCGTTCCCGATACCCTAAAAACCTATCAAGACCAGTATTTAGAACACCTGCAAACACTCAAAGCGGCGTTGGGCATTCCGGTGATCGCCAGCCTGAACGGCACCTCGCTAACCGGCTGGATCGATTATGGCCAGGCTTTGCAGAGTGCCGGCGCCGATGCCCTGGAACTGAACGTTTACCACATCGCCGCCGACAGCCAAGACAATAGCCAAACCGTGGAGAACCGCTATCTGGCTATTTTGCGGGAACTGAAACGGCATGTGACCTTACCCGTCGCCATGAAGCTGTCCTCGCAGTTCAGCTCACCGGTGCATTTCATTAAACAATTGCAAGAGTCCGGTGCCGATGGCGTGGTTTTATTCAACCGCTTTTACCAACCGGACATTGACTTGGAAACCCTGGAAGTCATTCCCCGCTTAAGCTTGTCAACCCCTAGGGAAGCCTTGTTGCGAATCCGCTGGACAGCCCTGTTGTATGGCCGCGTCAACAAGCTGTCACTGGCCGTAACCGGCGGCTTCCACCACATGCCCGACGTGTTGAAAGCCCTGCTGGCCGGCGCCGATGCCGTGCAGTTGTGCAGTGCCCTCTTAGAACACGGCCCTAAACGCCTTAGCGAAATCCTTGACGAATTGGCATGCTGGTTAGAAGCGCATGACTACTCATCGGTCAACCAACTAAAAGGCAGCGTCAGCCAACAAAACGCCATCGACCCGTCGGCTTATGAACGGGCTAATTATGTGCAGGTGTTGGACAGTTATTCCAGCCCGTCGGGGGTATTGCGTTAATCGCTACCGCCTTGCTAGCTCATCACAAAAAACCAGAAAACACGGGTAACAACCCAGCCTCTCAGCCTAAACCACTCAAGCAAAAAAACACACTATGAACGAGAAACAACAAATCGCCGAGCACGCTGCAAAATACATCGATAACGGGGACTTAGTAGGATTAGGTACCGGTTCAACCGCCCATTTATTCATCGAAGCTCTGGCCAAACGCGTACACCACGACGGTTTGCAAGTGCACACCGTCGCCAGCTCCCTCATCAGCGGTCTTCAGGCTAAAAACTGCGGGTTGCCGTTATTGGCCATGGAACAGATCACCGGGCTGGATTGGTATGTGGACGGTGCCGATGAAGTGGCACCCGATTTAACGCTGCTAAAAGGCCGCGGTGCCGACCTGGTGAGAGAAAAACTACTCGCTAGGGCTGGCGGAAAATTTTTAGTATTGGCCGACTCCAGCAAGTTTGTTGCCCGTATTGGCGAGAACCACCCCATCCCGATTGAAGTGTTGCCGTTTGCCTGGCAACTGGTCAAAACCCACCTAAAAACTTTAGGCGGGGTTGGCGGGCTGCGAAAAAACCCAGCCAACGACGGCATCGCCGTCACCTCCGGCGGCAATTTGGTGTTGGACACGGTCTTCCCCGACGCGCTAGATAGCACGGTTTTATGTCGGCACTTAGATGCCACTTCAGGGGTGGTTGAACACGGGATTTTCATGGGTTTAACCTACCGTGTCATTACCGTCTTAGATGGCCAGATAACCGAACGGGGAGTGCCGGTTGTCTGACACTGGGCACGCTACGGTTTAAAAAAACGGCATCCCCGCCCAGTCTTCCCTTAAGCCTAACCGGCAGATTCTGGTACTGGGTGTGTCGTGTACGGGCTTGCGGACAGGGCGTTCAAAGCTACTGTTTAAGCTTAAAAAAACAGTACGCAAAAAAACAGGCCCCTAAAAAACCCAATCTGCCAAACCAACGCTGACTCCGTATTCACCCGGTTTATCGGTGTTTTTGTGAAAAAAAACCGACAAAAAACACCCTTAGGCAACGTTCTTCTTTACGGTATAATCGCCCCGCATCGGTTGCCACGCCCCCTGTTTTAAAAACTTTTAACCGCCAGACTTCCTTACGTCAAAACTATTCGGCCACGTTCTCGGTATTCAAAAAAACCCAATGAACACGATTAAAGACCACTCTATTCAGCAATTTTTAGACGCCTTGGCCAGTAAATCTGCGACCCCCGGCGGGGGCAGCGTAGCGGCCTTGTTAGGTGCTCAGGCGGCAGCCTTAACCGACATGATCTGCCAGTTAACCCTAGGCAAACCGGCTTATGCTGAAGTAGAAGCCGACATGCTGGCATTGTCGGCAAAATCCACCGCACTCAGGCATACCTTAACCGCGTTAATTCAAGCGGATGTGGATGTGTTCAACCAACTGATGGCTTGTTACGGCCTGCCCAAACAAAGCGATGGCGAGAAAGCAGCCCGCAGTGCCGCCATACAAGTCGCCTTAAAAGAGGCGACCGAAGTCCCTATTGCTTGTGCCAGAGCCTGCAAGGAAGCCATGCTTTTGAGCAAAATTGCCGCCGAAAAAGGCAGCTTAGGTGCTATCAGCGATGCCGGGGCAGCGGCCATGGCGGCTTATGGCGGCCTGAAAACAGCGGCCTTGAACGTTTATATCAACACCGGAAGCCTTAAAGATCGCGCCTTCGCGGATGCCAAAATCAAGGAACTAGAAACGCTCCTAGCGGGTGCCGAACAACTCGCGGATGAGGTTTATCTGTTGGTAACATCGAAGCTTTAGGCAATTGTTTTTACTGCTATTAATGTCAAAATTGGGGGTTTTATGGGGTCGATTTACGGTTGGCTATCAACCCATTCACAGCCACACTTTGCAGGTTCCATCGCCCATCAACGCAGGGCATCGGGGCAGGATAATGTGCAACCGTTTGCAGTCGAACACCGCCAAGCCAATGCGGAACTCGGCGGCCACGGACTCACCCAGAGCGCGCATTTTTTTCAATCCGGCCCGTTACTGGCCGTTATTGCCGGACAGCCGGTTTGGCATGACAATGCCTTAGCGCAGTTGTCCGACCAACACAACCCCGCGTGTGCGCTGATAGCCGGTTACCAGCGCGAAGGCAGAAACGTTTTAACCCAACTAGGCGGTGCATTCGCTTGTTGCCTAATGGAACCAGAACGTGGGTATGCCTTGCTGGCGATCGACCGGGTGGGCATGGGTGCGTTGACGTTCAGCATCCAGGGGGGAAATTTAGTGTTTGGCTCGGCACTTGACCAGGTCATCGCCCATCCTGCGGTAACCCCGGCTATCAGCCCGCAGAGCATTTACAACTACCTGTATTTTCACGTTATCCCTAGCCCTGACAGCATTTACCAGGGCATTTTTAAGCTACAACCGGCGCAATTTGTCGAATTTAATGAGACCCTTTTGCAGCAGGGTTTTTATTGGCAGCCAAGCTACACAGCCAGCACTTTGCCTAAAAAAGCCTTGCACGAACAGTTGCATGAACAGTTGCAGCACGCCATGCGGTTGTGCGCGCACGGCCCTAAAACGGGGGCTTTTTTAAGCGGCGGCCTAGACAGCAGCACCGTCGTTGGCCTGTACCAAAAAATCACACACCGTCCCGTGGATGCTTTTAGCATCGGCTTTGCCGCCGACGGCTATGATGAAATGCGCTACGCGCGCACCACCGCCCGGCATTTTCAAGCTACGCTGCACGAGTATTACCTCACCCCAAAAGACGTTCTGGCCGCCATTCCCCTAATCGCCCGCAGCCATGAAGAACCGTTTGGCAACGCCTCTGCCATCCCGACCTATTACTGCGCCAAGCTTGCCCGCGAACACGGCATGGACACACTGTTAGCGGGTGATGGCGGAGATGAAATTTTTGCCGGCAATGCCCGCTACGGCAAACAAAAACTGCTTAACGGTTACCACCGTATTCCCAACTTAGCGAAAACCGTCTTAGCCGGCCTGGCTGTGGATTTGCCGCTGTTACGCAAACTGAAAAGCTATGTCCAGCAGGCGACTATACCGATGCCGCAGCGGCTTGAAACTTACAACTTTCTGCACCGCACCCCGCTGTCGCAAATTTTCAGCGGCGATTTCCTAGCGCAAATAAACCCTGAACTGCCGTTGCAAAACCTGCAACAAACCTACCAGCGTGGACCAGGCGATGATTTAATCAAAAACATGTTGTTTTTAGATCAAAAATTTACCTTAGCTGACAACGACTTAAGAAAAGTAAACAGTATGTGTGCCCTGGCCGGGGTTGAGGTTTTTTACCCCCTACTACAACGGAACCTACTGGATTTTGCCGCATCCATCCGGTCTGACTGGTTAATGCAAGGCTTGACCCTGCGTTCTTTTTACAAAGAAGCCATGCAGGGTTTTTTGCCCCCGGAAACTTTGGCGAAAAAAAAACAAGGCTTCGGCCTACCGTTTGGAGTCTGGATGCGTACCGACCCGGATTTGCAAGCATTCGCCCTAGCCAACGTAGAAGCGTTTGCCCGCCGGGGCATACTCAATCCTGAATGGAGTAAACAATTAATCCAACAACACAAACAAGGCCATGCCGCTTATTACGGGGTGATGATTTGGATACTGGTAATGCTGGAACAATGGCTGGTCGCCCATTCGTAAAGCCGGCTTTCCTTATTCCTAACTGCCCACAACATTTTAAGCACAATGGTACAAAAACAGATTTTACTGGTCGTTGAAGACGACCCGGGGCTGCAAAAACAACTCAAGTGGAGCTTTGCCGATTATCACGTCGTGCTGGCTGACAACCGGGCCGATGCCCTCGCCGCTGTGGGGTTGCACCGCCCTGATGTGGTTACCTTGGACCTAGGCTTGCCGCCTGACCCGGCGAATACCGGCGAGGGCCTTAAGACACTGGAAGCAATTTTGCAGTTGGCACCAACCACTAAAGTAATCGTCGTGACCGGCAATGACGACCGTGACAACGCCATAAAAGCCGTTGCCATGGGTGCCTATGATTTTTACCAAAAGCCGATTGACCGGGATGCGCTGGCCTTAATAGTGGGACGTGCTTTCCAACTGGCGGGCCTGCAAAAAGCTTACCTGCAACTCCAGCAAACAACCTGTGAACCGTTAACCGGAATCATCGCCGCTTGCAAAAGCATGCAAGACCTATCCCGCATGGTTGATAAAGTGGCACCAACCGACATTACCATTTTGCTGCTAGGCGAGAGCGGTACTGGCAAAGAAGTTTTCGCTAAAGCCATCCACAGCTTAAGCACCCGGGCTGAACGGCCTTTTGTGGCGGTTAATTGCGCCGCTATCCCTGAAAATCTGCTAGAGAGTGAATTGTTTGGTTATGAAAAAGGGGCTTTTACCGGTGCTTCGCAACAAACCAAAGGTAAAATTGAATTTGCCAACCAAGGCACTTTTTTTCTGGATGAAATCGGCGACTTACCGATCGCACTGCAAGCTAAACTACTGCGCTTTTTGCAGGAACGCACGATTGAGCGCCTAGGCGGTAGAAAATCGATACCGATTGACGTGCGTATTGTTTGCGCCACCCATCAAAATTTGCAATCCCTGATTGATCAGGGCAAGTTCAGGCTAGATCTTTACTACCGAGTAAGCGAGATCAGCATCCACATTCCGCCCTTAAGGCAACGCGAAGGCGATGCCGTCATGATCGCCACCGCCTTGCTAAAACGTTTTAACGCCGCCCACCAAAAAAAAATTATCGGTTTTACCAACGATGCCATTCTGGCGATAGAGCAATACCCTTGGCCTGGCAACGTCCGGGAGATGGAAAACAGAATCAAGCGGGCCGTTATCTTAGCTGACCAACGCTATTTGACGGCGGACGATTTACAACTGCCGCAGGTTGATGCCAGCAGCGGCCTGGCATCGTTTAATTTAAGAACAGTGCGGGAACAAGCAGAATCCGCCGCTATAAAAAAAGCCTTAGTGTTAACTGACCACAACATCACCAAAGCCGCCAAAATGCTGGGCGTGACCCGACCGACATTGTACGGCTTGATGGACAAGCACGGCATTCAAACGGCCGAATAAGCCCCTGAAAAATAGAGTAAATTGCACACGCCGCCCAATTAGCACCGTCACCAGACGGATGCCCAAAAGTTTCAATGCGGCATTTATCAAACGCGGCGCGTAGCAAAGCGAAAGCCAGGTTCTTGCACCTCGCGTTTGCTGAATTTCAGCTAGGGACTCATCGGACCGAGTCGATCGGTTCGCTGGTCGCAAATTTGGCCGCATTAAGCTCGATGATAATAATGACAGCACCACTGTGTCAGAAAAAAAACAGGGTGTTGCAGCGTTTGTGGGTTTGGCAAACGGCATTAATCGTGTATCATAGCCGGACTTTGCTGGTGTAGCTCAGTTGGTAGAGCAGCTGATTTGTAATCAGCCGGTCAGGAGTTCGAATCCCCTCACCAGCTCCAAAAAAATCAAGGACTTAGGTTTGCATCTAAGTCCTTTTTTTATGCCTGAAACCTGCTAACACGAAAAATAGGCCAGGCAAACCCAACCCATTGATTGCTATTTTCCCTTGCTGCTGAGCCATTGCCTCCCTCAGCTCACGCATTTGGCGAGTGTGTAAACGGTCTTAAGCGCGTTTTGCGAGGCAATCCGTTTTATGCTTGGCAACGGTATCAAACCCGGCGCACCCTTGACAGGGAGCTAGGCTAAGCCCACCTAGGTGGCCGTTCTGGACAGCTTTTCCGATACAATTGCTCGATTAAGCGCCAGACCCTAATCCGCGCAAAGGGCCTCCCCTTTACCTTGAGCAATCGGGTATAATTCCGCAGCTCATTCACTAGCCAACCGCATTCTCTTGATCAACCCACAAAAAACCCTCAGCGTTACCGCCCCGGCCCGGCTGCACATGGGGTTCATGGATTTAAGCGGTTCACTGGGCCGTGATTTTGGCAGCATCGGCATCGCTATCAATGAAATTGGCATCCGTTTGCAAGCCACTCAATCGGACCGATGCCGGGTGGTTGGGCCTTGCTCAGAACGGGTGGAGCATTGCTTGCGCTTTCTCAGCAAGGCCCTGGGCGTATCCGAAAAGATCGAAATTCTCATTGAAGAGGCCATTCCCGAGCATGTCGGCCTGGGTTCTGGAACCCAAATGTCCTTGGCCATAGGCTCTGTGCTAAACGGGTTGTACGATTTAGGGCTGACCACCCGAGAAATTGCAGCCCTAACCGAAAGAGGATTGCGCTCAGGCATTGGCATTGGCATTTTTGAACACGGCGGGCTGGTGGTGGATGGCGGCCGTGGCAAACACACCGTGACCCCGCCCGTTTTGGTACGCTTGGAGTTTCCGCCAGCATGGCATTTTATTTTGGTGTTTGATGAACGCGGTCAAGGCCTGCACGGACAACAAGAAATACAGGCTTTCAAACAGTTGCCGCCTTTTCCCCGGCAGGAGGCCGCTAGGTTATGCCACTTGCTGTTAATGCAGGGCCTGCCTGCGGTTGCGGAGCGGGATATCAATGCCTTCGGCGATGTCATCGGCCAATTGCAACAATCGGTTGGGGGGCATTTTGCGGCCGCTCAAGGGGGCGTGTTTGCCAGTCGCGAAGTCGCTAAAGCGATGGAATGGCTGGCTGGACGGGGAGCCGTTGGTACAGGCCAAACCTCATGGGGACCGACCGGATTTTGTATGATTGAAGGGGCTAACGAGGCCCAAAAGTTGGCTCTGGAAGCACAAAACGCTTTTCGAGAGTACCCAAAATTATCGTTCTCCGTCGCAACTGCTAGAAACACGGGCGGAACAGCGGCGCCGCACCCGCAGCTAACCGGCTGGCTTTGAGCCGTGGCAGGGTTTGCCGAAGTGGCTTCACTGCTCCAGAAATTCCCGTTTCCCTGGTTTGCCATTCCAGCCGTCGGCATCAGGCAAAGCCTCGCGTACTTCAGTGATAACCGGCCAAAGCTTGGCTAACTTAGCGTTTAAACCAATGAACAGCTGCTGATCTTCGGGTACTTCATCTTCAGAAAAAATAGCATGGGCCGGGCACTCCGGCTCGCACAAGGTGCAGTCTATGCACTCATCAGGGTCGATAACCAGAAAGTTGGGGCCTTCATGAAAACAATCCACCGGACACACATCAACACAGTCGGTAAATTTGCATTTAATACAATTCTCAGTGACTACAAACGCCATAGCTATTACCGTATCGTTATCAGTGCAGTTTTAAAAGCCGGGCATTGTAGCAGAAATACCGAAAAGATAAAAAAACATTATTCCCCCTAGACTTACATCCCGAACAATTCGGCAAACGGGTTATGGCTATTGACACCACGCGCAGCATTGGCCAGGCCAATTCTGGCCTTTATTTTCAAGGCGTTATTTGCTAAGTCCCGGCCAGGGTCAAGGGGTGCGGTTAACACCGTGTTGAAATGGGCTTGCGCTTGTTCAAATTCATTTTTCGACAGTAAAAAATCCCCATAATAATAGTTTGCATCAATCCCTAAAGGATTGATTTTCAGTGCTTTTTTAAGAAGATTTGCCGCTTCATCTGGATCGCCAAAGGCAATAGGCCAACCGGGAACTCTGTGATAAAGCACCCCTAAAACGACATAAGACGCACCTTTTTTATAATTCGGATCTAGGGTGATCACTGTTTTGAACAGATCCCTGGCTGCGTGGATCAATTCCAAGGCGGCGATTTTATTTTCAAACTCTGCCAAGTTGATTTTAATCATAGCTTGCCAATAAAGGGCTTCGACACGGCTGGGATAACGCGCCGCCAAATTATTGGCTAAGGCTAACAGCGGCGCATACGCGGCAGCCTGCTCTGCCCTAGGCAATTCAAAATGGATACGAGACCACTCGGCTTCAATGTATTCTGCCTTATCCGCCACATAATCCGCAGACGCCGTTCTCAGGCACAAAAAAAACAAAATGACCGGCAAATAGCGCAGGGTGTTTTCCAGTTTTAGCATTTGGTTAGTGGTTAAGTTTGAATGGGTTAAACACAGCGCATACCCCGATGCGCCTGGATTCGCTTCACGGCCCTAACCGCTCCGGCAATTCCTGCTGAACGGCTTGCGCAGTAATCCGCCTGTTTTAAAACGCTTAATCTTGGCTTGCAGGCTCAATCTCCCCCCATGCTGTGTAAGGATAAGCCGCCAAGTTGTTGTTGTAGTAGCGCACGTCGTCGGTCACTTCAACCCCCAACCAAGCCGGTCTTGGGAAAGACTGCCCAATGTGGGTTAATTCAATTTCTGCCACCACCAAGCCTTGGTTAGCACCAAAAAATTCATCTATCTCCCAAGTAAAACCGTCTACCCTGACAAAATGACGGTTTTTTTCAACCAAAGGCTTACGACACAGCCGGTGCAAAATTTCCTCAGCATCCACTAGGGGAATTTCGTATTCGTATTCGTGGCGGTGGCTACCTGTCACCGCCGTTTTGATATTTAACCAGGCTTTCTCGCCGCTCACCCGCACCCTAATCGAGGCGTCGGCCGCTGCACTAAGATAGCCTTGGCGGTAGACGGCAGCGTGCTCGACGTGCGCACGCCAGCTTTCATTGGCCAATAAGAATTTATGTTCTATTTCAATAGCCATTAGTGTTTTTCCGGTTCTAGGGGGGCGTCCTGCAGCCGAGTGACCGAAGGCAGCTTGCCCAGCGGGTCAACGTGGAAAGCCCTATTATCCGGCTTGTGCAACAAGCCTTCGGCACCCGAAGCATTGGGGTTCAACTGGCTTTTTTCGATAAAATCGACCAAGCGCCGCACATTATAAACCACCAACACCCGACACTGAACATTACGGCGGTAAACCAAGTAGGCAACATTGCCTTCGATAAACGCAGGGTTCATAGCCATTAACTCAGCCAATTTGCCTGGGTTGTTGCCGGCTAAATCCCGCAGCACCGAACCGTCACCGGTTTTTATCAAACGCTGTAAATGCCCGTGCAAAGACCCCGCCATTTGATGGCGTTGCAGCGCCCGGACTTCGTCGTCGCCACAAATAATACTCTCGGCTACCAGGTATTGTTTGCCGCGTTCTGCGTCGTTAGCGAACAAAGCCAATTGATCCAGGGATTTGTGTTGCAAGGCAACTAAGAACGAGGCGGGCGCGCGGATATGTTTATCCACCGTGACTACCCACGGCAAAGCCCGGCCAGTTTTTTCAAAACGGCGTTTTACTCCACTGATCACCGCCGAGCGGGGCAATTCATCTTCCCGTCCTTCCGGTTTGACGATAAAGGCGTCGACAGCGATGATTTGGGTCTGGAAACCGGCTTTGTGAAACCGGTCGATCAGATCCCAATAACGGGGTTTGTAGGGTATGCCCGTACCGTCATAAAGAATGTTGACCCGTTTTTCCCTAGCAAAATCGGCGACCAATCCGCGCAGGCGATTGGCAAACGGCTCGACAAACACATAGTCATCGCTGTGGTGGCTGGCGGCGGTCAGCACGCCGTACAAATCGCTCAACATGCGGAACCGGTCCAGCGAGGCGACAACGAAGTTATCCGCACAGTGGGCGGCGGCGATTTCCTCAACCGCCGTCTTCCCAGAAGCTGCCCCGCCCATGGCCATAAACAACCGCGGCCTAGGTACAGGCGATTTGCCCAAAAACAGCACACATTTGGCATCCTCTAGTTTTTGTACCATGCGCCCAAGCCTTTGATAGGCTATTTCTACGCCTCTTTGCAAGCGGCTGTCGCCTGCCGCCGCAGCCAACAAGCTGTTTTTAACCGCTTCATTGCCGGCCAAGGAAAACACCGTCGCTGCTTCACCCTTGCATTGCTTCAGCAGCTCCAGCACTTCATTGTGACTGGGCATGCGCAGGCCGGTTAGGATATTGACATCCAAACAAAACAACGGAGCTAGACCGTTGTTGGTTGCAATGCCGTCAATTTCTTGGTCTGGAACCATCCGCAATGCTTGTGTACCCGGCAAATAGCCAATGACCGGGGCAGCACTGGTTAAAGGGTAATCAGCAAAATGCTGGCCAGGCGTAAACAATCCGGTATCTATCTGGTTTAACGGCACCAGGCCGCCGTTCACCGTCACCAAACACGTTATGCCTTCGGTGGTGCGGTGCGACAAAAACGGTATGCCCAGCAGGAATTTTTTATTTTCCGGCCAACGCCCGTAACTGTTGGCCATGTTGTGCAAACAGTGCGTCCGGACGGCATCGAGCGCATGCTGGAAGACCTGAACTATTCTCTTAGGGCAGCTGTCCGGGTTGTGCAAAAGTGCCGGTTCGTCTGGCTCCAGACGACGAAAATCAATGCCCGTCGGGTAAACGGCTTTAAAGGCGGGCAAATCGCTCAGGGCCACCATAAAAAAATCCAAGGTGATACGGTTGCCGTAGCCAAAAGGCCGAATACCTTGCATTCGCTGGTAAAACAAACTCAAGCGCTCAGCAATGTTTTCGGTGTGTATGACAAAACCGTTGTTGTCGAACAATGCCGTGGTTTTATTGCCCTCGTCATCCAACACCAAGCTTTCGATAGCCTCGCGGAATTGCTTGCGTTTGCCGGATTCTGGCATGTTTCCGGGGCGATGGCTGACCGTGGCTTGTTCTTTCCAGTCGTGGAAAATTTCCCGGTGAATGCGTAAAAACAACGCGGCCAAATACATAACCCGTTTGGCTTGGTCGTGGGAAACCGTGCTTTCAGCTTCCCGTTGCAACACCCTTAACAGGGCGCTGGCCCGGGCTATGGCCAGTGCCGTTCTTAGCCTTTTTAATTGCTGATAGTCACAAACACACAACCTGCTTTGCTCCACCATGACCGCCTTCCTCGCTTGCATTGACACCGTATTATTGTCATTTAAGGCCGTCTGGCCAACAAATGTTCCGTGGCGACCTCGCTTAGTTTGACGTTAGTTATTTCATTTTCCAAGCTAACGCAATTTTTTACCGAGCAGGCGACACGGGCGTAATTCGGCGCATAACCAAACACCCATTTTTCTTTTTCGGTGTTCGCCACGCTGCGCGCTTCCCATAACACACTAACGTCCAAACCGACGTTATCTTGCAAAAACTGTTGCTTTAATCCCGCAGCCAGCTCATGCAGCACTTGGCTGCGTTGTTTTTTAAGCGTTTCTGGAACGTGGTCTGGCAAACTGGCCGCTTTCGTCCCGGTCCGTTTAGAATAAGTAAAAATGTGAATATGGCCGAAACCAACCTGTGTAATAAAATTCAGGCTCTCCTGCCATTCTTGCTCGGACTCGCCTGGAAAACCCACGATAATGTCAGTAGTGACGTTGAAATGAGCCACGTTATCCCGCAAGTGCTGGACCATGCTGGCAAACTCCACGGTTTTGCAGCGCCGCGCCATGCGTCGCAACACGCTGTCCGAGCCACTTTGTAAAGGCAAGTGCAAATGCGGCATGAGGCGCGGGTTTTGCAGCAACGCAAAAAAACCGTCGGTAAATTGCCACGGCTCTAATGAACCTAAGCGAATGCGCGGAACCGCCGTGTGTTCCAAAATGGCCTGCACCAACTGACACAAATTGCCGCCTAGGTCACTGCCGTAGCCGCCTAAATGCACACCGGTTAAGACTACTTCATTAACGCCCTGGCTGTGCAAAGTGTTAACCTCAGCCACAACATCGCCAATGGGCCGGCTTTTTTCCTCGCCCCTAGCCACCGTAACAATGCAAAAGCTGCAACGGTAACGGCAACCGTCCTGAACCTTAACAAACGCCCGCTGCCGGCCACGGCTAAACAGTGCCAGTTCCCCAGGTTCCGTAGAAAACACCGGCAGACTGGAAAAATTCAGTTCCGCCAAGGTTTTTTCAACCAACTGGTGCTTGTCTTGGTTGGACACCACCAAATCGACCCCTAGGGTCTCGGCTACCTCCGCTGGGCTTAAGGTAGCATAGCAGCCACTCACTACCAGTTTGGCGGCGGGGTTGTGGCGGTGGATGCGGCGGATCATCTGTCTTGATTTTCGGGCAGCATCGTGGGTGACGGCACAGGAATTGAAGACGATGACATGGGCTAAATCCACCTCGTGAGTAATGTGATGACCGGCTTTTTGGAAACCTTGCGCCCAAGTTTCAAGCTCTGCCTCGTTCAGGCGGCAACCCAGCGTTTTCAGATACACGTTCATTTAAAATACCCGTTAAATTTTACAGCAACCACAGCAGCCTTCAGGTTCCGGATCCTACTGCCGGTCTTTTACCCGCACATCCATAAAGCCATGCGTGCCGCGCTTTGATTTTATCGCCAGCCACTGTTTTAGCATCTGTAACTCTTCCGTGTCCGGTAATTGCGCCAAGCTTTGTTTGTTTCTTAGCAGGCGGAAAGCGGCGGATAGCACAGCGTAACGTTCACCGGTAATGCCCGCCCGGCGCAGGCCGACCGTGTTTAATTTGTAATGCTTAGCGGGGCGGCCACCGATTAACGTAAAGGGCATGGTATCCATGTTAAGCCCGGTGGTGCCTTGCACCATTGCATAGGCACCGACGCGGCAAAATTGATGCACAACTACCCCTCCCCCCATAAACACACGAGTGCCCACCTCGACATGGCCGCCGATGGCGACGTTATTGGCAAAAATAGCGTGGTCGCCGACTTGGCAATCGTGGGCGACGTGGCTGTGGTTCATGAAAAAACAGCCCGAGCCGATGCGGGTCTCACCGTTTTCCTTGGCCGAGCGGTGGGCGGTGCAGCCTTCCCTAAACACGTTGTTGTCGCCACACACCAGCCAAGAGACTGTTTCCGCGTTAAAGTTAAGGTCTTGCGGCAACCCCCCCAATACTGCATGGGGATGCAGGGTATTGCCTGATCCAAGCTGGGTGTAAGGTTGGATCACGGCGTGGGCGCCTATTCGGCAACCAGCACCGATTTCAACCCGGCTTTCGATGACCGCGAACGGGCCGACCGTGCAGTTTTCGCCGAGGATGGCGTCGCTGGCAATGTAGGCGGTAGGGTGAATGGTTGTGGTCATGCTTAGCCTCGTGGATGAAATTTTGCGTGTAGCTGTTGGAGACGCTCTTGGGCGATATGGGTGTAAATTTGCGTGGTGGATAAATCCGCATGCCCTAAAAGCAGTTGCACGACCCGCAAATCGGCACCGTGGTTTAGCAAATGGGTGGCAAAAGCGTGCCGTAGCGTGTGCGGCGACAAGTCCCGATTGATGCCGGCTTTCTTGGCATAGCGCTTGATGATGTGCCAAAACGCTTGCCGGGTCATGCAACTGCCCCGGCGGGTGACGAACAAAAAGTCCGATTGCCGCCCGCCTAGAATGGCCGGGCGCGCCGCCTGAAGGTAGCTTTCTAACCAACTGATAGCTTCCTCACCAACCGGAACCAAGCGCTCCTTGTTGCCCTTGCCAGTAACCCGAACCACGCCCTGGCGAAAACTGATTTCGGCAAAAGTCAGGTTGGTCAGCTCTGATACCCGCAGCCCCGTGGCATAGAGCATTTCCAACATGGTCTTGTCGCGGTGGCCTAGGGCATGGCTGGTTTCTGGTGCTGACAACAGCAAGTCCACGTCGTGTTCAGACAGGGACAAAGGCAACGGCTTGCCGATATGGGGCGAAGCAATCAGGCCGGTCGGGTCTACTTTAATCAGGTTTTCCCGCAGGCAGTAGCCAAAAAGCCGACGCAGGCTAGACAGCAACCGCGCTGCTGTTCTGGCACTGATTCCGGCATGGAAGCGATTGCCCAGAAAATCGGCCACCAAGGCAGCGTCTGCTTCCAGCAAAGGCTTTTGCCCGAGCCAGTGGGAAAATAGCTGCAAGTCGCTGCGATAGGCTGATAACGTGTTGTCGCTAAGGCCTTCCTCCAGCCATGCCGCATCCAAAAATTGACTGATTAAAGGCTCGTCGCGCATGTTAAGGTCAATCGTAGTGCACCAGTGCGTAGGGCAGTTGCGGCTCCCGCCCGGCAATCAAGTCCGTCAAAAATTTCCAGAACACATCGGCGGACGGTGGGCAACCGGGCAAGAAATAGTCACACTTGACGATTTCATGGAGCGGGTAGACTTTATCCAGCAACAACGGCAATTCCACGTCGCTGGGGATTTGTGGGTTTTCCACGCCGATGCCGTGCAAATAGGCCTCGGCCAGACATTCTTCCAAGGGGATGAAGTTGCGCAGCGCCGGCAGGCCGCCGTTGATGGCGCAAGCACCGACCGCCACCAGAATTTTGCAGTTTTTACGGAATTCGCGCAGGGTATGGACGTTTTCCGAATTGCAGACGCCGCCTTCTATCAGGCCAATGTCGCACGGGCCGCACTGTTCAATGTCGGTCAGCGGCGAGCGGTCAAACGCCACCACCTGCGCCAGTTCGATCAGGCGTTCATCGATGTCCAAAAACGACATGTGGCAGCCGAAACAGCCGGCCAACGAGGTGGTCGCCACGCGAATTTTACGGCTCATGGTGCCCCCCTTCGGTGGCGACCGCCAGGGACGGTGGAAATGCCGCAGACGGTCGGGAACCGGATGCGGCCAGGCTAACTTGGTCGATTTGCCGGTGGTCGTAGAGGCGTTGGCCAATCGGTACTTGGTAGCCGGTGCGTTTGATTAAAATCGCCCCGGTCGGGCAAACCTGGACGGCTTTGTCATCCGGCTGCAAATCCGTGTCCTTGAGTTGGCCGCTTTCGGCATTGACGATCAGGTGCTTGTTCATGCCACGGCCGGCAATCCCAAAGACATCCTTGCCATCGTGTTGCTGGCTGGCGCGTACACACAGGGTGCAGAAAATGCAGCGGTTGTGGTCAATCCACACGTCCGGGTGGGAGGCATCGAGTTGCCTGGTTTGGAAAAAGAACGGGAAATGGTTGTCGAGCATGTTGAGGTAGTAAGCCACCGCCTGCAACTGGCAGTTGCCGGTTTTTTCGCAGGAGGGACAAAAATGGTTGCCCTCGACAAACAGCATTTGCGTGATCCTTTTGCGGTCGCCGTTCAATTCAGTGCTGTTGTTGACAACATCCTGCCCCTCCGATGCCGGAAACGTGCAAGCCGAGCAGATGCGCCCGTTCACCTTCACCGAACACAGCTTGCAACTGCCATGCGGGGTAAATTCGGGGTGATGGCATAAATGCGGGATGTAGACACCCGCCATAAGGGCGGCATCCATGATGGTTTGCCCGTCCACAAACGGGATGGCCTGGCCGTCGATAGTGAAGGTTTTAGTCATGATCTTCTCCCACTTGCGCCAAATATGCCGCCGCATCGCTTCGCTGCGCCATGCGCCGGGCGGTCTCCAAGGCCCCATCCAGATCGAAGCCGGGTTCGTAACTGATTTTTTTCAACTTATCTTGGTACCGTTCCGGGTAACGCTGCAAGGTACTCAGCACCGGGTTGGCGGCGGTTTGCCCTAGGCCGCAATGGCTGTAGTTTTTGACCACGGAGCAGATTTCCTCCAAAGCCACCACGTCGCCGGCGGAGCCATGCCCGTCAACGATTTTATCGACTTGTTTTTTCAGCAATGCCGTGCCGACCCGGCACGGGGTGCAGAAACCGCAGCTTTCATGGGCAAAAAAGTGGCTAAAATTTTGCACAATTTTGAAAATGTCGCGTTGGTTGTTGAAAACAATAAACGAACCGCCGGTCGCCAAATCCTCAAACGCCACGGTGCGGTTCAGTTCTTGGTTGGAAATAAAGGTGCCGGACGGCCCGCCGATTTGCACGCCCAATACATCGTCTGCGCCGCAATCAGCCAAAATGGCGCGTACCGTTGTGCCGAACGGGTATTCGTAAATGCCAGGACGGGCGCAATCGCCGCAAATGCTCAGTAGTTTGCTGCCCTTGGATTTTTCGGTACCGTGCGCGGCGAACCAATCACCGCCCTTAACGGCAATGGCCGCCGCCGCCATAAAGGTTTCGACATTGTTGACCACGGTGGGCTTGCCCAAATAGCCGCTGCTGACCGGATAGGGTGGCCGGTTGCGGGGGATGCCCATGCGCCCTTCCAAGGATTCAATCAGGGCCGATTCCTCGCCGCAGATATAAGCACCCGCGCCCAGGCAAATCTCAATGTCAAAATCAAACCCAAAGCCTAAGATGTTAGCGCCCAGCAAATTGGATTGGCGGCGGTTTGCCAGGATGGCTAACAATTTTTGCTGCAAGAACAAGTACTCGCCACGCAAATAAAGAAAACCGCGTTGGGCGCCGATAATGGCCGCCGCTACGGTCATGCCCTCGAACACTTGGTCGGCGTGGCTATTCAGCAACACCCGGTCTTTAAACGTGCCGGGTTCGCCCTCGTCGGCGTTGCAGACCACGAACCGTTCGGTTTCCGGCTCCTCACGGCAGAACCGCCATTTCGTTGCGGTCTTAAAACCGGCACCGCCACGCCCCCGAAGGCCCGATTGGTCGATTTCGGCCAAGGTTTCCGACAAACCCCGCCCGAAGCCAGATTGGATGGCCGAGCCGGCACTAATCGGGCTAGCGAGCAACAAACCGGGTTTTAACACATTATCGGACACGGCAAACCATTCGGGCGGCCATTCGTGCAAGGGCGTGCGGGCATTGATCCTTTCACACAGGGCATCCACCCGGGCCAGGTCCAGGTAGGTCAGCGGCAAGCCATTCACCAACCCGGCCGGGCCTTGGTCACACAAGCCGGTACACGACGTGTTGTCGAGGCTGACCACGCCATCGGCCCGGACACTGCCGACCGCAACGCCCAATTTTTCGGACAGATACGCCAGCAACTCCTGTTTGCCCCGCATACGGTCGGTGATGGAGTCGCTGATCAGCACATCGTATTGGCCACGCGGCGTGCGATGGAAAAAATGGTAAAACTCCACGACGCCGATAATTTGGCTGCGGGAAATACCCAGCACGGCGGCCAATGTTCCAATCGCTGCATCGGGAATATGTCGGTACTGGTCTTGGATGGCCCGTAATATCATCATGAGCCGGGTAGACTGGCCACCGTGCTGAGCGACAACGCTTTCGATAAAATCCTGCATACACACCCCTCTGAAGGTCTTAGTTTGCATCTAGCCCGCTTAAGGGCAGCCTTGCTGGTAGCACTCGTGACGAGCCTGTCAAATTTTAAGCAGGTTTAAAAATTAGCCCAAACGCTCAGGGCAACAGGCTCTCCCCAGCCCAAAGCTGGGCTAAGGTTTCCCGTTCCCTTACCAAATAAACACGGTCATTGTCTACCATCACCTCAGCCGCCCTCGGCCTGGAATTGTAATTAGAACTCATGCTAAAGCCGTAAGCCCCTGCCGAGCGGACGGCCAGCAAATCGCCCGGTTGCAGTCTCAGCAGCCGGTCTTTGCCCAAAAAATCGCCGGTCTCACAGACCGGACCGACGATATCCCAGTATTTTGCCTCCGCCTCGCTGTGTTGGCGGACAGGGATGATGTCTTGCCAAGCCGAATACAGGGCAGGCCGGAGCAAGTCGTTCATGGCGGCATCGACGATGGCAAAGTTCTTAACGGGCGTGGGCTTTAGATAGTCCACTTTAGTCACCAAAATGCCGGCGTTGCCGACAATGGCGCGGCCAGGTTCCATCAGTATTTCCACTGCCCGACCCGCCAAACGCGCCAGCACCGCATGGATATAGTCCGATGCTGAAGGCGGTTGTTCGTGACGGTAGCAAATACCCAAGCCCCCGCCTAAATCCACATGCCGCAGAGCAATACCCTCCAGCGCCAATTGGTCAACCAATTCCAGCAGCTTGTCCAGCGCATCCAAAAACGGGCTGGTATCGGTTAGCTGCGAGCCGATATGGCAATCAATACCCAGCACGGCAATGTTCGGCATGGCTGCCGCCCGCCGGTATTCACTTAAGGCCTGATTGATGTCAATACCAAATTTGTTCTCTTTCAAGCCCGTGGAAATATACGGGTGGGTCTTAGCATCCACATCGGGGTTGACCCGAAAAGATACCGGTGCCACCACCCCGAGTTGTCCGGCTAAGGCATTGATGCGGTCCAGTTCGCCGCTGACTTCCACGTTAAAGCAACGAATACCCCGTTCTAGGGCGAGCCTTATTTCATCTTCGCGTTTGCCGACGCCGGAAAAAACGATTTTTTTAGGGTCGCCGCCAGCCACCAACACCCGCTCCAATTCACCTAGGGAAACAATGTCAAAACCGGATCCTAAGCGGGCCAACACGTTCAGCACGGCCAAGTTGGAATTAGCTTTGACGGCATAGCACAACAAATGAGGATGACTGCCAAAGGCATCGGTAAAAGCCCGCCAGTGCCGAACTAACGTAGCCTTGGAATAAACGTAACAAGGGCTGCCGTAGTCATGGGCGAGCGTTCGCACGGGGACTTGTTCGGCAAACAACTCGCCGTTGAGATAAGTAAAATAATCCATTTAGTGTGGTCCAGAAGTGGCTTTATCGGGTGTTGCTTGCTCAGGGTTTGGCTTAGGACTTAGGGCTTTATTGTCTGGCAAATACAGCGGGCCTATTTGACCACAGCCGGTAACGGCCAAATAGGCCGCTAGCAAAAAATGCATGGGCAAAATTTTCATGTTGGGATAGGCATTCATGATCGGGTTTATGGTAGCGTAAAAAAGTTGATTTTATGTACTGATGTGACGCAAAGGGTCATGGATGACCGCATTATCGTAGACCTTGTGTCGCTAGAGCGACGGTTTTTTACAGCCGGTTGCCGCGTGTTCCCTGCGTTCCTCGCTTTTGCTGGGGGGCTGGAAAAAGCGCCGGTACTCGGCGCGGCAAACAGGGTTTTTCGCGTTACTGCGTAACATCCGTTATGTATTTTCTTCACTGATTGCGCGGCTAGCGTTCTGCCAGTAAAGTGTCTATCACACGCTGTTTTACGAGGACTAAACCATGAAAGCTTTTATTCTATTGGCGACCCATTTTATCGGTCTTGCCCTCAGCATCGACACCCTGGCCGCAGACTTAAGCCGGCAGGCCGTGGAACAACGCCTGGCCAACGCCAGCACCACCCAACCCGCGCCATTACGCCGGTTGGACTTAAAAGGCCTGGATCTGTCCGGCTTGGATTTGCGTAATGCCGACTTATGGGGCTCGGACCTGCGGGGTGCTAACTTGGCCGGCAGCAACCTTTCCGGCCTTAACTTGGATTTAACGGTTCTGTCGAAAGCCAATCTATCCGGTGCCGATCTATCCCGCACCAGTATTTTTGGCGTACACATGGGTGGGGCGAACTTAACCGGTGCCAACCTTACCCGCAGCCGCGTTATTGCCAACCTCGACCGCGCCAACCTCAGTCATGCCAACCTCAGTGCCGCTAACTGGGGTGTGGACATGCAAAACCAACCCATGGGGTTGATGCGCGTCACCTTAAACAAGGCTGACCTAACCGGCGCGAACTTAACCCACGCCAATCTAAGCAGGGCATTACTGCGCTTTGCCAAGCTGCAAGGAGCCGATTTGAGCCATGCCCTGCTGTTTGGTGCCGACTTATCCGGTGCCGATTTAACGGGTGCAAATCTGTCCGGTGCCGATTTGTCGGCCAGCCAAGTGGACGGTGCCGATTTTACCGGCGCCGTTATCTCTGGCACTAACTTCTCCGACATTCAGGGTAACGCTTCTGCCAAAGGTTTGGCTGACCGGCTTTGATCATGCCCTGTCTTAACCTGTTTCAAGCTACCCGGCCGCTTAAGCTTTTCGCTGTAACAAACAAGCCGAACAGTATATAATCCGGCCCTTTGATTCATTCGTTGATAATTTTTACCGGAATAAAACATGCTCGGCAAGCTGGTTAGAATAGTTGTAGGCAGTCGCAACGACAGGCTGGTCAATAAAAAAAGGAAGCTGGTCAAAAAGGTCAATGCCTTAACTTCCGAATACGAAAAACTCACCGATGAAGCCTTAAGGGCGAAAACCCAAGCTTTTCGCGACCGCCTAGCGGCAGGCGAAAAACTAGAAAGTTTAGTCCCGGAAGCCTTTGCTACGGTTAGAGAAGCCTCGGCTCGGGTTTTTAAAATGCGTCATTACGACGTGCAATTGATCGGCGGCATGATCTTGCATGACGGCAAAATTGCGGAAATGAAAACCGGCGAGGGCAAAACCCTGATGGCGACCTTGGCGGCGTATCTTAATGCCTTGCCGGGCCGGGGCGTGCATGTGGTCACGGTCAACGACTACCTGGCCCGGCGCGACTGCGAATGGATGGGCCGGCTCTACCATTTTTTAGGCTTGAGTACCGGCGTGATTCTTAGCCAAATGGACCAAGCCTCACGCAAAGCCGCCTATAGCGCTGACATCACTTACGGCACCAACAACGAATTTGGCTTTGACTACCTGCGCGACAACATGGCGTTTAACCTGGAGCAAAAAGTCCAGCGCGACCTGTACTTTGCCATAGTCGATGAGGTTGACTCGATTTTAATTGACGAAGCCCGCACGCCGCTGATCATTTCCGGGCCCACGGAAGAAAGCACCGACATTTATGTCAAGGTCAACGCCATCATCCCCTATTTGACCAAACAGGAAAAAGAGGATGCGCCGGGCGATTACAGCGTCGATGAAAAAACCCGGCAAGTGCATTTGACCGAAGACGGCCATGAGCGGGTCGAACAGCTCATGGTAGAACACCAGTTGATGCTGGACGGCACCAGCTTGTACGATGCCACCAACATCCGTTTGATGCATTATCTGAGCGCGTCCTTGCGGGCGCACAGCCTGTTCAAAAAAGATGTCGATTACATCGTCGCCAATAATGAGGTGGTCATTGTTGATGAATTCACCGGCCGCATCATGCCGGGCCGGCGTTGGTCCGAAGGCCTGCACCAAGCGATTGAGGCCAAGGAGCGGGTCGCCATCCAAAATGAAAACCAAACCCTGGCCTCTATCACCTTCCAAAACTATTTCCGCCTGTATGAAAAACTGTCCGGCATGACCGGTACGGCGGACACCGAAGCCTTCGAGCTGAACAAAATTTACGGCTTAGAAGTAGTGGTCATCCCTACTCACAGACCGATGGTGCGCAAGGATTTTGGTGACGTGGTGTTTTTGACCGCCGAGGAAAAATACCAAGCGGTGGCCAACGACATCAAAGACTGCGTCAGCCGCAGCCAGCCGGTGCTGGTCGGCACCACGTCCATTGAAAACTCCGAACGCCTGTCCGCGTTGCTGAAAAAAATGGCGGTCACGCACGAAGTGCTCAACGCCAAGCAGCACGAACGCGAGGCGCATATCATCGAACAAGCCGGTATGCCCGGTGCCGTCACCATCGCCACCAACATGGCCGG
>DBNW01000013.1 GCA_002299425.1 Methylococcaceae bacterium UBA662 | reverse complement strand
TCTACCATTGAACTACACCCGCCTGTAACATAGCGTGGTGGAGGGGGGAGGATTCGAACCTCCGAAGGCAGTGCCGGCAGATTTACAGTCTGCTCCCTTTGGCCACTCGGGTACCCCTCCTAATCGGGTAATCTTCCTATTATAGTAAGAATTTTTTTATTTCAAAGCAAAATTATTGCTTGCCCTGGCAATTTAGCTCACTCACCGCTTTTTGCGCTTCACCTAAAACCAAAAACCGAACCGGATTCTGACACCTGTCGAAGGCCTGCAACAACAAACTAAGCTCATCGCTTGCAGGTTCTGACAACACATAGTTGACAACCGCTTTTTCTGCTGATGGCCTACCAATACCAAGCCGCAGTCTATAAAAATCACCCGATCCTAAGTGGCTAATAATGTCTCGCAAACCATTATGACCGGCATGACCACCGCCTTTTTTTAACTTAGCAACACCAACATCAAAATCCAGCTCATCGTGCACTACCAAAACTTGCTCGGGCAGCAATTTGTAATACCTGGCAAATTTGCCAACGGATTGGCCGCTTCGGTTCATAAATGTATGAGGCTTTAGTAAGCTAAGCTCACAGCCAGCCACAGAAACACTTGCCGTATAAGCCTCAAACCTAGAATCCAGAACCCACTTATCAACCTCATCAGCAAACGCTCTGTCCAAAAATAAAAACCCGGCATTGTGCCGGGTTTTTATGTACTTAGACCCTGGATTACCCAGCCCAACGATAAGCTTTATCACTAAAAACACGCCAAGCTTAAGAGCCTCCAGGCAAATCGCCAGTCAGCCCGCCCGCAGGACTTAAAATAGAAACTACAGCCGCATCATGCTCCGCCCCTTGAGCCAGAGCCACAACCTCAATACCCATCGGCAACTTTAGCTGCGACAAATGAATGCTTTCGCCTATATCCAAATTCAATAGATCAACTTCGATAAATTCAGGCAAACTTGATGGCAAGCACAAAACTTCAACATCAACCATTGAGTGCGCAGCGACCCCGCCTTTTTTACAGCCAACAGACCGTTGCTCATTGATAAAATGCAGCGGCACATGCACTTTTATAGTCTCTGCCATGTTAACCCGCAAAAAATCCAAATGCAGAATTTGAAACCTTGCCGGGTTTCTTTGCACTCCTTTAAGGATTGCTTTTTCTGCCTTGCCATCAACGATGACATCTAAAACGTGAGAATAAACCGCTTCGTGACTTAATCGTTTTACCACTTCGTTATGACTCAAAACCAAACCTTCGGGCTTAGATCCGCCGCCGTATATTACAGCGGGAACCCAGCCATTTCGACGCAGCCCTCTAGCGGCTACTTTTCCAGTTTTAGGCCTGCTTTCAGCAACAAATTCAAATAGATTTAACATCGCACACCCCGCATCTCCAGGCACATTTTTTAGTGCAATCAATCAACATACAGCGAACTTACTGACTCGCCCACCGAAATTCTTCTTATTGTTTCAGCCAATATTTCTGCAACCGATAGCTGCCGAATTTTTCCTGATTCGACGGCCTCTTGGCTTAACGGAATAGTATCAGTGACAACCAACTCATCTAAATCGGAGTTATTTATATTGCTCATTGCGCTACCCGACAACACAGCATGCGTACAATACGCATAAACCTTGGTCGCACCGTAGCGCTTTAAAGCAGCCGCCGCACTGCAAAGGGTTCCGGCGGTATCAACTAAGTCATCAATGAGAATACAGGTACGGCCCTCGACATCGCCGATTATATGCATAACTTCGGCAACATTTGCTTTTAGCCTGCGTTTATCGATGATGGCCAAATCCGAATCATTCAGGCGCTTTGCCAAAGCTCTAGCCCTTACCACGCCACCCACATCTGGAGATACAACAATCAAATTCTTGTGCTGTTGACACCAGATATCTCCGAGCAATATCGGGGAGGCATACACATTGTCCACAGGAATATCAAAGAAACCTTGGATTTGATCGGCATGCAAATCTACTGTCAGAAGCCGGCAAGCACCCGCCTGCTCAATCATTTTAGCGACCAGCTTAGCACTGATAGGGACTCTAGCCGAACGCGACCTTCTGTCTTGCCTGGCATAGCCGTAGTACGGCATCACGGCGGTTATTCTCGATGAGGACGCGCGTTTGAACGCATCAATCATCACCAACAACTCCATCAAATTTTCATTAGTCGGGGAGCAGGTAGGCTGAATAACAAAAACATCCTTGCCCCTAACATTTTCCTCAATCTCAACCGCAATTTCGCCATCACTGAACCTGCCAACGGAAGCCATTCCCAAGCGCATATTAAGTTTTTTTACTATGCCTTCAGCTAAGGCCCGATTAGCATTTCCAGAAAACACCATCATGGCGGCGTCATTCATTCAAACACTCCCAGCTAGAACCCATTTGGCAAAAGTATAATGGCTGGGTCGCAAGGATTCGAACCTTGGTATGCGGGGATCAAAACCCCGTGCCTTACCGCTTGGCGACGACCCAATTTATAGGATGGCTAAACCAACAAACTTTGAATGCAAAGGCGATTTGTTTTGGGTTTTAACCAAAAAAGCATCCCATTGCTTTCTAATGACAGAATACGCATTTTTTGCGTCCGTCTCGCTGCAGAACAAAGCAAAAACACAAGCCCCCGTTCCTGTAAGCCTAGGCTTGGAGAACCTAGACAAATCGTCCAGCGCTTTTTTTATAGGCGGGTATAAAGTGCTCACAACAGCAAGGCAATCGTTTTGATAATTTCCAAAAACGAAGTCCTCTATTGTGATGGGTTTACTGTCCCTTGTCAATTCTGGACGTGAAAAAATTTCTTTTGTACTGACATCGCACTGAGGCTTTATGATGATCGCCCACGGCTCTGGGAGCTCAACACCCTGAATTTTTTCGCCCACGCCTTCCGCCCAAGCTGATTTTCCATAAACAAAAATAGGTACATCCGCACCCAGTGCCAAGCCCAGCTCCATGAGTTTTTTAGTGGTAAGATTCAACCCCCAAAGCACATTCAAGACCAGTAAAGTCGTAGCCGCATCGGAACTTCCCCCGCCTATACCTCCGCCCATCGGCAAGTTTTTTTCGACCTTGATTTTCACTCCTTGCCGACACCCCGTCGCATTCTGCAATAATTTAGCCGCCTTTACTGTCAGATCATCCTCTTCGGCCAATCCAGGCAAGGGGCTTGCCAAACTCACCCGGCTATCATCGACAGGGTAAAAGGTAATCCAGTCGCACCAGTCCACAAACTGAAACACCGTTTGCAGCAAATGGTAGCCATCCGGACGCCTACCCATCACCCTAAGCATAAGATTAAGTTTCGCCGGGGCAGGCCATGTCTGCGCCCACAACAGCGCATTACTGGGTTGTTGAGATACCATCCAATTCCCATTGGTCAATAATTAGCTTCAGCTTAACTTTATCGTTCATAACGGTCATTTTTCGTGGCATCGACCAAGACTGAACCGTTTGCAACTCCAAAAAATCAACATACCAACCGTCTTGCAAAAATCCGCCTGGCATTTGCTGGCTAGGGTAGCCCGGCTTGATCAAGCCCAAGGCCCAGTACGCTAAAGAACGCAGCGGCACGGCCATACCCAGTTGCTGATCGATAAAAACCTCCGGGTCGTTTGATGACTGGACATCACCGCCACCCCTGTCGATTTCGACCCGTTTTTCAGTCAACTTAATCAAAGCCGCCCCTTGGCCCAAGGGACCGGAAAGCTTGATCAGCTCCCGGTCCGGGAAATGCCGCCATGAAACAGCAGCCGACCACGACTCTTGTCCCGCTACCAAAGACAATCTACCCACAAACGCCCACGAACGCAGCCCGTACAAACCTTGCCTTAGGTCTGCTTGGTATCTAGGCGAGGGCCGCTCCGTAAGCGTCGAACAGGCCGACAACGCAGCCAGCATGGCCGAAAAGCAAAAAGCCGCGACAACCTTCAAAGCCCGCCCCTTTATTTCATAACTCGGCGCTTGAATTCCAACAAATGCTCGTCCTCAGGCTCGTTTTTCAAGGCCTCCTCGACTATCCGCGCGGCCTCTTCCTGCCTACCCATGGCCCACAGCACTGCCGCTAAATGCGCGGCGATCTCACCTACCGGCTGCTTCGCATAAGCCCGCTGCAAATACTCCAAAGCCCGTTCGTATCTTCCCAATTTAAACTGCAACCAACCGTAACTGTCTAAAATTGCCGCTTCATTCGGGGCTATCCTAAGGGCGCGATGGAGGTACTTTTCGGCCTCCGCATAGCGCGTGGTTTTTGCCGTCAAGGTGTAACCGAGGGCATTTAACGCTTCCGCATTGTCAGGATCTTGCTGCAAAATTTTATGTAAATCCGCTTCTAAAACATCCAGCTTACCCAGACGATCCGCAATCAGCGCTCGAGTATAAAGCAAGTTTTTGTCGTCAGGGTGCAAAACCAACGCATCAGACAGCAAACCGAAGGCTTTTTGGTGTTCTTTTTGCTGATTAAACAGCTCAGCCCGAGCGACCAACACTTTTAGCTTTTGATCAGGATAACGACCGACCAAAGCATCCAGCCTTGCATGTGCCGCCGGGTATTGGTGGTCTTTTGCCAAAAGTAGGGCTGCGGCCAACCCGGCATCCAATGCCATGGCTTCATCGGTTATTTTTTCATACCAACTGACGGCCTCGGAGACATTGCCACGCCGCTCTTCAAGCTTGGCCAAATAAAAACGAGCCTGATTTTCCCATTTAGGCAGCTCAAGCAAAACCTCAAATATCTCCTCTGCGTCGTCGTATTCCTCAAGCTGCAAAGCGACCAAGCCCTCGGCGACCTGGCTTTCAATGTCTTGCGGGTCCGCTCTAACCAATTGCCGGTAAACTTGTCTGGCTTTCTTATAATCGTTGTTTTTTATTAGTACTTGGGCCAGTAGCTTTTGCAGCTTGGTGGCTTTGGGGTTTTTGGCAATGGCCACTTCCAAATCGGCGATGGCTTTTTGTATTTCGCCTGACTGCGCGGTCAGTTGCGCCCGCAGTGCCAACGCCCTGTCCCAATCTGGCTGCACTGCCAACGCTTTTTGCACATCTTCCATGGCCTGTTCTAGGTTGCCTAATTGAACAGCCAACAACGACTTAACCAAGTACACATTGGCATTGCGGGCATGCAGTTTAGACAAGGCATCAAACGCATCGTAAAGCACGCCGTTTTTACCTTCTTTTTGCAATACCGCAGCCAATTCCAAGACGGTTTTCTCAAAACCGGCCGCATCAAGCGACAACAGCTCGTCCAAGTACCTGACCGCAGCGTCTTGGTTACTGGCAATCAACGCCGACATGGTTGCTATTTTGCGTGCCGGCAGGCTATTTGGTTCTTTCTGCAACCATAACCTTACCGCCTTGTCCGTTTTTTCCTGATCTTTTAGATACAACGCTATTGCCGCAGCCCTCTCGGCAATTCGATGGTCTTTAACTCGTTTCGCCGCTTCCAAGTAACCTTCCAAGGCAATAGCGTACTGCCCCCGCTGGCCTGCTATTTCGGCGGTCATGAGCATAAACATCACTTCGGGTTCAAACGAAGCGGTTTGATAAGGCGTGTCACCTGCCAGGGGTTTTTTTACCTCGGTTACCGCAGTCGCTGGCTTGTCCGCTTCCCCTGCCGTGCCGGGTGGCTTTAGGACGCTCGAGCAAGCCGTAAAAAAAACCAAAGGTACGACTAAAAGTAACTTAAAAATTAACACTGACGTTCCTCTGAACTAAAATCCGGCGGGTATTAAGCCGCCGGGAAATCTAAAAACGGATAAGGCTTTTTGTGAGCGAACACAAGACAAGCAACCGCCGAAACACCGCCCCGGCTTTACCGTACCGAGTGCCGTGCTTAAAAAACCTAAAAACAATTTTCTTAAAAATCACCAACCGATTGGCGAAAATTTCTCACATAATATACTGCCAGCTATTGCAAAAGCTACCGCCTGTGACAGACTAGCCGACCGCATTTTTAAATTAACCGGACTTTTGATTTTGTACCCCGCGTCTTTGGCTGGCAGAAGAGCGGATTGACTCCAGAGGGGGAGGCGACCTCAAGCGCTGGCCCGCCCCACTAAAACTGACAACCGGCCCGACAGGGTTTTTTCGCCGCACACAAAGCATGACTTTACTCACTGTAGGCATCAACCATAACACCGCGCCCGTTGCTGTCCGGGAACAGCTAGCGTTCACCCACGACATTCTCAGGCCATCCCTGCGTTCGCTGCTGGCGGTCAACGGTATCAGCGAGGCCGCCATCCTATCCACATGCAACCGCACTGAAATCTATTGTTCAGCAGATACCGAAGACCGAAGTGTCTTGGTTGACTGGGTCGCCAACCACAAACAACTGGCTTTTGCAGACATACACCCCTATCTGTACTGCCATACCGACAACCACTTTATTCGGCATGTTTTCAGGGTAGCATCAGGGCTGGACTCTATGGTGTTGGGCGAACCGCAAATTCTAGGACAAATGAAAGTTGCCTACCAGATCGCCAACGAGGCAGGCACGTTAGGTAAGCAACTGGGAAAATTGTTCCAATACACTTTCAATACCGCAAAAAAGGTGCGTACCGATACCGCCATCGGTTCCAGCCCGGTTTCCGTCGCTTTTGCCGCCGTGCAATTCGCTCAACAGATATTCGACCAGCTAGACCAGCAAACCGCCTTGCTAATTGGTGCCGGTGAAACCATCGAACTGGCCGCCCGGCATTTATCTGAACAAGGCGTAAAAAAACTCATCATTGCCAACCGGACTTATCAACGCGCCCACAACCTTGCCATGCAGTTCAACGGTTACGCCATTGAACTGGCCGACATCACAAAACACCTTGCCGAGGCAGACATTGTTATCGCCTCCACCGCCAGCCCACTGCCCATACTGGGCAAAGGCAGCGTCGAAAGCGCACTAAAAAAGCGCAAAAGAAAACCCATGTTTATGGTTGACCTAGCCGTCCCACGGGACATAGAAGCCGAGGTAGACCAACTCAGAGACGTGTATTTGTACACCCTGGACGATTTGCAACAAACCATTGACCAAAACATGCAGTCCCGCCGGGTAGCCGCCGCACAGGCCGAGGAAATTATCGACGCCCAAGTCGGGCATTTCTTAGCTTGGCTGCGGGCGCAAAGCGCCCAGACAATCATCAAGGATTACCGCCACAGCGCCGAACTCGCCCGCGACGAGCTCTTGAGCAAAGCCATCGCCTCATTAAAAAACGGCACCCAGGCCGAAGAGGTGTTAAACCGCTTAGCACACGGCTTAACCAACAAGTTGTTGCACACGCCCAGCAGCCAAATTAGGCTGGCCGCCGAACAGGAGCGGCATGACCTGCTGGCAGCCGCCCTGGAAATTTTTAAACTTGACCCACCTTAAATGAAACCCTCGATTCAACTTAGACTAGAGAGCCTGTGTGAACGCCACAGCGAAATCGCAGCGTTATTGTCTGAACCCGGTATTCAAGGCGACCAAAACAAATTTCGCGCCCTAGGCCAAGAGTTTGCCCAAATTGGCCCCGTGGTCGACTGCTACCAGCGCTACCAACACAGCCTAGCGCAACTGGCCGCCTGCCAAGAAATGGCACACGACTCAGACCCGGAGTTGCGCGAACTGGCAAAAGATGAAATCCACATCGCGGCCAAGCAAATGGCCTCCCTAGAGCAGGAACTGCACCGGCTGCTGTTGCCGAAAGACCCCCATGACACCCGCAACATTTTCCTGGAAATCAGAGCCGGTACAGGCGGCGACGAGGCCGCCATTTTTTCCGGCGACCTCGCCCGCATGTACCAACGCTATGCCGAACGCCAGGGCTGGCAAACCGAGATGATCAGTGAAAATCCGGGCGAGCACGGCGGCTACAAAGAAGTCATACTGCGTCTGTCCGGGCGGGACGTTTACGGACAGATGAAGTTTGAGTCGGGTGCCCACAGAGTGCAGCGCGTGCCTGATACCGAATCTCAAGGCCGCGTCCACACCTCCGCCTGCACCGTCGCCATCATGCCCGAGGCGGGGGAGATTGATGCTGTCGAAATCAACCCCGTGGACCTTAAAATCGACACCTTCCGTTCCTCTGGTGCTGGCGGCCAGCATGTCAACAAGACCGAATCGGCTATCCGTATCACTCACATCCCAACCGGCGTGGTGGTCGAATGCCAGGACGAACGCTCGCAGCACAAAAACCGTGCTCGCGCCATGTCCCTGTTGCAAGCGCGCCTGCTCGCAGCAGAACAAGCAAAGCATCAGGCCGAACAATCGGCTGCACGCAAGCTGCAAGTAGGTAGCGGCGACCGGTCTGAACGCATCCGCACCTACAACTTCCCCCAAGGCCGCTTGACCGACCACCGCATTAACCTGACTTTGTACAAGCTCGATGACATTCTACAAGGCGGGCTGGAGCAGGTAATCAACCCTCTGCTCAGAGAACATCAGGCAGAGCTGTTAACTCAGCTTGGCACTGAGTAACCCAATAAACGAGCTAACCCCTTGTTTAATTGGCTTAATTTAAAAAACACTGACGGTATTTCAGGCCTTTGCAGGTTTTAATGCGGTGTGGTTTTTGCCTTTAAGGTTGGCAAACTCAAAAGAAAAACCTTACAATGGCTCCCAGCTCTATAAAAATTTATTTATTATTGCTTGTTTTCAACAACTTAAGCTTACTTACCGTGAAAAACAGAATCATTGCCTCGTTGTTTTTGGGTGTGGGCTTAGTTATTTCCGTCCCACCCGGTCATGCCAGGCCTGCCCACCCGCCCGGCAAAAAACACACCCTTGCTACTGCCAAGCACGGCAAAAAGCCCTCAGCCCTTGTCTCGAAACGAGGCAAGGCTAAAAAATCCAATCACCGTGCTTTTCACGCCAAAAAAAGCAGCCGGCAGTTAGCCCACCGTAAACTGACAAAAAAAACTGCCGCCAGAAACCACCCCCACTTGCACCAATCGACTGCAATGGATGCGCCGTTGTATTCAAAATTGGATTTTGAGCTACCGCCTGTTTTGACACCTCCCGCCTCAAACCAGCCGCTTGGCCTAAACCCCAGCCACCGCGTCCATAAAATCATCAAAATCGGCAATAAGCTCAGCCTAGTTGCAGCACCCTCGCCTACCGAGCAACTACCCCAGCGTTACCTGACCGCACAAGGCATTATCCGCTCCTCTTTTGCCGAGGCCGCCAAAGAAATAGGCTTGCCTGAAAGCCTGCCAGAACAATTAGCCAGCATTTTTGCCTGGGATATAGACTTTGCCACCAAGCTGCGGCGCGGGGACCAATTCACAGTGGTTTACGAACGTGACCGCACCGGGACCCCTCTTATTTTGGCCGCCGAATTCGTCAACCAAAACCGCATTCTGACTGCGGTTAGGTACATTGATGAATTTGGCAACAGCAATTACTACACGCCGGAGGGTAGGGCCATGCGTAAAGCTTTTTTGAGTACACCGGTGGAATTTGCCCGCATCAGCTCGCACTTTGACATTAACCGTAGGCACCCCGTACTTAACCGGATTCGCGCCCACAAAGGCGTAGACTACGCTGCCCGTACCGGAACACCCGTCAAAACCACCGGCGATGGAGTCATTGCTTTTTTAGGCCGTAAAGGCGGCTATGGCCAGGTCATCATCGTCCAACATGGCGAACGCTATGAAACCCTATACGCCCATCTTTCTCGTTTCAGAAGAGATCTGCAACCAGGAGACCTCGTCAAGCAAGGCGAAATCATTGGTTATGTCGGGCAAACCGGCTTAGCAACAGGCCCGCACCTGCATTATGAATTCCGCATAGACGGCCAGCATCGCAATCCAGAGCTCATCGAAGACTCCCGCCATGCCATGACCTTAAACCCCCAATACTTGGCCGATTTTAAACAGCGGGCGCACCCCCTATTGGCTCAGCTTTACCAAACCAAAGCCAAAAGCTTACTGGCTAAAAACCAAACCCAAGTGGAATAAACCTTGCCGGAACTCTACATTGGCCTGATGTCAGGCACCAGCACCGATGGCATAGATGCTGCTCTGGTTGACCTTACCGGTCATTCAGCCAAACTGGTTGATTTTGTCTTTCATCCTTTCACAGCCGAATTAAAAACCGCCATCCAGCACCTAAGCAACGCAAACCACCCGGTTTTCTTGCACGATTACGGACGCATCGATTGCCAGCTCGGGCATTTGTTCGCTGACGCCGCCAAGGCGTTATTAGCAAATAATGCTGTAGCCGCCGGCTCTATCCAAGCCATCGGCAGCCACGGCCAGACGGTTTGCCATGCGCCGAACCAGCCGTTCCCTTTTTCTCTGCAAATTGGCGATCCTAATGTAATCGCCGAACAAACCGGCATCACCACCGTCGCCGATTTTAGAAGACGTGATCTTGCCTGCAACGGACAAGGAGCCCCGCTGGTTCCCGCCTTCCACCAAGCCCTTTTCAGCCATCCGCAAACCAACCGCTGCATTGTCAATATCGGCGGCATAGCCAACATCACGGTGCTGCCCGCTCAACAGGGCGGGCCAGCAAGCGTGAAGGGATTTGACACAGGGCCTGGCAACACCTTAATGGACGAATGGATATACAAACACCAGGGACTGGCTTTTGACCGGAACGGCAATTGGGCTAAAACTGGAAAAATTGATTATTCACTGGTGGCGCGGCTCAAACAAGACTGTTACTTCCAACTTGCCCCTCCCAAAAGCACGGGAAAAGAATACTTTTCACTCACTTGGTTAGCAGCGTTTTTGACCGATAAAAACAGACCCCCCGAAAACATCCAAGCCAGTTTATGCCACTTAACCGCGCTCAGCATTTGCGATGCTATTCAAGAGCATGCACCCATGACTGAAGAAGTGCTGGTGTGCGGGGGGGGGGTTCACAACGGTCTGTTGTTTGCGACGATAGCCGACACCCTGCCTTGCCAAGTGGTATCGACCGCTTTTTACGGCATCGACCCCGATCATGTAGAAGCGATGGCTTTTGCGTGGCTGGCCAAACAAACGCTGCACGGCCTGCCCGGAAGTCTTACCGCAGTAACGGGTGCAAGCCAATCTCGGTGTTTAGGTGGGATGTATCAGGCAAAACCGGATTAGGCTGAAAATGAGGAACCACAGCCACAGGTAGTTTTAGCATTCGGATTACGGATCACAAATTGTGATCCTGAAACATCTTCCTTGTAATCTATTTCAGCGCCGGTCAAGTATTGGATACTCATCGCATCAATCAAAACGGTCACGCCGCCGCGTTCAACCAGCGTGTCGTCTTCGTTGACTTCCTCGTCAAACGTAAAGCCGTATTGAAAACCGGAGCATCCGCCACCGGAAACATAGACCCTGAGTTTAAGGGCGTTGTTGCCCTCTTCGGCAATCAATTCACCCACTTTGGTTGCCGCGTTGTCTGTAAAAACGACTGGATTGGACATAAATTGGCCTTCGACACAAAATTGAAAATTATGGCTATACCTAGTAATTAAGTCAACATTTCAATTCTACACACCTCAGTCTACTTTCATCACCCAACAACGATGTCACCTCTCACCCCAAAACAAATCAATAGTGCTTTAAGTGTGGCGTGGCTTGCCAATGCTTTGTTGTTAATAGGGCTAATAGCCGCAACCGGCATCTGCCACGCATTCAGGCACGAAACCGCCACCTCTATTGCCCAGGAAAGCCTTATATCGCTTAGAACTTTGTTGTACTGGGTGGCCATCATCATGTTCCCTTTAACCAGCTTAATCAGGCACATTTTGCTGCACCTCAATAAAACAATGCCATCGTCTACTGAAAACCGTCTGAATTTGGCAAAAAATCGCTATGCGGCCACCGTCATCACAACACTCTGCCTGATCGCAAGCATAGGTGCCTTTGGCTGTATTTTGTTCTTGCTCGGTGATGGCATCAACACCTTGTACACATTCGCTGCCCTGTCCGCGTTAGGACTGGTTCTGCACCGACCGAAAAAAAATGAATTCCTTTTTATTTTTAACGCGTTGTCCGATACAGGAGCACCTTGACAATAAGCAGGTGTCAAGACGGTAAAAAGGGCCGCCTAACGACCCTTTTTCAAAAGTAAACCGAATAACACCGGTCGTTAACAGCCTTCGGTATCGACAAAATCGTATTTACGACGAAAATTGTGTCCGTAAAAAATTTCGGACATTTCTTTTTGTAGCTTGCGCTGAATTTCCAGTTTTTGTGCCGCCGACAAATTACTTTCTTTTTCAAACAAATAATTTTCCAGCTCGGTTTCCTTCAGCATCATTTTGGTGTGGAAAATATTTTCTTGATAGACGTTCACATCTATCAACTGATAGCTTTCCAAGGTATCTAGGGCAATGTAGTTCTGAATTGAGGTAATCGTATGGTCAATAAAATGTTTCTTCCCGGACACGTCACGGGTAAACCCGCGCACTTTGTAGTCCATAATGACAATATCCGACTCAAAGCTGTGGATCAGGTAGTTCAACGCCTTCAGCGGCGAAATCTGGCCGCAGGTAGAAACATCGATATCCGCCCTAAACGTACTGATGCCGTTGTCAGGATGGCTTTCAGGATAGGTATGCACCGTGATGTGGCTTTTATCCAAATGCGCCAAAACGGTCTCGGGTAAAGGCCCCGGCGATTGCGTGTTCATGCTCGGCGGCGGCGGTACATCGCCTTCAGAGATCAACATAGTAACGCTCGCACCCTGCGGGTCATAGTCCTGGTGGGCTATGTTAAGGATTTGTGCGCCAATAATATCGGCCACATCTTTTAAAATCTGAGTCAGTCTTTTAGCATTGTAGGCTTCATCAATGTACTCGATATACGCCTGCTGTAATTCAGCGGGCGCATAGCAAACATCGTAGATATTAAAACTAAGGGACTTGGTTAGGTTATTAAACCCCTGTAATTGCAACTTTTTCAATTCATTAAACCTCAATCACTTCAAAATCATGGGTAATATCCACACCCGCGTTGCCCAGCATGATGGAAGCTGAGCAATACTTTTCCGCCGACAAGCGCACGGCTCGTTCGACAGCGGCTGGCTTCAAACCGCGCCCACTAACCTTAAAATACAAATGGATTTTACTAAAAACACGGGGTATCGCATCAACACGTTCAGCACTGACGGCTACCTCGCATCCGCAGATAACGTGCCTGCCTTTTTGTAAAATTTGCACCACGTCAAACGAAGAACAACCGGCCACGCCCATCAACACCATTTCCATCGGACGAAACCCCCTGTTTCGTCCCCCATGCTCAGGCGAGCCATCCATCACAACGGCATGTCCGCTGTCGCTTTCGGCAACAAACATAACACCATCGACCCATTTCACCGTTGCTTTCATCGATTAGGCACTCACGAATAAAAAGGCCGACAGCCTACCACATTATCGAGTTTTTATTGCTGATTTTTGTTTTTTTGTAAAGTCTATACAATGCTGCAAACACAACCGTTGCCAAATTGGCACACCATTAGGGTCAGTTAACCATGCCAATTGCGTCGACAAATCCACCGTATTCTATTGCTGCCATTGAAAATTTTATAAAGCTTTGCAGCATAAAGCATTTTCCCAGCAAATTCGCAGTTATCAAAGAAGGGGATAAAGTCGACTCGCTGTATCTCATTGTCAAGGGGTCTGTCGCTATCTGCACCGAAGAGCCAAACGGAAAATACGAATTGGTTTTAACCTACCTGAACAAACACGATTTTATTGGCGAAATAGGTTTTTTTAACGGGGCGGAAAACCGCAGGGCGACGGTAAGAACCCGCACTCCTTGTGAGCTTGCCGAAATCAGTTATGACCGGCTTCGACACGCACTAAAGGAAGACCTACTGCCCTATGCCCCTGACTTGCTGTTTATGCTCGGCAACCAATTAGCCACCCGGCTACTAAAAACCAACAAAAAACTTACCGACTTAGCCTTTATGGACGTAGCCGGCCGAATTACCCGCACCCTAACAGACTTGTGCAAAAACCCTGACGCCATCACCCATCCCGATGGCATGCAGCTGCGTATCTCCAGGCAAGAAATTGCCTGCCTAGTAGGCTGTTCTAGGGAAATGGCCGGGCGCGTGCTAAAAGAAATGGAACGCAAAAAGCTACTAACAGCCCATGGCAAAACCATTGTTGTGTTTGGCACCCGCTAAAAACCACAACACGCCTCGCTTGTAGCAAGACTCTACAGGACACAAGACAAAACCCACAACAAGCAGCCAACCCGTGCAACTTACCTCGGCATCCGCCAAACATCCAAAACCATGTATACCAAACTAATTGGCCGTATTGAATGTGTTGAAGCGGCGCTATGGAACGGTCTCACAGGCCAGGACTATCTTTTTTTGCGCCATGAATTCCTCTCCGCCTTAGAACAAAGCGGTGCCGTATCAGCCGCTACCGGCTGGATACCGCAACACCTGCTGGTTGTAGACAACCAACAACGTGCTTTAGCCGCCATGCCGTTGTACCTTAAACTGCATTCGCGCGGCGAGTTCGTATTCGACCAACCATGGGCCACTGCGTATGGCCAAGCTGGCTTAGATTATTATCCCAAATGGCTTACGGCAATACCGTTTACCCCGTGTTACGGTCCCAGAGTAGCAATAGCCCCCGGCATTGAGCCATCGTCTGTCTTCGCAGTTATTTTTGATACCCTGCAAGCACTTAGCGCGCAGCACGGCATTTCCTCTTGGCACTGCTTGTTCCCCGACAGCGAACAGTCAAAAGCCCTGCAAAACGTAGGCTTAAGCCTACGCGAGAATGTCCAATACCAATGGCTTAACCAAAATTACCGTGATTTTGCAGATTTTTTGGATACCTTCACCGCCAGCAAAAGAAAAATGATTAAACGGGAACGCCGCAAGATCGCCGAGCAAGGCATCGTATTCGTAAAAATACGGGGCGCGGAAGCCACGCCAGAACAATGGGATGTTTTTTTTTACTTCTACCGCTCGACTTACCTAAAAAAAGGCTCCCAAGCCTATTTGAACCTAGCGTTTTTTAAAATTTGTGCGGACCGAATAGGCCACCACATGTTGCTTATTTTCGCCGTAAAACGGGGCGAATACGTGGGCGCCGCACTAAGCTTTATCGACACCCACACCCTGTACGGACGCCATTGGGGCGGCCAGGATGGGTACGACTTCCTGCATTTTGAAGCGTGTTATTACCAAGGTATCGATTATTGTCTAGAACAAGGCTTAAGCCGCTTTGATTCAGGAGCACAAGGGGAGCATAAAATTGCCCGGGGATTCAGCCCCGTCAGCACCTATTCCGCACACTGGCTTAAAAACCCCGCCGGTGCCCGCGCCATTGAAGCGTTTTTAAGCCGCGAGAACCCGCACATTACACGCTACAAGCAAGCGGCATCCGCGTTACTGCCTTTTAGAAAAAAGTAACACCCCCGGCCGTATCCGTCTAGCCCATTGCAACGCGTTCTTGTTCCGTTTTTGCCACTTTGTCGCGTAAATAAACCGGCAGCGCTCTTTCCACAGGGACTGCCTTGCCGTTTTGGAATGCCGCCGCGCCTAGACGGGCGATTGCCGAAGCCCTAGGCCAAACCGTTTGAGGAACAATGCCTGCAACCAATCCTTCCAGCCGCCCGAGCAGGTTTTGCCGATAAAGCAACCAACCCGAACCAATACCCACTCCGGGCTGAGATAAAACAGGCCGCTCTATTTGATCGGGATGGGTCACCGATTCCTTGCCTAACAACTCGGCAATACCCTGGCAGTTTCGTTGGTAAACCCCCCAATACACCTCTCCCATCCTGGCATCCATGGCTACAAACAACAAAGCATTCTGTTGATGAACAAAATAGTCCTGGGCTATTGCGGCTAAGGTTGATACCGGCAAAACCGGCAAATCCGCGCCCAAGGCAATGCCATGAACCACACCGGTAGCAATCCGAACCCCGGTAAAAGAACCCGGGCCACAACCAAATGCCAACGCATCCAATTGCCTAAGGGACAATCCAGCCTCCGCCATCAGCCCGTCTATCATGGGTAAAATCAACCGGGTATGGGCTTTAGGTGCCAACTCCCAACGTTCGATAATTTCATCCTGAATTAACAGTGCCGCAGAACAGGCCTCTGTGGCTGTCTCAACGGCCAAAATTTTCATGTCGACGCTTTCCCATCTTGAAAAAACGCCTGCACGTCCGCAAGATTGCGGGTGCGCCGCATCGGTGGCACGCTGTCCAAAAAAAATTGGCCATAAGCCCGCTTGAGCAGGCGCGGATCGCAAACCATCAAGACCCCCCGGTCGTTCATATCACGAATTAACCGCCCTACTCCTTGTTTCAGGGCGATGGCGGCATTGGGCAATTGGTATTCAAAAAAAGCATTTTTGCCATTTTTTTCCATCGCCGCCAGCCTGGCTTTCAGTACCGGATCGCCCGGCGAGGAAAAAGGCAACTTGTCAATAATCACACAGGACAAGGCCTCGCCGCGTACATCAACCCCTTCCCAAAAACTTGACGTCCCTAATAACACGGCATTGTCAGTAGCCTTAAATTCAGCAATTAACTTCGCTTTCGGAAGACTCCCTTGCACTAACAAAGGAAATGCTGTTTTTGCTTGCAATAAGCTTTCAGCCAACGCTAACGAACGGTGGCTGGTAAATAAAAAAAACGCTCGACCTCTGCTTGCTTCCAGTACCGGCAGCACGAATGTCAAAATTCTTGGGATAAAATCATCTGCACTAGGCTGCGGCAAGCCCCTAGGATGATAAAACAACGACTGGCTGGCATAATCAAAAGGGCTGTCCCAACAGGCCGTTTTGATATTTTCTAATCCTAAACGGGCCGAAAAATAGCCAAATTCCTGGGCCACCGACAAAGTCGCCGAGGTAAAAATCCAGGTTGCCTGATGTTGGCGCATAAATTTCTGGAAATTTGTGCTGATATCTAACGGGGTTCTGCTTAACATAAACGACTTCTTATGTATCTCAAACCAACGCACCCATTGTTCGTTGTCTTCATCTTCGGCTACAACAACCGACAAGTGCCGCACTAATTCTTGCGCCCGTTTATAGCAATTGCCCAAAGCCTGAGTATTAGCCGAAGCAACAGCAAGTTGCTCCTCGACTTGCTGCATCTGCGCTTGCAACGCAACCAACCCCGCCATCAACCTTGGACTATCGGTTATTTCATCCCACTCACCACGTCTTGCTTCAACCCCAAAAGCCAAACGCAACGCTTTTGTTTCCTGTTGCAAGCCCTCACAAGCGGTACGCAGAGCTGGAATATCGGTAGCATCCTTGAAAAACTCCAACAAGGTATCGGTGGCCAAATCATTAAACTGCTTCGCCCCGATCTGTATGCCGAAAAAATTTGACGCAGTCTGCGCCAGTTGATGCGCTTCATCAATAACAATGATTTCAACATCAGGTAACAGCTCACCGAAGCCCACATCTCTGATTGACCCATCAGCACACAGCAAATGGTGATTTATTATTAGCAAATCAGCATCTAAAGCTTTCTTTCTAGCCTGGAGCACATGGCAATCGGCAAGGTCAGGGCAATCGCTCCCCAAACAATTGTCAACCGATGAGGTTGCCTGGTACCAGACCGGGTCATTTTCTGGCACCCCGAACATTTCGGCACTATCACCCGTGTCTGTTCGCTTGGCCCAGATGGCTATTTTTGCCAAAGATAAAGCCTGCTCCTTACTAAAACCATAACTGGAGTTCAGCGCATTTTTTAGCCGATACGCACACAAATAATTGCTACGTCCTTTTAACAAAGCCACTTTAAAGGGTTTTTTAATAATTTTCCGTAAAACGGGCAAATCTTGACCCAATAATTGGTCCTGCAAATTTTTACTTCCCGTGGAAACCAGTGCTTTTTTCCCTGACAAAATTGTCGGTATCAAATAGGCAAATGTCTTACCAATGCCAGTACCCGCCTCAACCGCTAGATTTTGTTTACGATTGATAGCATCGGCAACCGCCAATGCCATCTCTAATTGACCCGCGCGCTGTTGAAAACCGTCTATCACCTGAGACAATTCTCCAGACTCGCTAAAAAACTGGGTCAGTTCGGTCATAACCTATGTTCCGTTCAAGACTCGATTAAACATCGAATAGGTCTCGCTGTATTGAGGTAGGGCCGGAGTATTATTTTTCGGAGGATTTTATTTGCC
>DBNW01000043.1 GCA_002299425.1 Methylococcaceae bacterium UBA662 | reverse complement strand
GAAGCCGACGCCGCTTGCTACGCCGCTAAAGAAAGAGGCCGCAACCGGGTGCATGTGTTCCGTCCCGATGATGCCGATTTAGCGCTGCGGCACGGGGAAATGCAGTGGGTTGCCAAAATTCGCCAAGGGCTGGAACAAAATAATTTTTCCCTGTACGCCCAACCCATCAAAGCGGTCGGCCACACGGAAACCGGCTTACACCTAGAAGTATTAGTCCGCTACCAAGACCACAAAAACGCAATAATTCCGCCCGGGGCGTTTTTGCCGGCGGCAGAACGCTACAATCTGGCCCCGGCGATGGACCGGTGGGTGGTCAACCGGCTGTTCTCGTGGCTGGCTGGGCAACCGGAGTTTCTGGCCAGGCTGTCGTTGTGTTCCGTCAACCTGTCGGGCCTGTCATTGTCGGATGAAACCATGCTGAAGTTTATCGCCGAGCAATTCAGCCGTTGGCAAATCCCGGCCCAGAAAATCTGTTTTGAGATAACAGAAACGGCGGTGATTGCCAATTTGTCCCATGCCACCCAATTTATCAACGAACTGAGAACCCAAGGCTGTTCGTTTTCCCTAGACGATTTTGGCAGCGGCCTGTCTTCTTTTGGTTACCTTAAAAACTTGCCGGTGGATTACTTAAAAATCGATGGATTGTTTATCAAAGACATTATTTCAGACCCGATTGACTTGGCCATGGTCAAATCCATCAACGAGGTAGGCCATCTTATGGGCAAAAAAACCATCGCCGAATTTGTTGAAAACCAAGAAACGTTTTGTTTGCTGCAACAACTGGGTGTGGATTATGCCCAGGGCTATTACCTGGGCAAACCGATACCTTTAGATGAGTTCATCCGCCGCTTTCCATGATGATGACCTTATGAAAGCCCGCTTAAGCAAGGCACTGGCCAGCGTTTTTGTATTTGTGCTTGGTGACCCAGCCTGTGCTAATGAAACTGTCGAGGATTTTTTTGCCCTGTCCCCGGCTGAACTGGCCGCCATCCCAGTCACTATTGCCACCGGCAGCCCAAAACCCGTATTCCAGTCGGCCGCCGTCACCAGCGTCATCACCGCCGAGCAAATCAAGGCGATGGGAGCGGTCGAACTGCATGAAGTGCTGAGAACCGTACCCGGCCTGCATGTGGGCCTGCAAACCGGCAGTTACGATTACAAATACAGCATTCGCGGCATCAGCAATGACACCAACGCGCAGGTTTTAATTTTATTAAACGGCACCCGCATCACCACGCCGTTTCGCGGCACCTTGCCGACCGGCTTAGAATTGCCGGTGGAGGCGATTGCACGCGTGGAAGTCATTCGTGGCCCGGGTTCTGCCCTGTACGGTGCCGACGCCTTTGCCGGGGTCATCAACATTGTCAGCAAAAAAGCCAAAGACATTGACGGCACCCGGCTCGGCGTGCGGGCCGGCAACTGGGACACCGTCAGCACCTGGGCTCAACACGGCGGCCAATGGCACGGCTTTGATGTCGCTGCCAGCTTGCAGTACCAACACACCGCCGGCGACCGCAACCGGCTGGTGCGCACGGATGTGCAATCCTCGTTTGATACCATTTTCGGCACCCAAGCCTCTTTGGCACCCGGTGCGCTCAACACCCATTTTGAAACCTTGAACGGCCACTTAAATTTACAACGCAAGCATTGGGACTTGGGCTTTTGGGCGTTCAATTTAATGAATGCTGGAACCCGTGCCGGGGCTGCCGGAGCGTTGGACCCGGGCGGGCGCGTCGGCAATGAAGCGTATTTGGGGGATATCAGGTACTCCACCGAGGACACCTTAGGTGATTGGCAGTTGTCGGTTCACGCCAGTTATTTTTATACCCAAGTTCAAGCGCAAGTCCAGGCCTTCCCGAACCATGCTGTCTTGCCGATTGACAGGCACGGCAATATCAACAAAACCGGTGCGTTCAGGCCCGTCATGTTTCCAGAAGGGGCCAACAGCGACTTAGGCAGAGCACACAACATCCCCTCGCTAGACTTGATTGCCCACTATGCCGGCTTTAAAAACCATTTGCTGCACATCAGCACAGGGTTACGCTACGAAAGCATTACCACCCGTGAGCGGAAAAATTTTGGCCACGGTGTCATAGACGGCAGCGCAAACAGCGTGGGCGGTGCCTTGACCGATGTCACGGGCACCCCGTTTGTGTACTTGCCAACCACCCAGCGCACGGTTTGGTCAGCAGTGCTTCAAGACGAATGGGCTTTTGCCAAAGCCTGGCAATTGACAACCGGTGTTCGGTACGACCATTACTCTGATTTTGGCGCAACCGTCAACCCACGCACCGCCTTGGTTTGGGATGTCAGCACTCAAATGACCACCAAGCTGCTGTACGGGCGGGCCTTTAGAGCACCGAGCTTTTCTGAGCAAGGCAACCAAAACAACCCCGTGCTGATCGGCAATCCAAACCTAGGCCCTGAAACCATTAACACCTACGAATGGGTACTGGACTACCGCCCGTTCACAACACTAAGAACGGCTGTCAGTGCCTATTATTATCAAATCAACGATTTAATAGCACCCATCCCAGACGCTGAACACTCAACCAGTACCTTTCAAAACAGAGGCAACCAAAATGCCTTCGGTGCGGAATGGGAGTGGCATTGGCGGCTGGCCGAACAGTGGGACTTAACCGGCAACTACGCCTGGCAAAATGCGGTTAATCCCGTTACCGACCAGCGCATTGTCGGGGTACCCGAACACCGTGTATTTACCGCCTTAACGTGGTATTTTTTACCGCAATGGCAAGTGCAACCGCAAATCAACTGGGTAGGTGGCCGCACCCGGCCGGCCGGGGATGTGCGGCCCTTAGCCGATTACGAAACCGTCGATTTGACCCTGCGCGGCAAAAATTTGCTAGGGAAACTGGGGTTTTCCGCTTCGCTGCGGAATGTCTTTGATACCAATGCCCGCGAATTTGTAACCCTACAGTTGCCAGAAAACTTGCCGCTGGCCGGAAGAAGTTTTTATTTTGAGGCGTTCGTCGATTTTTAACCGACTACCCGCCAACCGACCCATAACGCCCGCCATCGGTAAACAGCTCCCAGACTTGCCGGTCTTTTTCTGCCACCGTATCCAGCATGTCGCTCACTTTGATGAGGCAAGGCCAGCGCTCGCCGTGGTAATCAGCGAGCGGCCCTATTTTGACCGGGTAAACCCCGAACAGCGCAATAAAACGCAAAAACGAAGCCTCCATGGAAGCACACCAATACTGGATGCCGTGTTCATGACTGGCCTCGATTAAACCGGCAAACAAGGCCAGAGCGATGTGCGGGAAGATACGCCGCTCGGCTTCGGTGCATAGGTGGCCGCCGCCATCAGGACTTACCGTAGCCAACGTAGGGGTCTCGTTGTTGCGTTTTTTGAATGCTTTCGACACGCAAAACCGCGACACTTCGGCAACATGCCGCCTATCAATGGCTTTAAGCAAATCGGCCCGGTCTATTCGGCAATGCTCCTCAAACGGGAACGGCCTAGCAGGGTCTGCTTGGCACGGCAGGATCAAGCGCGCCGTTGCCGCAAATTCATTCGATTGGCGGTGGCGAATTAAATAATGCGCGCAATGGTGATCGAATTCGTCTGTCTCCATCCCGCTTGAAAAAATACCCGGGTCATAACCCTGAATTTCCAGACAATACACTTGGTAACGCAATTTATAAACGTGTTCTCTCAAGACCTCTGTGGTTGCGGGGACTATTTCAAAGTATTCTTTGAAAGCTTCTTTGATGGCTTTAGAAGAGTTGCTCATGCGCTTCGGGGTGGATTTGTTGTGACCTGACCAAAAATCTGCAAGGATGCCTTACGGTATCCGGGGCATGTTAAGTCAAACCTAATGGTTTTGCACCCAACCTGCCGCGTTTTCATGCGCTAATGCACGCAGACCTAGACCAAGCCAGCCCCGCCTGCCTTGGCTTCTGGCCATTCGATGGTACAATCAAACCGACTAATGCCCGTACTGCATTGCTTGTCCCCGCACCGCTTTGGATGCCTGCCAGGCGCAGGCCGGACTCCAGCCTGCCAACCCTTTCCATGCCGACCGCTGAATTCCGCTTACACCACTTGCCGTATTTTACCGACAGCACCCGGTATTTCTCGCCCTTGTCTCAACTGCCTTGGGCGGTTTTTTTGGACAGCGGTTTTCCAGGTAGCCAGCAAGGCCGTTATGACATCATGGCTGCAGAACCCGTTTGCACCTTGGAAACGCACGGTACCCTGACCACAATAACCCGCCCGTCGGGTGCAGTGGTCTCAAAAGCAGACCCCTTCGAACTGCTGCGGCAAGAATTGGCACGCTTTCGTATCGCCGATGCAAACCGGGAGTGGCCGTTTGCCGGGGGGGCACTAGGCTATTTTGCTTACGACTTAGCCCGCCGTCTGGAAAACTTGCCCGTCATCGCCCAAAACGAGGACCCCGTAGCGGACATGGCGGTGGGTATTTACCGTTGGGCGGTGGTGGTCGACCACCACCGCAGGCAGGCCGTTTTAGCCGGGTACGGCTTAGCCGAAGCACAATGGCACGCATTAATAGCCCGCTTTAAGCCGGCTGAAGTCGTCTGCCCGGTCTCATTTAACCTGCTCAGCCCGATCACCGCTAACCTGGATAAAACGGCTTATGGCCTGGGTTTTGCCCGCATCAAACAGTACCTGAAGGAAGGTGACTGTTACCAAGTGAATTTTGCCCAACGCTTTTCAGCGCGCTGCACGGGCGACCTTTGGCCGGTTTACCTAGCGTTGCGGCAGGCCAACCCGGCTCCGTTTAGTGCCTATTTAAATTTTCCCGAGGTCAAGGTGTTAAGCTCATCACCAGAACGGTTTTTAAAACTGCACAATGGCCAGGTGGAAACCAAGCCGATCAAAGGCACTGTACCCAGAAAAAAAGATCCGGTGGCCGATCAGCAACAAATTCAGGCGTTAAAAAACAGCGGCAAAAACCGAGCGGAAAACTTAATGATCGTTGATTTGCTCAGAAACGATTTAGGCAAAACCTGTCAACCCGGCTCGGTGCGGGTGCCTATCTTGTTTGCAGTAGAGAGCTACGCCACTGTCCACCATTTGGTCAGCACGGTCACGGGCGAATTGGCGGCGGATTACGACGCCTTAGAGTTGCTAAAACGCTGTTTTCCTGGTGGCTCGATCACCGGTGCGCCCAAAATTCGCGCCATGCAGATTATCGAAGCATTAGAGCCGCACCGGCGCGGGGTTTACTGCGGGGCGATTGGCTATATCGGCTTTAACGGCAACATGGACACCAACATTGCCATCCGCACGATGCTGCACAGCCACAATTCCATCCGTTTCTGGGCCGGCGGCGGCATTGTCAACGATTCCCTGCTGGATGAAGAGTATCAGGAATGTTTCGATAAGGCGGCTGCCATGATGGCTGTTTTACAAGGGTTTCGTAGCCTATGAACGTGGTGAAACTGGGCGGCAGTCTGAGCTCTTCCGGGCAATTGCTAAGCTGCCTAGCCCGGGCGGCAACCAGTAACGACGCGCTGGTGCTGGTGCCGGGTGGCGGGGCATTCGCCAATCAAGTGCGGATGGCCCAGCACGATTGGCGCTTTAATGACGACATTGCCCACAGCATGGCTTTATTGGCCATGCAGCAAACCGCGTTGTTGCTGAAAGGGCTTGAGGCTGCTTTTATAATCGCAGCCAGTGTAGCGCAAATCCGGCAAGAACTGGCCAAGGGGCATAAAGTTATTTGGTCGCCCACCCGCAGCGAACTGGACCAAGCCGGCATCCCCGCGACATGGGCCATCACCTCAGACAGCCTAGCCGCCTGGCTGGCAGGGCAACTGGCCGCCGATGAATTGGTTTTGGTCAAGGCGGCGACCCTCCCTAAGGGCATGAGCTTGGCCGAGATGGCCGAGGCAGGTATCATCGATGCCGGTTTTTGCACCCTGATCCACGCGGCCACCTTCAAAACAACCGTGATCAACGCGACCGAATTTACAGGGCCTACCGTTGCGAGCACAAAAACCGCCCATGCGTGATCTGTTGCGAATCACCCACCGTCTGTTAATGAAGCCGTTGAGATTACTGTACTACAATGCCCGGGAGTCCATAGGCGACCACAAACGCCTGTTGGTGGTGGCACAAGTAGAACGGGCGTGTGTTAGCCTGGAAGAAACCCGCGATGAATTCACCGATGCCTTAGACCGCTTCAAAGGACTGGTACAAGTTAAGGAGGCCGACCTCGAACACAAATACCACCTGCTTAACCGGCAGTACCAATTTTGCCGAACCAAGGCAGAATCGGTCAGTCGCCGCATTCAAGCTATCGAGGAAGTGAGCGAGGTTTTATTTTCAGAATGGGAACGCGAGCTTGGTGAGTACACCAACCGGAACTTAAAATCCATCAGTAAACAACAGCTTAAGGCCGCCAGACAAAATTATGCTCGGCTGATTAAAACCATGCGCCGCGCAGAGGGCAAAATGCAGCCGGTGTTAGCGTCCTTTAAGGACCAGGTGCTGTATTTGAAGCATAACCTGAATGCCCGGGCCATCGCCGCCCTAGAACACGAATTCATGGAAATCAGCCTGGACATTTCCTTGCTACTGGCTGCCATGGAACAAACCATCGCCGAAGCCGGGCAGTTTGTGGCCTTGCTCTCAGGACACAAAACCGGTAGCCAAAAATTTTTGCCCAGGCAACCCCCTTAAAGCTTGTACAACACGTCGTTGGCTTTGTCGCGCTCATCCTCGTGCTTGCGGACTTTGCGAATATCTTGATCCTCGCGTTCCTTGCTAAAGTGGGCGATCATGTCGTCCCAACTGGCGTACTGGGCATAATTAGCAAATCCTTCGTTTTTGCGCTGCTGGTAAAGTGTTTGACCTAAGGTAATGATTTCCAGCGGCGTTTTGCCATCGACGGCGGACAGAAAGCGGGCATCCTCTTTGTGGGCATCCCGGATAGTCCAGAAAGCCACCTCAAACTCAATGCGGCTGGTCTCCGGCAGGCGATTTTTCAGCATCTTGACCGAGCGGTAGGCGGTTTTAGTCGTATGGCCGTTAACTTTATCGCCCCCGCCGCAGGCCAGCAACAGGGTGCAGGCTACAGCCAATAGCCCAAGTAAAATTTTTTTCATTAATTAGTCCTCATTGTGTCAGGGTGGATTGTGTGGTTTAACCGGTTTGTCATAACAGCGAAAACCCCTCTTGCTCGCCCGGTAGGGCCGGCGACTTTACCTTACGCTTTAAGCCGCAGACCTATTTTTTACCCGTCTACCAAACAAAGTAAAATGCCCCGTCATTATAACCGTGCACATTCGACATGCTGGAATTTATCCAACACCTGAGGCAGCGTTACCAAGCCGTTTTGGCGAACCGGGGGCAAGTCCCTGAGCAGACTGCCTACCAGCGGCGGATAGACCAGCTTATTTTGGCCGAAGCCTTCCTCCGTAAGGGCGAAATTTTGGCGGAGGTGCGTTTGCCGTTACAAATTGCGGTGCTAGGGCCGACTCAGGTGGGCAAAAGCTCGGTGGTGAACGTGCTATTAAACGGCTCGGCGGCGGGGGTTAGCCCATTGGCGGGTTACACCGTGCACCCGCAAGGGTTCCGCCATAACTTGCCGCTTGGTGCGGACAGCAGCCTGGCACGCTATTTTGGCCGCTTCCAGTGCGTCCCTCAGCAGCAACTCGACAAACACCGTCACGATTGTTATTCCCTGGACCCGGCAGAGGGGCGTTCTGCGTTACTGCCGCCCTGCGTACTGTGGGACACCCCTGATTTTGATTCCATAGACTCTGCCACCTACCGAGAAGGCGTGCTTAGGGCCTTGGCATTGGCCGATGTCCTCATTTTGGTGGTCAGCAAAGAAAAATACGCCGACCAATCGGTGTGGGAAATGCTGGCTACCCTCGCCCCCCTGCGCCAACCCACCTTGATTTGCCTGAATAAATTATCCAAGGACTCAGAACACATACTGTTGCCGTCTTTACAAGACAAATGGCAAAAAGCCAGAACGGACGCATTCCCCGATGTGGTTTGCCTGCATTACCAAAAACTGACTGGCGCACCCCAATGGCCGGATGCCGCAGCCAATGCCATCAGCAGTCTGGCCCGACACGTTAACCGCAAGCACCATGCTCAGTTTGCACAACAGCTGTTACAAACACAGTGGCAAGACTGGCTGCAACCGGTGCTGGCAGAACACCAGGCCGCTGCGGCTTGGGAAATTTTAGTGGCCAACGCCTTAAAACAAGCGGCCCAGCACTATCAGCAGGACTTTCTGGACCACCCCCAACATTACGAAACCTTCCAGCAAGCCTTAGTTGAGCTGATGGTTTTGCTGGAAATCCCCGGGCTAGCCCGCGTTTTAACCGGCATCCGCACAGCACTGACTTGGCCGGTGCGGAAACTGCTGCAATTAAACCGCAAACGGTCGCACCGTACCGACAGCAGCCAAGAGCTGGTATTGCTAGAGCAAATTGCTGAACACACCCTCATCCAATTGGGCGAGGCCTTGCTTGGCTACAGTGAACCCGGCCAAAAAAATGCCGTCTTGTGGCAAGAACTCGCCGGGTTATTGCGTAACCAAAAGCCGGTTATCCTGAAAAACTTTTGCCTAGCAGCGCAGGCCTACCACCTCAGCTTTCAGCACGATGTCGAACAAACCGCCCAGAACCTATACCTAAAACTGCAAGAGCAGCCGGTGGTGCTAAACAGCTTGCGTGCCACCCGGGTCGGTGCCGACGCTGCGGCCATCGCCCTGACCTTACACACCGGGGGCATCGGCGTACACGACCTGGTACTCGCTCCCGCCATGTTGACCTTGACCTCCTTGTTGGCGGAAAGCGCCATCGGCGGTTATGTACACAAACAGGAAGTGCAGTTAAAACAACGGCAACGGGAGCGGGTTGAGCACACGTTATTGGCTGGCAGTCTGTATGAGCAGTTAGTGGCACTGCCCGAATACCTGTCTGCGGCAGCTTATTTTAAAATACCGCTTGCCCAACTTAACGCCGTACAGCAACAACTAAGCAAAAAACGCCATGGCCTACGAATACTCTGAATTATTGGCACAAACCCGCACATGGGCGGAACAAGCCTGTGCGGCCGGTTGGCTAGATCACGCTGCCGCTGCACCATTAACCGAGCCGCCACCCCGAACGCCGGACAGCTTGTTCGGACAACACACCTCACGGCCACTGATCGTCGCTTTTATGGGTGGCAGTGGCGTCGGCAAAAGTACGCTGCTAAACCGCTTAGCCGGCAAGCCTATTGCCCAAGCCGGAATAGAGCGGCCGACCTCCCGCGAGGTCACTTTATTCCATCACCACAGTTTGGCGCTGCAACAACTGCCTGAGCAATTTCCCATCGCCCAAGTCAACAGTGCCCAGCACGATGATGAGGCAAAAAAAAACATCATCTGGATAGACATGCCTGATTTTGACAGCGTTGAGCAAGGCAACCGGCAATTGGTGTTGCAATGGTTGCCCCATATCGACGTGTTGGTTTATGTGGTCAGCCCTGAACGCTACCGCGATGAAAAAGCCTGGCAGCTATTGTTAGCGGAAGGCAGCCGCCACGCCTGGCTGTTTGTAATGAACCAATGGGACAGGGGGTTACAAGAACAAGCGGAAGATTTTCGGCAACAACTGCATAAAGCCGGTTTTTACGAGCCGGTGCTGTTTAAGACTGCCTGCACGGAACATTTCCAAACCGATGAATTTGCCACCCTAGAAGAAACCATCAACAGCTTGGCTAATTCGCACACCATAGCGCAACTAGAACTACGCGGGCAACACCTGCGCACGCAGGAGCTTAGGCAAAAACTGCACCAAATTAAAGAAAAACTGGGTCAGCCGCAAGGATTTACACAATTGCGCCAGCACTGGCAAAACCAGTGGCCGCGCACCACCGAGGTGCTGCGGCAGGGGTTTGCCTGGCCGCTGCAGGCGATGGCTGGCTTTTATGCAGAACATGCCGCAGACCTACTGGTTAATGCCCAGAACCACAACGCTTCATTGTGGGACACTTGGGCTCAAGCCCGCTTTACTGATGCCCTAGATGAGCTGATGATCAACGCCCATCAGTTGAATTTACCGATCCCGCCGTTGAGAAAAGCACTGCAGGCGGTGCGCGGCAAGGCTGAAAAAACAGTCCGCTGCCAAACTGAATTGTCTGTCAGAAAAGCACTGGTCAAACCGGGTAACGGCATCCAGCGCGGTTTTTTAAAACTCGTGCGGTTTTGCGAAATCACTTTGCCGCTGGCCGCGATGGCTTGGGTTAGCTACCAAGTGCTGCTCGGTTACTACCAAGGCACTCAAGTCAACAGCCGCTATTTAGGAGTGGATTTTGCAATCCACAGTGGTTTGTTAATTGTCCTAACCTGGCTGTTACCGTTTTTTATTTTGAAAAAAGCTCAGCCTTCGCTAAAAAAAAGTGCCTTGCGCGGCTTGAACAAAGGCTTAGAGCAAGCCCTGTCCAGCCTGGATGCTGAATTAACGGAAACGCTGGACAGCCTAGCGCACCAGCACCAAGAGCAAAACCTGAAACTTGAACAGCTCATTGCGCAGTGTACCCAGGCCCACGACCCACTGGCAAAAGTTGCAACCAGAGCCAACCCGACCTTAAACCGAATGCTGATGGACTAAGGCAACCATCACTGCTGGCCCGAAAACTGCAAAGTGGCCAGAACGGGGTCATGGTCAGACAGCGTTGGCAGGCGGTCTCTCTGCCAGTCGGATGCGGTCACTTTGCACGGGCCGCCGACCAAAATATGGTCGATTTGGCTATCCGGGTGTTCCAGCGGGCTTACTGCAATTGGCTTTGCCAGGACGTAGGCATTGCCCAACAAAGGCGGTACCCGGTCGCCGCCGGTAAAGCGCAGGTATCGACCGGTCGCTGTCGTGCTGTTGAAATCACCGGTCACCACCACAGGCAGGTGACGCGCCAGCGGGGTTATGCGCTCGCGGAACAAATCTGCACTCGGTTCTTTGTTGCCCCCGGCATTGTCGAAGTGGGTGTTGACAAATAAAAAGCTAAAGCCCGTGGTGTTTTCCTTAAGCAAGGCCCAATTAGCGTAGCGGATCATCGACAGGGGCTTAAATCCCAAAGCCAAAGGCAATTCAGGCGTAGGCCCTAGCCAAAACTGGCCTGAATCCAACAGTTGAAAACGCTCTGTCCTGAACAACAAAGCGGCATCCCCGTAGTGAAAACTGCCTAAGTGATAGTTGACTAACGTGTATTTTTTTGACGGGACAATCAAGGCGATATCGGTGTCGGTGTGGGTTTCCTGCAAACCGATCAAATCCGGGTCGTAACCGGCAATACGCGCACGGATTTCAGGCAACCGCTCCGACCAGGGCAAGTAGCCCCCGCCGGTGTCGCCATTGCGAAAAGTTGCCGCTAGGTCTTCGATGAAGGCAGACCCGTACAGGACGTTATAACTGAGCACCCTCATCGGCTGGCTCGAACAGACCTGCGGCTTATTGTTGTGGGTGCCGGCAGGCAACGGTTTGGCAAAGCCATAGCCTGAGTAAGCGGCCAAATACTGAACGCCTTGCAACCGCACCCCCCCTAACAGAGTGCCTGTTATCAACAACAAAACAGCAAAAATCAGCAGTATAGGTTTTAACCAACGGTACATGGCTTGACTCCTCGTGGTGTTGTCAGGCAGTTTCTAGGGACAATAAAAAGCCCGCATAAGCGGGCGTGCTGGGTTGTTAGTTTTCGATAACAAAACAATAAAAATCAGCAACTTATATCTTAATAAACGGTACATGGCTTGATTCCTTGCGGTGTTGTCAGGCAGTTTCTAGGGACAATAAAAAGCCCGCATAAGCGGGCGTGTTGGGCGTGTTATTGTTGTTGTCAGCTTATAAAACGACTGTACCCAAACAAATTTTTTGCTGCTGTTATTGTTATAACGGGCGGATAAGGCCCTCGCTCCCTTTTCTTAAGCCGATTGTGGCATCGGCTCGACTCTCAAAAGGTTGCGCATTGTAATCGTTAAACACACAACCTGTCTACAAAAAAGAAACGGATGGTTTTTTTATTGGTCACAGAAAAGTTTTTTTCTGTGAAATCAAAATACTAAAAACATTGGCCTTAAGCGTTTCAGCCGGTTTTCCGGTAAAGCCTGATTTTCAGTTTTGGTTCATGAAAGCCGGTGCCCCTTAAAATTAACGCGACTGCTTGGCTTTGTATTCCTGCTCTAAAAAAAACCGCAACCGTTCGTTCAGGATGGACGACAACTGAAAACTCAAGCCCTTAGATTGCTGGGCTAAGCGCACCTGCAAAATAGCCTCCCTAATTTGTCCGGTTGCATAATAGTATTCGGCTAGGTAGCGACGCGACTCGGCAGGTTGCTGCAACCGACTGGCAATCTGCGCCATGAGCTCCCAATAAACCGGCGACTTTTTCGATTTTTCTGCCAGCGCGTTAAGAACTTGCCGTGCCGACTCAAGCTTGCCCGCCTTCGACAAGGAAACGGCATACTCAAGCTTAATGGCCTGATTTTCTGGGTGCTGGGCTATGAGTTGCTCATAATGCTCAAGCGCAGCCTTGTAATCACTGGTAGCCAAGGCGTTGCGCGCTAAGGCGGCGGTAAATTGCGGCTGGTCTGGATACTGTTTCAGCAATTCCCTAAGCATTTTTTCAGCTTCTTTAAATTTCTGTTGCTGCATCGCCAATAACGCCAAGCCGTAGCGGGTGACAGCTTGTTGTTCTGCCGTTCCTTGAAATTCAAGAGCTTGAAGGTATTTTGAGGTGTCCTCCCCATTTGTCGAGGTGAGTACCAGCAGTTTTGCTTTCGCCAACTGGTAGCCGAGGGTGTCCGGGTATTGCTTGTAGGGGTAGACCTCGGCCCTACCCCGGGTATCGGAAATGCGGGACGTGGTGACCGGATGTGTCCGTAAAAATTCGGGTACACCCTGGCCGTAAAAGCGGGTCGCCTGTTGCAGGCGCTCAAAGAACGCCGGCATACTCCTAGGGTCGAACCCCGAGTCAGCCAGTGTTTGCATCCCTACTCGGTCGGCCTCGGCCTCGTGTTCGCGGGTGAAATCTATTTGAAATTGCACACTGCCGGCTTGAATGGCCATCACCGCTGCCTGCCCTAAGGCCGGAGATTGAGTGCCGAGCAAAATCGCCGCTAAGGTCGCCGCCATGGTCGGAATGGTTAAACGCCCGGCCGCTTCGGCGGCGCGGTACAAATGCCGTTGGGTGACGTGGGCAATTTCGTGTGCCAGCACCGAAGCCAGCTCGCTTTCTGCATCGGTATTTAAAATTAGCCCGGAGTTGATGCCAATGTAACCGCCTGGCCCTGCAAATGCGTTGATGTCATTGTCCAAAACGACAAAAAAATGGAACGGGTAGCCGGGCACATCACTGGCTGCAGCGAGTTTTTGGCCAATGTCTTGGATGTACTGTTGGATTTCCGGGTCTTGGTTGATGTTGATCTGGGCGTGCAGGCTGCGGAAAAATGCCTCGCCTAATTCTTTTTCTTCTTGAGGCGTCAATAACGTACCCGAAGAATCGCCCATGTCCGGCAGATTGATTTTGTCGGTTTCATGAGCACTAGGGCAGGCCGATAGCAAAAACAGGCTCACGGTAAAAATTTGGGCGACAGAATTAAATTTCATTAGCGAAGTCCAGCCGACGGGCAAAAACCGCCCCTACCAGCAAACAGATGTACTTTTGTTTGGTCAATCAAAGCCATCCGACAAAAAAATTGCCATGCAATTCCCCGCTATGTTGCAACAAAACGCCAGAACGCAGACAGACGGCCTGGCTTTGCCGTCTTGTTCCGCCCAAACGATGCGCCATCCCTGATTTGACAGGCGGGTCATTTCCACCCACGATAGCGGCTTTTAAGAAGAGAGTACTGCCATGAACTCAGCCATTTTTTTCGCCGTATTTTTAAAACCCTCTGTACGCAAAGCGGGCTGTAGCGTGCTGCTGTCACTCGGTCTGTTGTCCGGTTGTTTTAACGCAGGCCATCCTTTTCCGGCCGGGCAGGTGTCTTCGATACGCATTGGTGAAACCCGCCAAAATGATATTTACACCGCGTTTGGCACGCCTTGGCGCACCGGCTTGGACAATGGCTTCAAAACCTGGACTTATGGCGATTATCGGTACAATTTGCTGGGAGACATGAGTGCCGAGGATTTGGTGATTAAATTTGACAAGCACGGAGTGGTCAGCTCGTTCTCTTATAACACCAGCAAGCGTTCGCGGTGACGCCCCGCATAGGGTATGCCGCTGTGGCGTAAGCTGTCACGCAAGCCTTACTGCGCTCACAAATCCTTAGGCGGAACATACCCTTCCGGCATTTGATCGTGGTTTTCAAACAAAAATTTTTTCCGCTCTTCGGCCAGAAAAGCGCGCGCTTTAGGGTCATAGCTGGCCAGACGGCATTCGTTGATTAGCATGGTTTGTTTGTTAAGCCACTCTTGCCAGGCTTGTTTGGAAATTTTTTCATAGATTTCCTGACCTTTTTCACCGGGAAACGGTGCTGCCTCCAAACCTTCCGCCATCCTGCCCAATTTCGCACACTGCACTAATTTTGCCATTTACCACCTCGTTAAAATGTTCCTGCAACAGTTTCTTTATTGGAGCGGGCAAGCCCAATCCATTAACCTGGCGGGCGTTATACCAAACCCCGCCGCCTGCTTCCAGCACAAAATTGCCCGCGTTTTTAGTTGTAGCCCATAACGGCGTGTACCGCAAACAGTAATGAGAAAAGCGGTGCCGCCTTTCGTTGCCGCAATGCCATGCACTAAGACCATAACGCGCCTGGCACCAAACTAAAGCTTGGTCACCATCGGTAAATTCCGGCAAGCTCCACAAACCGCCCCACAACCCCACCGGCGGTCTTTGTTGCAACAAAACCTGGCCTTGGGCGGTTGCCAAAATCACCAGCACCCGGCGTTTTTCCGGCAGGGCTTTGCGCGGCTTAGAGCTAGGTAGCTGCGTTTCCGTACCCGCTAACCTGGCCCTACAAACATCCTGCAACGGGCAGCGCGGGCAATCCGGTTGGCTGCGGGTACAAAGCGTCGCGCCCAAATCCATGATGGCTTGGGTGTAGTCGGCCACGCGCTCGGTCGGGGTCAGTTCCGTGCTGATGGCCCAAAGCCGCCGGCTGATTTGGCTTTGCCCTGGCCAGCCGTGAATGGCTTGATAACGGCTTAACACCCGTTTCACATTGCCGTCTAAAATGGGGTGGCTGTTGTCAAAGGCGATGCTGAGGATGGCACCTGCGGTAGACCGGCCTATGCCGGGCAAAGCCGTCAAGCCTTCCAAAGTGTCGGGGAAAAATCCTTGCTGGACTATCGCTTGGGCGGCGTTGTGCAAGTTTCTGGCGCGGGCGTAATACCCTAGCCCGGACCACAACTGCAACACCCGGTCTAGCGGCGCATCGGCCAGACTTTCAAGGGTTGGCAAGTGAGCGGTGAAAGCCTTGAAGTAAGGCATGACCGTAGTGACTTGGGTTTGCTGGAGCATGGTCTCCGACAGCCACACCCGATAAGGCGTGATGTCTTGCTGCCAAGGCAAATCCTTGCGGCCATAGCGGTCAAACCAGGCGAGGATACGCGCTTGAAATTCACCCGCAGATAACTCCATGCCGCTAGAGCCTGCTTTGTAAATACCGCCGTAAAAAATCTAGGGCTAGGGTTGCGGCTTGGTATTGTTTGCGCTTGCCGGAACCGGCCACGGTGTGCGTGGCCGGGTGGCTGCCGTGTTCGGTCAGCAGCAGGGTATGGATTGTCACGCCTTGGCCCGGGTCTTGCAGTAACGTCCGGTCACCGGCATAAAGCTGCACCAGCACAAAATCGGCCCCGCTTTGTTGCCTGACCGCCCCAGCCATGGTTTGGGCGCTGGCCATCGGATTAGCGGCATCAAGGACCACGCCCAGGCTAGCGGCGAGGCGGCTGCGGGATTGTTCAAACCGGCTTTCCAACAGCCAAGCCGAGCCCACGCACAAGCCCGCTAACGAGCCTTGGCTGATGGTTTCTACCACCGCCAAGGTTTTGCCTTGCGCCGTCATTAAGCCATCGACAACGCAGGCAAGGTCGCCGTTTTCGGCACCTGACCGGTCAATGGCAAACACGGCATCGCCCAGCAAGCCGGCCACGTGTGCGGCCAGCTCTTCCCGTGCCGAAGCCTCATAACCGTGCGGGAACAACAACTTAGTCTGCACCTCATGAAGGCTGGCGCGGAAGCCTAACTGCACCGGCCCGGGTATAACCACGCTGGTCAAGCGCTGCTGTATGTCCGACTCGCCGATGCCGACTGTCCGCAACGTCACCAAGGTGCTGGGTTTAAGCCGGAAGCGCTGATGCCATTTAGGCAGAACAGACTCCTGGAACATCGCTTTCATTTCCGACGGCACACCCGGCAGGAAAGCAAACCAACAACGGCCCTGTTGCAAGGCGAAACCGGGTGCCGTCCCCCAACGGTTATCCAAGCGTTCGGCACCTTCCGGGAGCATAGCCTGTTTGCGGTTGGCTTCGGGCATAGGCCGGTTGCGGCTGGCAAAAAAACGCTGCATTTGGGTGAACGCCGCCGCATCAAACTTTAAAGGTGTGCCAAAGGCTTGAGCGACCGCTGCGGCGGTGAGGTCATCGCTGGTCGGCCCTAAGCCACCGGTGCTGATGCAGCAATCGGCGCGGTCGGCGATTTCATGCAGCACGCCGACCAAATCGGCCAGCCTGTCGCCGACCGCCGTATGCCGGGTGACGGTAAAGCCCTGTTGCACGGCCTGTTGCGACAACCAGGCGGCATTGCTGTCCACGGTCTGCCCGGTGATGATTTCTTCCCCTTGCGAGAACACTTCAAAGCATGGGTTCATACTGTAGCTCGGATAAAGTGAAAATTTTACTCTGCGGCCGGCTTCGCCAATAATGATCGTTTTTTTTGGGACGGCAGGGTATGGAAATAGCAAATCACTGGTTGACCGGCATCCGTCATATCCCCTCGCCAAACTGTAACGCACGGCCGGACCCTGCCGACATCTCCTTGCTGGTGATTCATTGCATCAGCCTGCCGCCGGGGCAATTTGGCGGCGATTACATCAACCAATTGTTTTGCAACCGGCTTGACGCGGCGGCCCACCCTTATTTCCGGGAAATTCAGGCGCTGCAAGTGTCCGCGCATGTGCTGGTTCGGCGTGACGGCGCGTGTATTCAGTATGTACCGTTCAACCGGCGCGCCTGGCACGCGGGGGTGTCCTGTTACCAAGGGCGGGAAGCCTGCAATGATTTTTCCATCGGCATTGAGCTAGAAGGCACTGAGCAGTTGCCGTATACCCCTGCCCAATACGAAAAACTTGCGGTAGTCATTCGGCTGCTGTTGGAACAGTATCCAAAATTATCAACCGGGCGCATCACCGGCCATAGCGATATCGCTCCAGGGCGCAAGACCGACCCCGGGGCGTCGTTTAATTGGCGGCGGCTGTACCGGTTGCTGAACACTTAAGGGTGTTTTCAGCATTAATCCGAGAGTCCGGTCACAGCCTCATGCCAATGCCCGGCATAACACCACTGCGCCAATGGCGCACGGCTGCGCGGGCCGGTTTCTGATGCCTTGAACTCATCGGCCAGCAAATCGGCTTCGGCTTGGTAGCCTACCGCCATCATCGCCATGGGTGTGCAATCATCGGGTATGCCAAACGCCTCGCGCGCTTTAAGGTGGTCGTAGCCGCCCATTTGATGCACGATCAAACCTAAAGCCACCGCCTGCAAACATAACGCCATACTGGCGGCACCGGTGTCGTACATACCCCAGCGGCTGGGGCTGGCGTTGTGGCTAAACCTGCTGGTCGCTACCGCCAGCATAAAAACCGGCGCGTTTTTTGCCCATAACTGGTTTTTTTCCGCCAACAAGGCAAAAGCCGTCTGCCAACTGTCTGGGTTAGCCTGTTTATCGCAAACCACATAGCGCCACGGTTGGTCGTTAAAACAGGACGGTGCCCAGCGGGCGGCTTCCAAAAGGGCGTGTAACTGTTCTTGGCTGACCGGCTTGTTCGGGTCGAATGAGCGCGGACTCCAGCGCTGGGCGATTAATTCATGGATAGTAACCGCAGTGACGGCATAGTTTGGCTGCATGGCTTTGCGCTCCTGTTCAGGCTGTTAATACGCCCTCGCGGTAATCGCGGAAGGCTTGGTCGATTTGCTCTTGCGTGTTCATGACAAACGGCCCGCCGTGTACGGCGGCTTCACCTAGGGGTGCCGCCGCTAGCAACAGCCCTTTGCCGCCCTCGGCCCCGGCGGACCAGCGCACTTCGCTGCCATCCACCAGTTGCCCGATCTGCCCGGCTGTTAAAAATGTCCCTTCCACGCCCACCCGCACTGCGCCTTCGTAGACATAAAACAGAACGGTATGGTCCGTAGGTAGCGACAGGGAAAAGGGCTGTCCTGCGACCAAAACGATCTCTAAAAACAGCGGCTGGGTGTGGATGTTCGTTACCGCGCCGTGGTAGCGGTTGCCGTCAGCGTCGGTGAATTGCCCGGCCAGCACGGTTATCTGGCCGCCACCCTCAAGGCTTACACGGGGAAAATCAGCAGCGGAAAAATCTTGGTAACGCGGGGGGGTGTATTTTTCACGGGCCGGCAGGTTGATCCACAACTGGAAGCCGTGCAGACGGCCCTGTTCCTGCTCGGGCATTTCTGAATGGATAATGCCACGGCCGGCACGCATCCACTGCACACCGCCGGCGCGTAAATGCCCGCTGTTGCCTAAGTGGTCTTGGTGCTGCATTGCCCCTTGCAACAGGTAGGTGACGGTTTCAAACCCCCGGTGCGGATGCGCCGGGAAGCCACCGCAATAATCGGCTGATTCATCGGAGGCAAACTCGTCGAGTAGCAAAAACGGATCACACAGCGGGTAATGGACAGGGCTTAGGCTGCGTTTTAATTTTACCCCGGCACCATCGGTCACGGTTTGCGCGGCTATGACTTGGCCTAGGCTGCGGATACGGGTGTTCATAGGATCCTCACGTTAAGGTTGCCAACAAATCAGACGGCGGTTCCGCCTACGGTTAGGGTGTCTATTTTTAAGGTGGGCTGCCCTACCCCCACCGGAACGCTTTGGCCGTCTTTGCCGCAGGTGCCAACGCCACCGTCCAATTCTAAATCGTTGCCCACCATTGACACTTTAGTCAACACGTCAGGGCCGTTGCCTATCAACGTAACACCTTTAACGGGGTAGGCTATCTTGCCGTTTTCAATCAGGTACGCTTCGCTGGCGGTGAAAACAAATTTACCCGAGGTGATGTCCACTTGGCCGCCTGAAAAATTTTTCGCGTACAGACCTTTGCTGACCGATTGGATAATTTCTTCCGGGTCGTGCTGGCCTGCTAACAAGTAGGTGTTGGTCATGCGCGGCATCGGCAGATGGGCGTAGGATTCCCGACGGCCATTGCCTGTGGCTTGAGTTTTCATTAAGCGGGCATTGAGCTGGTCGTGCAAATAGCCTTTTAGGATGCCGTTTTCTATCAGCACCGTTTGCTGCGTGGGCGTACCTTCATCATCTATGCTCAAAGACCCACGCCGTCCAGGCAAGGTGCCGTCGTCAACAATAGTGCACAAAGGGGAAGCCACGCGCTCACCAACCCGGCCACTGAAAGCCGAGGTGCCCTTGCGGTTAAAATCGCCTTCCAAACCGTGCCCGATCGCCTCATGCAGCAAAATTCCTGGCCAGCCTGGCCCTAGGACAACGGTCATAGTACCTGCCGGTGCGGCGCGTGCCTCTAGGTTCACTAGGGCTTGCCGGACAGCTTGCCGACCCAAATCCAGCGCCCTCTCTTCAGCAAGAACTTGGCGGTAATCGCCACGCCCACCCCCGCCTACGCTGGCTTGTTCACGGCGGCCATTTTTTGCCACGATCACACTGACATTCATACGCACCAGCGGGCGAATATCAGCGGCCATCTGACCGTTTTGGTTGACCACCAAAATACGGTCGTAAGCGGCGATTAGGCTAACGATGACTTCTTCTATCCTAGGGTCGAGCTTGCGGGTTTGGCTTTCTACTTGCTGCAACCAAGCAATTTTTTCGCTGTCATGCAGCGAAGATAAGGGATTGTTTGACGAGTAACGGCCTACAGTAGGCTGTTTTGGCGTCAGGCCGATGGTTTTTGCCTGGCCTTGCCGCAAAATAGCCGTGACATTTTCGGCAGCTTCTAGGAGTTTCGGCAATTCCAACCGGTCGCTGTAGGCAAAGCCGGTTTTTTCCCCAGCAACCGCCCTGATGCCAACGCCTTGTTCGATGCTGTAACTGCCTTCTTTGATAATCCCGCCCTCCATAACCCAGGATTCAAAATGGCTGTTTTGAAAGTAAATGTCGGCGGCATCAACCGGTGCACTCAGCAGGCGGCCTAGGATTTTTTCTATGTCGTGATCCTGCAAACCACAGGGTTCGAGAATAGTTTGGCGCGCTAAGCTAAGTAAATCCATAGGGTTTTTTTGCCGTTGTTTTTAGGGTTATTGATTGACTAAGTCGTCACGCAAGGTTTCGTACAAACGGTATAACAGGTCTTCAGCATCGGCGCGAGCCTCTTCCAAGTCAGACTCAAATTGAGGCTCGGTGGTGTCGGCCGGTTTGGCACTCACCCAGGTTTCATTGCCTTCTGGTCTCACGATCACTTGGTAGACGACTTCTTTTGCCGAGGCGGTAAGCCAGCCGCCAAACAAACTGGCGGGCTGGTAGGCGACATAATAAATTCCTTGTGCGCGTTCCTGATCGGTAATTTTTATCTCGCTTTGTGCAAGGGCCAAGCCGATGTTGTTCCAGGCAGTGCCGAAGGGCTGCTTGATTTTTAAGGTGACCGGTTTGCTGGCAACCATGCTGACGGCATCGCCTAAACCTTGAGTGACACTCGCTTTCGGGAGTACGGGTTCGTCGGCGCAACAGGCCAGAGCCGCCTCGTGCTTGGGGATGGGAAGCAGAGGAGGACGTTCCAGTATTTGCGTGTCGCGGTAACGCTCATCACTTGAGCCGCAACCGGCTAAGACAGCGGCGACCGCCATGAAACTGAAAATGCAGTAGGCCGTTTTAGTCACAATCAAACCGTCGGTGCGTCAAGGCAGGAAAAGTAGCACGGACTTTTTTTAGCCGTTCGAGGTTAATTTCACCCATTACAAAACCAGCGCCGGTTTTATAGCAATCCAAAACCACACCCCACGGGTCAATGATCATACTGTGGCCGAAAGTATGGCGACCGTTCATGTGGAAACCGCCTTGATTGGGTGCGATCACATAACACAGGTTTTCGACGGCTCTAGCGCGCAGCAACAACTCCCAGTGTGCGGTACCGGTTTGGGCGGTGAACGCGGAGGGTACGACAAACACTTGCGCGCCCAAGCGGCTCATTTTGCGGAAAAGCTCGGGGAAGCGCAGGTCATAACAGACGGCGATGCCAAGCTTGCCAAACGGCGTGTCGAGTACGAGGGGTTGGCAACCGGCTTCGATAGCGTCGGATTCTCGGTAGACTTCGTCCGTTTCGGGTACGCTAACGTCGAACAAATGAATTTTATCGTAGCGGGCCACGAGTGCGCCTTGGTCGTCATAAACCAGACAACTGGCGCGTACCTTGTCCGGGGAGCCAGCGACCGCCATGGGGATAGTACCGCCGACTACCCAAACGGCGTATTTTTTCGCGGCATGGGCTAAAAAATTTTGTATAGGGCCTTGGCCTAAGGCTTCCTTGCAGGCGGTTTTGTCCGCTTCACGGTAGCTCATCAGGGCGAAATTCTCCGGCAGGGCAACCAACTGGGCACCGGCGTTTACGGCTTCCTCGATAAGCCGTTCGGCGGCTATCAGGTTTGAACTGACATTAGGGCTTGAAGCCATTTGGATGGCGGCGCATTGAGTTGTCATAAGGCGTTGAGTGTGGTTTTTGGGTATCGCTTTTGTTTGCAGGCCACCAGGGAATCGCCCTGAGCGTGTTCCAGGTTTTACGGGCTAGGCCGTCGTTTTCACGGGTCGGCGTGACTTTAGGGTTGCGCCAATAACCAAGAACACGGTATTCCGAACCCAAAAACAGCCCCTCCGCGCCCTTACCTGACAGGGTGTGGCTGGCAATGTCTAGCAGACTGGCGATGATTGTACCAGCTATGGGTACGGCGTCAGCACTTTTGGGAATAACCCTTACCGTGTGGTCTAAGGTTTTGTCCGACAAATTTACATTGCCGGCAATGCGGATTTTTGCGGGTATAGCATCGATGGCTAAATTGGCGGTGCGCGCCATCCCCCGTTCAAGGCTAAAATGGCCCTCTATGCTGTTAAAACTTAAACCGTCCTCGAAAACGTCCCGAAAATCTAATTGCAGCCTTTTCGGCCATTGAGCCATTGCAAGCAACCCCAATAACCGACCAAATCCCGGTTCAATACTCAAAATGCGGCCATTTTTGAATGCGACATCGACCGTCCCGTGCCCGCTGGCCGGCCAGAAATCGTAAACGCCCCCGTCCCATGCTACGGCAAAGTCGACCGTGCCAGCGGCCTCTTTAAGCTCTGTGGTGATGTCCATCTGGTTTAGCAATCGCCCTGTATCGGCCACCGAAAACGCCCCTTTAAGTGCCGTAGTCGCCTGGCCGTTGAGGTACTCCCAACGGCCGTTGGCGGTCAATTTTTTCCCGGAGCCGATGAGACTGGTGGCAGTCGAGACCCCGTTTTGTATCCGCTCGGTTTGCAACCTAAACTGCCCCAGATTGACACCTCGCCACAGAAATTGCTGGCTGGTGACGGCTAACAAAGGCAGATCACGGGGGTTTAGTGCCGGGCTGACTTGAAGCGATGCCGTTTCTGCCTGATTTTCGTGGTTTTCGTCCGTTGTGTGCAAGGGCGCTAGGTCCAGCCGTTGCAGATTCAGGGCAACGGTGCCCTTAGGGTTTAAATTGACCGGAATTTGGAGGTTGCCTGTGGCTATACCACTGGCAATGCGGCCCACCCAATCAGCGCCTTTGTGGGCTAGGGCGAGATTGACGTCGCCTAACGCACGCCTGTGCCAGCGGGCATTGCCGCTGTTGATGGCCAAGTGGGCGAAGAGCGGCCGGGCGTTGTCGGTTTGAGTGCCCAACGACAGGCCCGCCAGTAAAGACAAATCCAGGTTTGGCTGATTAATTTCCACATTCAAGCCGGGCGTGGTAATGGGCTTAACCGTCCCGGGACCGAAAAGAACGTTGCCGGAATAGACCGTTTTGCTGTCGGTGTCCAGCATCAAGTTGGCCTTAAGCAGGTTGCCGTAATTCAGCACGAGAGGGAGTCTTGGGGCATCCACCAAATCAAAGCGCAGCATTAAGGACCTACGTTGCCCTGCCGACTTGGCTAGGGGCCCGGGCAAAGCCAAGGCTACGCCTGCCAAATCAGAAAACAACGTCAGTGCCGGTGCTCGGTCGTCACGGGGCAAATCTAGGGACAACCGGTAGGCCAGCGTGCCTTGGGCAAGCGCCAAAAAAGGTAACTCAAAGCGGTTTTTTAGTGCCGCAACCCCCACTTTACCCCGAGCACTGAGACGGGTTTTCTGGCTGTCATGGCCAAAGCTTAGGGCCACTGGCTGGTTGAGTACGGTAGCCCTGATGGGATCGCTGTAAACCCCCGTTTGGTTAAATTTTAAATCGCCGTTGATGCGCTCCAGCCACAAGTCAATGGCGTTTACTTTCACCCGCGCCGAGCGCAGTTGCGCTCGGCCATTGACGCGGGTGCGGCCCTGTTCGGTTAAGGCCAAAGCCAAATCCAGAAACACCCGTGTTTGGCCTTGGGTTTCGATGGCTGCAATCAGTCCGCCTACGTCTTCGTTCAGTTCACTCTGGCCAAGAAACGCTAAGGCATCCGGCAAAGCACCTTCCACTTCGCCCTGAACAAGCAACTGGTTACTGGCACCGATGGCTGGGTGGGTGATCGTTGCTGTGGCGATGTTCAGGCCGCGACTATGACCTTGGCTGATTTCGCAAACCAGTTTGTCCTGCCACAACGACACCCGGCCTTTGACTCCGGTCAAAGATGGCCACGCCGGGTCGTAGTCTAGTGCCACGCCGTCGATGTCCAATACAGCCCGAAGCACCGCCCCCTCAAGCGGCCCTAGTGGCCCGTAGTACAGCACCCGCCCTCGCTCAATGCGGCCTTTCACCAAGGCCGTATCAAACCATTTAACATCCACCGGTTTCATGATGCCTGCCGGCAGGTAACGTTTTAATTGGCTGACATCCGGGCTGCTCAGGGTCATTTGCCAGTCTAGGAAAGGCCGACCTGGCTGCTTAGGCAACACCCAGTGCAGTTTGCCTGTGCTGCGAATGCCGGGAAGCTCTAGGCTTAAAAAAGGGCTGGACAGATGCCACTCGTGTTCGGTTTGTCGCCACGTCAGGTTTCCTGACAGCCGGTCGACGGCCAATTCCTGACGGAACAAACCGGGGTAGCTAAACTGAGCGTGTGCGGTGGCAAACGTGATGGAGCCTAACTCTTGGTTGCCAACGAGCGTGCCGCTTACACCGGCGACCCCCGGCTGGCCGGCAAGCGGGGCAAAGCCGATGCGATTAAATTTGCCCCGGAGCGCATAAAGCCCCTGCTTAGGCTGGACCAAGCCAATGAAATCGACCAGGCTTCCGGTCGGCTGCCGAGACCCCATGCGCTGGAAAACCGATTCATGCCCGGGTGCCAGCCATTGGCCGATGTAAGCGGCATCCTGTAGATTTAAATGCGCGACCGACCAAGCCCAATCGCGCAGAAAAAAATCGCTGGCGATGCTAAAACGGTTAGGCCTAGGTGCTGTTTTTGCCGCAGGCAGCAGCACCAGTTCCGGGACATCAAGCCGCCAACGCTCGCCCACTTGGCCGGTACGGTGCCAGTGGATGCGGGCGGTCAGTTTTTGTTGCGGGCGGTCGGCTTTATGGGTTAAAGCGATCTCGCCCTGTACGCTAACCGGTTCTGCGTTTTTTATCTGTATCCACAGCTTACTGTCCAGTAGACCGGTGTCTGGATTGCCCAGAAACGGTAAATAATCCGCTAAAATTTGCGCCGATTTGATGCTGCGGGTTTCGGCGTAAATTTGGCCGTTGAACGGCCCCTGAGGAGGGAGGCTGCCGGTCAACGCCATCACCACATCCAAGCTGCCGCCGTAACGGGGTGGCAGTTTAACCGTAGCTTTCATGCGGGGCTGCCCCGCACTTTGACTGAAGACCAGACCGACGGCCATCGCCTCGGGTATCCTATCAGGGTGCGCCATGTCCTTGAACCGCAAGGCAGCGTCCACTATGCGGTAATGCCCCACCCGCGACAGCCACGCAGGTAAGCCGTCACCCGCCGTTAGCCCGAATACGCCCAAACTGCCGTCCAGGTTACGCTGGACGGTCAGCCGCGCGCCCACCAGGGTTACGCAGGTGGCGGGTAACAGGGCGCGCTCGGTCAATACCGCAAGCAAATCCAGGCGAATACGCAGCTCCCGCACACGGGCGACCCCCCCCCTGCCAGCGCAATGTCTTTGAACAGCCATTCTGGCCGAACCCCGTGCATTGTGCCGGACAACTGGCCAATCGTTACCTGCACCCCTAAGGCTTGGGAAACAGCATCGGCAATGGGTTGCTGAAAATGGCCAGCACCGTATGCCGCTAGGCGCACTGCGGTCAGACTTAAGGCGACGGCCAGCAAAGTGCAAAACAACAAGTGCCGGGTAGCACGTTTAAAATAATGGCTCATGCACGAATAGAGGACGACGCTCAAGAAGGGTGACGGCAGTCACCGGGGGGGCTTGCGGCCGGGAACACGGTAGAAACGCTAAGGCAATGCTTAAGTTTAAAAAATCCACATCCCGCCTTGGTCTTGTGATCGGCTGGCTTACAACAAGACGACGTCGTACTGCTCTTGATTGTATTGCGCTTCGGCACGGAACTTGATCTGTATGCCCAGGAATGTTTCCAATTCGGCCAGCATGTCGGCCTCTTCATCCAACAGCATTTCGACTACGTTGTTAGAGGCTAACACCAGCAGAGTTTGCACTTTGTGTTGGCGTACTTCGCGGATGATTTCTCGGAAAATTTCCAGACACATGGTTTCCGGCGTTTTTAACACACCGCGTCCGTCGCAGGCACAGCACGGCTCGCACAGCACATGTTCTAGGCTTTCGCGGGTGCGTTTGCGGGTCATTTCCACCAAGCCTAGGGAAGATACTTCGGTAATTTTAGTTTTAGCACGGTCCCGCTCCAAGTTGCGCTCTAGGGCGGACAACACCTGTTTTTTGTGCTCGTCGCCCTTCATGTCGATAAAATCAATGATGATGATGCCGCCTAAGTTACGCAGGCGCAGCTGCCGGGCTATGGCATGTGCCGCCTCCAGATTGGTTTTGAACACAGTTTCTTCCAGGTTGCGCCCCCCCACATAGCCGCCGGTATTGACATCAACCGTGGTCATGGCCTCAGTTTGGTCGAATACCAGATGGCCGCCGGATTTAAGTTTTACCTTGCGCTCTAGGGCTTTTTTGATTTCGTCCTCGACGTTGTAAATATCGAAGATAGGGCATTCGCCCGTGTAATGCTCGATGATGGGCAAAATTTCAGGGACAAAAACGCTGGCGAATTCGATCAGGTGCTGATGGGTTTCGTGCGAGTCGACCCGAATGCGCTCAATACTCTCCTTGTACAAATCGCGTAAGGTGCGGACGCTCAGCGGCAAGTCTTTGTGGATAAATTGCTTGGCTTTAGCGGAGCTGATTTTTTCAAAAATGGACTCCCACAGCTTTAGCAAGAACTGCATGTCGGCCACCAAAATCGACTCCTCCACGCATTCGGCTGCGGTGCGGGCGATAAAACCGCCGCATTGCTGTTCTTGCCGGAACCGACCTAGGCAGGCCTTAAGCCTGGCCCGTTCCGCCTCGCATTCAATGCGCTGAGAAATGCCGATATTGTTACCATAAGGCATGTACACCTGAAACCGGGACGGGATGGAAATTTCCATGGTCAACCGGGCACCCTTGCTGCCTAACGGGTCTTTGACCACCTGCACCACAATGTACTGACCCTCATGCAGGTAGTGTTCGATGTTTTCCGAGCCTTTTTTCTCCAAATCGCGGGCACACAAGTCCGACAAGTGCAAAAACGCCGCTTTAGGCAGGCCTATGTCGACAAAAGCCGCCTGCATACCCGGCAAAACCCGGCATACCTCGCCTTGGTAAATGTTTCCTACCAGGCCGCGTTCGCGGCTGCGTTCAATGACCACCTCTTGCAAAATGCCGTTTTCAATGACGGCAACGCGGGTTTCAGGCGGGGTAACATTGATTAAAATTTCCTCACTCATGGCAAAACGACAATCCCTTCTGCGGACAACAAGTGCGCGGTTTCAAACAACGGCAGACCGACTACGCCCGAATAACTGCCGCTTATGCCTGCGATAAAAATGCTGGCCTTGCCTTGCAGTGCGTAAGCACCGGCTTTATCCAGCGGCTCTTCGGTTTGGCAATAGGCGCGGATTTCACCTGCCGACAAAGCCCGAAAGCGTACCTTAGTGCGGCTGAACGCCTGCCCGTGGTGCTGGCCGCGCAGCGAAACAGCGGTAATGACCTGATGGCTGCGACCAGAAAGTCGCCGCAACATGAACGCGGCCACTTCAGCGTCGGCCGGCTTGCCAAACACCACACCGTCCACCACGACAACGGTGTCCGCCGCCAATACCGGCAACGGGCTGTTGACGCAACCGGCACCCGCCGCCGATTTTTCCGCTGCCAAGCGTTGTGCATACGCCAACGGCGGCTCATGCGCACGGGGGGTTTCGTCCAAGTTAACAGGATGTACGAGGCAGTCGATGCCAAGTTGTTGCAATAAGGCGAGGCGGCGCGGCGAAGCCGAGGCCAGAATAATGTTTGCCGGCATTAGCGGTGGTAGGGGTGGTGGTTGATAAGGCTCCAAGCGCGGTAAATTTGTTCGGCAATGACAATGCGCACCAACGGATGCGGTAAGGTCAGGTGGGACAGACTCCACGAATCTTGGCTGCGTCGCTTGACTGCCTCGGCCAAGCCTTCCGGCCCGCCAACCAGCAAAGCCACCGGCTGCCCGTCCGCCAACCAGTGCTTAAGGGCTGCGGCCAATTGCGCTGTGCTTAAGGCTTGGCCTGGAATGTCTAAGGCCACCACGCGGGCAGGGACGGGTAGCGCCGCCAGCATCCGCGCGCCTTCGTCTTTGACGGCCTTGTCAAGATCAGCATTTTTACCGCGCCTGCCCGGGCTGATTTCCTTAAGCACCAGCCGGCATTCGCGGGGCAAGCGTTTAGCGTACTCGTCATAGCCTTGCTGAACCCAAGTGGGCATGCGCTCGCCCACGGCGATCAAATGAATTTGCATGGCGCGAGCATACCGGCAACCGTGTCATGTAGCAAGGGTACCACCCCCTGTTGGCAGCCGTTTTTACGGCTCATGCCGCATGAACGCTCGCTGAGAGAAAAACCGTTACTTTACGCCACCACGACGGTTTTTCAGTATCTCGCCGATGGATCGCAGGTTAGATTTCGGTTCAGGCAATAGCCAGGTCAAGGCAACTTCCTCGACCGCCGCCACAAGGCAGGCCACGGCCGCCAACCGAAACGGCCAGGCCGGCCCGCCCAGCAACAAAATGTACAAACTGACCGCCGTCGCCGCCACGGCGAATTTCACCGCCCAGGTGTGGTAGCTGGTAAAGCGGCCGAATTTGCACAATCCGACGATGGCCGGCACCAGGCAACTGGCCACCACCATCAGCACATAAGGCCATTGCGCGGCCACCGTTTCCGGCCACAGCCAGCCACAGGCCAGGCTGACGGTCAGGTACAAAGTTACGTCCGCCCAACTGTCCAGTGTGGCACCAAATTCTGATTCTTGCCCGGTCAAACGGGCGACCAGGCCGTCTAGCCAATCTGACAAAAAACACAGCGCCAACAACAGCAAAAACCCGGCTCGGTAGCCCTGAAAGGCTTGCCAGAGCAACACCGGGGCGGCCACTAGGCGAAAGCCCGTCAACACGTTAGGCACGGTCAGCAACGGCGCACGATTTTCTCGCTTCATAAGCCAAACTCCGTTACTAACGGCGCATGATCCGACAGACGGTGCCAAGGCGCATGAGCCAGCCGTTCACACGCGATGGGTCTTAGGCCACGGTAATAAATCCGGTCCATTTGCAAAAACGGCAACCAAGAAGGGAAAGTCCTAGCATAACGGCCGTGGCTCTGTAAAAAAACCTCCTGCAACCCTAAGTGTTCGTAGAACAAATGCTCCGCTCGCCCCAGCCAGTCGTTAAAGTCCCCGGCCACAATCAAAGGGCTAGCGTGCGGGACATGACTGTCGATGCGCTCGCACAGTTTGTTGACCTGTAAACGGCGCTCCCTGCCCAGTAGGCCAAAATGGATGCAGACAACATGCACTTCGCGCCTGTCCGGCGGAATGTTAATGACGGCATGCAACAGACTGCGACTGGCCCAGGGAAACGGCGAAACATTGATGTTTTCCCACCTTAAGAATTCGTATTTGCTGAGAATGGCATTGCCATGATGGCCCGCGTCGTAAATGGCATTTTTGCCGTAGGCGTAAAACGGCCAGACTTCCTCGGCAATGAATTCGAATTGGGTTTTTTCTGGCCAGTCGCTAATTTTTTTCCTTTTATGCACATGTTCGCCTTGGGTTTCCTGCAGGAACAGCACATCGGCACGGGTCATCTGCAACGCCGTGCGAATTTGGTGCAAAACAAACTGCCGGTTGCCGGTGTTAAACCCCTTGTGGATGTTGTACGTCAAAATTTTTAGTGTGTTTTCAGCCATGATTTCAAGGGGTTTTAACAGGATGGCAGATGTTAGCCCTTACTGGCCAGGATAGCCAATGCCACGGCTTCGGCCACTTTAATGCCGTCCACCGCCGCCGACAAAATCCCCCCGGCATAACCCGCCCCTTCGCCGGCCGGGTACAGGCCCCGGGTATTGACGCTTTGATAGCGGTTATCGCGCTCGATGCGGATGGGCGATGAGGTGCGGGTTTCGACCCCGGTCAACACAGCATCGGGCAGGGCAAAAGCGGGGATTTTTTTGGCGAATGCGGGCAAGGCTTCGCGGATGGCGGCAATGGCATACTCGGGCAAGGCACTGCTAAGGTCGCACAAATGCACGCCCGGCAAGTAGGAAGGCGAGACGCTACCCCATTGGCGAGAGGGCCGTTTGGCCAGAAAATCGCCGACCAATTGCCCAGGCGCCCAGTAATTGCTGCCGCCCAATTCAAAGGCATGACGTTCCAGCCGGCCTTGCAAGCCGATGCCCGCCAACGGGTGGCCGGGGTAATCGTTAGGGGTGATGCCCACCACGATGCCGCTGTTGGCGTTGCGTTCGTTGCGCGAGTATTGGCTCATGCCGTTGGTGACGTCGCGCC
>DBNW01000025.1 GCA_002299425.1 Methylococcaceae bacterium UBA662 | reverse complement strand
CGGTTTTATTAGACCATTTCACTTATCCAGTTTGCCGCCAAAAACCGGATCAGGTAGTCACTTTTAATGAAGCTCAACCAGCACCCTTACGCTGATAGCGACTCTCTCCCGAACCAAATTATTAACAGGTATGTTGAGCCACTTCTCACTGTTTACAAAGTGCCTGTATTTGTATTGCTTAAAGAGCTTGATGCCCCAGTTTTCTTGATTTAGGCCTGGGTAGATCAGTGCACAATTTTCACAAAAAAAAGCCCCCATCTTTGCGGATGGGGGCTTAAGTTTGGTTTATGTTCTATCTTCTAACTTTCTTTTCGTTGAAGTTAGATAAATGTTGGTATCAGCGGAGCGTCAATAGTAGTCATTTGACGATTTCCAGACTCATCCCAGAAGAACAGCAGACCAGCGAAGCGGCTATCTGGATCATAAATCAAGTCAGCTAAACGGTATACTTCCCATGCAGCATCAGACGCAGTGATATTAACGGTTCTGGTCTGACCAGGTGCTAACGGGCTGTTATCGCTTACAGTCAAACCGTCTTCAGCCAAAAGGTCATCTGGATAACCCGTATCGTCTTGAGCAACAGCAGAATCCATAAAGCGCACACCTGCTGTTTGAAACTCACCCAAACGAATAGATGAATCACCATTGTTAGTGATGGTCACAGTCATTTGCATCGCACGACCGGGTACGCGGTATGTAGCATCTTCAACTTTTACAGAAACAGTTGGAGCAGGCATTTGAATTGACTTGATGCCACGCAACAAACCAGCCTGTAACGGAGTTGTTACAGGGAATTGCTCTTCTGTATTTGCGTAAGATACGGCAACCAAAACTACGGCGCCAACCATGAATCCCATAGCTACTTTTTTGTCGGTAGCAGTGATTAAAGAATCTGCTTTACCGGCTTCAACAGCTATGCTGCGTGGAATAAACATAGGCTTGCGAGCCCAGTAGAAAAGCCACGCCAACCCGATGGCATACCAAAACGCATGCCAGAAGTAAGTGTTTTCAAGGTTGTATGTTTCCAGGTTAATGGTTTCACCGGTCAAAGTCGTGATGTTGTTTACAAAATCACTCATAGAGCCGGTTATAGTAACCCATTTTCCAGGGCCGATAATCGGGCCGCCACCTTGAACGTTCAGCATAGTGTGAACATGCCAGTCGCCTGGACGACGCGCTTTCAACAAGACTTTAAAGTCGTATGTTTCGCCCAATTCCAAAGAAACAGAACGAGGAACCGCTTGACCGCCAATCCAAGATCCAGCACGAATAAACACAGGACCAGGAATACCGATGTTCAAAAAAGACACTTCTGGTTTATCAACAGTTTCTGGCCATCCGCTAAACACAAAGAACTTTCCGGAGATAGTCATTGTGTCGTTTACTGGAACCACTTCCTTCGACCAATTCAAGTCGAACCAATGAATGGTACGCATACGCATGAAAGCAGCCTGGGACTTCTCACCATGAGCCGAAGCTGTTGGGGTGTAAAACATCGCTGCTGCAACGGTGATTAGCAGTGCGACAAAGGATAACTTAACAACCTTGTTGTTTTTTATTAGTTTCATATATCCTCCTCTATAATAGAGAATCTATTGTTTCAAGAGTATCTCGGGTAACATCGTATCTAATTAGGATCACCAAGCACCCGAATTATGTTTATTATGCGGATTTAACAAAATCGGTTGAGGAGAACCAGCGACCGAAGAAGTGCCACAAGAAGTAAATCAAGATACTCACAAAAGCAGAGAAGAATGCTGATACTGGAGCAACGTCTTTACCAAAAGTTCTCAGGGTACCTTTTTCAACCATTCTGATGTATTCAGGAGTTCCAGTTCTTACATAGTGATAACCTTGCAAATCTGCCAAAGTCATCATCATGCCGTTGTACTCAACAGGAACGTGCAATGGTCCGATAACAGCCCAATTGCTTGGGTAAAACAACAAACCCCAAGCCATACCGCCCAACACTGCGGTTGCTGTCATACTTCCAGTCATCATCAAAACCACATCAAGTACGATAGCACTTGGCATAAAGATTGATGGGAAAACAAAGTTTACTGGAAAATAAGTCCAACCCCAGAAGTTCAGGTACCTGTTGATCCATTCGCCGAGTAGCAAACCTAGAACACAAACTACAGCTCCAAACGGCAAACGATAACGCCACCACAGGCAAGCCTGAACAGCAGCCGGAAAAGTCATGGCTACGATAGGAGCAACTGTTACCCACAGACGTCTGTCTTTCCAGTCGGACCAGAAATCCCAGTCACCGCCAGTCAACATGTAGTGGATATGGTAACCACCTAGCACAACAAAAAATATCGCCCACAAAATAAACCAGTCAAACATGCGTGAAACTTTTACCGCTTCAGCGCGTGACCGTACAGCTGATTGAGATGCGCTCATTAGCTAACCTCCTAAAGGAATTAAATTATTTTTATTACCATCTTTTGATAGCCGCCCAATCAAACCAAGAAACTCAGCTAATCAAGCAGCATTAAAGACAGTTATCAATGGTGAACAAAAAAACCTAGTACCGATTAGGCCAGGTCTTTTTTCAGAAGTTTTGATAAAGCTTGGACTTCTGTGTTTACAACACCCAAAATACCCAGAGCGGCCCAACCAAAAAACACGAAACCGTAGTGCAAAGGAGCTACGAACAACTCTTCCATAAACCAGAAAGTGTGTCCCCACTCGTTCAAACCGACGTTTGGCAAAATCATGAAAGGACCAATCACAGACACCATGTACTGCAAAGACAAGCCTTGTTGGTAGTGTGGTAATCTGGTTTTAGCATACAAGAAAGACGCAAAACCGGTGATGATGTAAATCGGGTAGCTTAAGTAAAACTCAATGATGTGACTTGGAGTGAAGTCTGTGTCACGAACAATGGTTTGATGCCATGTACCATCTTGCTCGGTGAAATAGCTTGCACCATAGTAGATAGCAGTTGCATAGCAAGTAAGCCAAACCCAGTGAGTAGTGTGTCTTCTCAGCTCTTCTCTAGGAGTGATGGACATTACTTTACGATCACGGGTTTTCCACAAGTAGCCCCAAAGAATACCTGCAGTAGTGACTTCCAAAACAAATTCGATATACAGGAAGTTCATCCAGTATGTTTCGAACTCTGGTGCAAAAGAGTCAAGGCCAGCTGACCAGCCATAAACACCTTCATACCAACGAACCCAAGCGTAAAAAACCACATACAGCAATACGCCAAGAATCAAATTTCTTTTATTTAACAGCGGTGCTTCCGCAGCATCAGCTTTCACTGATTCAGTTGTAGCTGCCATCTCTATCTCCTAAAAATTAAAATCTTGGTTATCCCAAGAACGATAGTCACAAATCCTTTTTCCCTAATTTTATTGAGTTACCCCAATAAAAAAAACACCAAGTCAATTTGGTGAGAAAACAGTCTACCAGCTCAACCACCCTTGTCAAGCCAAAAACTTTTGCCCATTTTTTTTCTTATTTCTAAATTAAGCGGTATAAGGTAGGGTAGTTTTTCGGCGATGCGAATTGCCTTGCTAGGGTTTTTCGCGCATAGTTAGCCATGCATAACCGCACCCACTCCAGAACAACCCGTTAAAAGAATACGATATGAAAAAGTATAGTGCCATTTTGTTTTTAGTCGGCTTAACCGTCCTAATTCTTACACAACAAAAAGTTGTGATGCCATTTGTTTACAGCGTAATAAAATCTGACCTGTTTTTGGTTGACAGCCAAGACAAGGCAAGTCAAATCCCTATAACAAACCATCTGACAGAAATTGCATTCCGTCATTGCAAAATCCACATAGCCGCCAAATTACCTAGCGACACGGAGGCGGTATTTGCAGACCAGCCCATTAACAGCTGGAGTCTTGGCAACTACCAGTACCTTATCAACCTAGAGGCTAACGTAGTCTCTGGCGAAGGGAAAGGGGTCAACAAGTATGCATGCCGCATATCCTACAGAAAAGGTGACGACCAGTCGGGCATAAACGAAGCGGACAACTGGCTCATAGACGGGGTCGCCGGGCTAAACCTTAGTTAGCACCCCAAAATTTAAGAACCATCTAAGGATCATGCCATTGATTTGCTTAATAATTATCCAACGCTGACGAATCACAATCATGCGTGGCTTTTTCAGATTTAACGACTTGCCGCTTTACCTACGCAAAACGATAGAAAGTCTTTTTGCTTGCAGCTCTTAGCACTAACGTTCCTTTATATTTCTGCAATCTCCTCGTGAAGCTCACCCAGCACAAGCTTAACTTCTCGCCAAGCCTTGACTTTATAGCCGCTTAGGTCAAGGTTCTTTGACAAACCATAAAGAGCTGACGCGCTGTTTGACACTGCACCCGCCAAAACACTGACCAATTCTTTAGAAGCTTAATTTTTCTTGCCGCTCCTGTTGTTTTATACGCTCTCACTCTGAATGATGCTCTTCATCTAAAAAACACAAGGGGACTCTTCTCAAGACGGGATTAAACGGGAGAAATTTTGCTTTAAATCCCAGGTACAACCGCTATCAGGGTGACGAACCAGAAATTGACGGCTATTAGCCAACATAGCCCCCCCCTAAAACGAGAAGCCGAAATTTTCATGAAACCGGGCTTTAAATACATCCATGCTAAAACTATGGTTTTGAGTGCCACAGTGTTCAATTTTTATAGACCCCATCAATGAGGCTATTCTGCCAGTCGTTTGCCAATCAAACTCGTTGAGCAAGCCAAACAGCAAACCGGCGCGGTACGCATCACCACAACCCGTCGGATCGCGTAACGCCAGCAATTTTGCAGGCGGAATATTGATGCACTGGCCATTGGTATAGATTCTTGACCCCTGCCCGCCCAACGTAACAATCAAGGCACCTACTCTTGCGGCTATTTGCGCCAAAGACAAGCCAGTACGCTGCTGCACAAGCTCCGACTCGTAATCGTTCAGCGTCAACCAGGTAGCCTGATCAATCAACCGAAGCAATTCATTGCCGTCAAACAAGGGGATGCCTTGACCAGGGTCAAAAATAAAAGGAATGCCTTGGTCAGAACACTGTTCAGCATGCAGCAGCATACCTTCCTTACCATCGGGAGACACAATCCCAATACTAAATTCATCTGCCTGAGGTATCGAATTTAAATGTGAGAAATTCATCGCGCCGGGATGAAAAGCGGTTATCTGATTGCCCTCTTCATCGGTGGTGATATACGCTTGCCCCGTATAGTGGTTATCCATGATACGGATACACTCGCTGGACAAACCGTTTTGGCATAGCCATTGGCTGTAAGGCTCAAAATCATGACCTACTGTAGCCACAATTAACGGCTGTTCGCCCAAAAGATTTAAATTGTAGGCGATATTACCCGCACAGCCGCCGTATTCGCGGCGCATCGTCGGCACCAGAAAAGACACGTTTAAAATGTGAATTTTTTCTGGAAGAATGTGACGCTTAAACTGGTCATGGAATACCATAATGGTGTCATACGCCATAGAACCGCAAATCAATGCTCTCATCAGATTTAACCTAATCAGCCAAACAAAATTAACAACCAGGTACACGCCGCCCAAGCCAACGCCATAGTCACAGCCGCAGAACCTATGTCCTTAGCCCTACCTGACAGCTCGTGCTGTTCGTGCCCCACCCTATCAACAACCGCTTCCACCGCAGAGTTTAGCAACTCCACCAGCATCACTAGCACGATACTGCCTATCAACAACACTTTTTCAACCGGCGAGTTACCCAACCAAAAAGCTAAGGGGGTGGTTACACAAAAAAGAACAACCTCCTGCCGAAACGCTTCCTCGTGTTGCCAAGTAGCTTTAAAACCCGATGCCGAAAAAAAACAAGCCCTAATCAAACGCCTTAAGCCTTTTGCATTTTGCTTAGCCATATCATTGAATAAAAAAACTTATTGTTCGATAAATTGTTGATACACCGCATGATTCATCAAATTTTCAAGCACAGACAAATCATCCGCCTTTACACAAAAAATCCAAGCCTTGTAAGGTGTCTCGTTAACTTGCGCCGGATCATCACCTAACCCGTCATTGACTGCGACGATCTCGCCCGTTACCGGGCTAGTCAACTCTGATGCCGTTTTAACCGACTCAACCACAACACATTGCTCGCCAGTCAAAACAGTACGCCCCAATCGCGGCAAATCCACATACACCAAATCCCCAAGCTGTTGTTGGGCAAAATCAGTGATACCTACTCGCAACAAACCATCGCCTTCCACCCGCACCCAGAGGTGCTCCCGTGTGTAACGCAAATCTGCCGGTACATCCTCCATTTACGCCTCCCAAATTACTATAAAAAACGATTCGCTCACGCCTGAAATTCTTAAACAACCGCTTGATTTTTAGACGCAACAGCCGTTATCCGCTAACCGACAACAGCGGCCAAGCCTACATACCCGCCAGAAATGGGCTTACTCAACACGCCGCAAGCCCAATTCAGTTGAACGAAAAAAAGTTTACGGATAAAATCCGGACATTTTAGCAAATAGAGACCGCCGATGCCCGATATACTGATGTACACCTCAACTTCTTGCCCTTATTGCACAATGGCAAAACGCTTGCTCGAAAAAAAAATGCTCCCCTACAAAGAGATCAACATTGACGCCACGCCCGAACTAAGAGAAGAAATGCAACAAAAAACCCAACGCAGAACGGTGCCGCAAATTTACATCAACGGCTTTCATATAGGGGGGTTTGACGACCTGCAAACACTGGATCGTCAACACAAACTGGATAATTTATTGGCTTTTCCATGAAACCTGAGTTAGCAATGGTGGCATCGCCATGCCAAAACAAATGCTGCCTTAACAACGAGGATATTTGCCTTGGCTGCTTCCGTTCCCTAAAAGAAATCACCGAATGGATGGCTGCCAGCACCGAACAGCGACTTAGATTTCTTGACAACGCAAAACAACGCGAACACCAACTTCGCACCCTATCGCTGTAATCGTTCATGCCTAACTTGTCAAAAGCAACCCACACCCAGCATGAAACCGCTCACCCCCTAGCTTGCTAGAAATTGCCGGTCTTGTTTGTCGATTTGGACACCTCGGAAAATAGCACCCGGTTCGTTGCACTGCTCACACCTTAGGTTTACTGCTGGAATGGGCTTTTGGCTTGTCGGCTTGAAAGCAATACGGTACACCAATCGGTGGACACTGGGCGGCAACCCATCGAGCGACACACCGTCCAAGCATTCGCCATTTTTAGCGCAAAAAAAAGCGCCCTATCTGGAGAAAAATAGAGCGCCAAACGGCACCAAACACCACGACCTGAACAAACAACCGATTTTGCTAAAAAGATAAGCATTATCAGTGCCAAAAAAAACAACAAATAAAATCAAAGGATTATAAATAAGTTCGGATTGCAAAAAACTTAAGACACATCGTTTTGACCTATTTTTGGGCAACGGCACGGTGATTCTTAAGAAAAAAACACCGTCTTAGTGCATCGCCGGTAAATTAGCCGCTGTTCCGCCATCGTAAAGACCAGCACCAACCCGGCCGCGGCCTAACCTTAACGCGCAGGGTATTTGTCTTTGTTGCGCTCATGCCAATAGCGCCTGGCTAAAGCGTGCGCCTGCGGCTGATTTTCCGCTTTGCCTAACAGCCGCAAAGCCACAGCTGCGGTAGCTACAACCGAAGCTTCGGCAAATTCATCCTGCCAGCCCCCCCGCCACAGCAGTGCCAGTTGTTCAGGCTGCAAGTGTTCCGCCTTGACATGGCGACGGGCGAACACCGCTGGCCAAAGCTCATCCGTCAACGCGCCGTTGTGGACGCTTTGCACCAGACAGTCCATGTCGGGATTGCGTTCGGTTTCGCCGCCTTCGCCCTTCAACACCGCCATATGCGGTTGCCCCAACAAAGCCGCAGCCTGCTGATGCACGGGGCGGTAGCCGGGATGGAAAATACCTTGAATGCTACAGTCGGCGGCAAACGGATTTAATAGCCGTACCAAGGTATGCACCGGCGAGCGCAATCCCATTATCGGGCGCAACTCAATGATGTCCTGCAGTTTTCGGCAAAATTGTTGCAAAGGTAGGTAACTGAAGCCCTCTGCCGCCAATTGCTGACACGCCATGTCAACGGAGTCGGCCGCCCTCAGCCCTAAGGCCGAAAGTGCGTCTTCGGTGTACAGACGACCCGCCGTGTGGCCGGCTGCCCCGTGCATAAAAACAGCGGTGCCATTTTCGGCCAGCAACAAAGCCGATAACAAAAACCACGGCAAATGCCGCCGCTTGCCCGCATAAGTGGGCCAATCTAGGTCCACTGCACAACCGGGAGTAAAATCAAAAGCCTCGCGCACAGCCCGGACAAACCCGGCTAATTCTTCAGGGGTTTCTTCTTTCACCCGCATCAGCATCAAAAATGCACCCAGTTGTTCGGGCAACACCCGGCCTGCCATAATCATACGCATGGCTTGACAGGCTTCTTCTTGGGTTAAAGGCCTAGAGCCTTTCCTGCCTTTACCCAAGATGCGGACGTACGGCGCAAACGGATGCTCGGGTACGGGCGTGTGTTCGTGATGGCGCAAACTCATAAGCTAAATTTGAAATAGTGATCGATTAACAGCACGGCGAACAGTGCGGTAATGTAGACAATCGAATAGCCAAAGGTCTGCATAGCGGTCTTGTTGCTTTTAGTCCGCATCATCAGCACCGCTAAATAGATGAAAAACAAACCCAACGGAACCGCACCCGCCAAGTAAAGCAAGCCGCTCATGCCTGTCAAATAAGGCAACAAACTGGCTATTAACAACAAAATGGTGTAGAGCAAAATTTGCAAGCGGGTGAATTCGACGCCGTGAGTCACCGGCAGCATGGGGATGTTGACTTTGGCGTATTCATCCTTGCGGGCAATAGCCAAAGCCCAAAAATGCGGCGGCGTCCAGACAAAAATCAGCAATGCCAACAACAAGGCATGGGGATGGACACTGCCGGTCACAGCCGCCCAGCCCAACAGCGGTGGAGTCGCCCCAAAAGCACCGCCAATCACGATATTTTGCGGAGTTGCCCGCTTCAGATACAGCGTATACACAATGGCATAACCAAATAGCGACAAAAATGTCAGCACCGCAGTCAAGACATTGACCATCAACACCAGCAACAGCATCGACAAAACCCCAAGCACCACGGCAAAAACCAGCACACTGGCGGCACTTAGCTGGCCCTTGGGCAAGGGGCGGTTTTCGGTGCGCGCCATTTGTGCATCGGCCTTGCGGTCAATGAAATGGTTGATGGCGGCGGCAGACGACGCCGCTAAGGCAATGCCCGTAATACCGTAGAAAACGGTAGTCAAAGGCGGCATACCCGGAACGGCAAGCAACATCCCAACTAAGGCCGTAAACAACATCTCCAGCACCACGTTCGGTTTGCACAGCGTTAGGTAATTTTTCCAAGACAAATTTTTAGGGTCTTGGGGAGCAAGCGTAGGCATCGGGTTAACACTCAAGATGATAATGCCTGATAGCATACCGTGAAGCCCCTGTTATTAAAATAGCAGGGCTGTCCGAGCTTACCGTCTGTGCTATTTTTACCACTGGCTGTTTCGCATATTCTGACAACATCCGCTTAAGCTTTTATCGACGGTATTTTTTAGTGGCACTTGACCTGTTGCACAGCAAGATAACTGAAAACCCAGGCCACACTAAGGGGAATAACCGGCCGTGACTGCTTTTCTAAAATGGGCAACAAACCGTGCACATGATTTAGTAACAGCGCTGGAGCGTCCGCTGCCCCATCATCAACGGATGGCCGAGAAATTAACTGTTGCTACGCGCAAGGCTGGGCTTTATCACTTGTTAACTACCCGTAAAATCGGGAAGGATTTAAGTGGCATCATCGGTAAAATACGCCCACTGCCGGCTAAATTTAGCCGTTTACAACAACAAACGGGAAAACCCGAATTAGAACAAGCCAAACAGCACGCTGAACAGCTAATTTTAAGAGCCTGAAAATAAAAACGCTGCCGGTATCCCACCGTAAACAAGTGCACGCTGTGCCTTAACCACATAAAACGAAATTGCCAACCGCATCAGTGCCCCTAACCCAACAACCAAACCCTTGTGACAACCGTCGGAGCGTTGCGCTTACCGCCTAGCAGTTATCAGCATGAAAAAACACCCCCAGTTACGCAAACAAGGTCGTGTTCGGCACCGGATTGTTTTTGTGCCCGTTCATACACGCCCCCGTTGGTCATTGCTGTCAATGACAACGCGGACACCCGCAACTGACAGGACCTGACCTAGGCCATCACCGCGCGCATAGGGCGGGTTCATTGCCGTAACTGCAGCCGTTACCAAAAAATCGCCCCCCTAATGAAGCGTCTGACTTATGCGAGAAACACCAACAACGATTAATCCGACCACCGGATCAAAGCCCTGCACTCAAACAATGGAAACAAAACTAGAGGATAGCCGATGACGCACAAACAGGTACGGTATTACACGCAGCACCTCAAGGACGATTTGCCTGCCGGGATTGTAGTTTTTTTGGTGGCTTTGCCACTGTGTTTAGGTATTGCTCTGGCTTCCGGGGCACCTCTGTTCTCCGGGCTGATCGCAGGTTTTGTGGGCGGTTTAGTGGTGGTTTGGTTGAGCGGCTCTCAGGTCAGCGTTTCAGGCCCTGCCGCCGGTTTGGCAATGGTCGTAGCCAACGCCATTGAAACCTTGGGCAGTTTCCAGGGCCTGCTGGTGGCCTGCATCATTGCCGGCGGCATTCAATTGGCGTTAGGTTTTTTGCGCGCGGGGGTGATCGGGGCGTTTTTTCCGGCGGCGGTCATTGATGGCCTGTTGGCGGCCATCGGGTTGATTCTTATTACCAAGCAACTGCCGTATGCCATCGGCTACCAGGGCGACGGCGAACGCGACGAAGACTATCTGATGGCAGCAACTGAAGCCGGTTTTTTTGATTTCTTGGCGGCTTTTTACCGAGTTAGCCCAGGCGCTGTCATTATTGGTGCGGTGGCCCTGTTAATTTTAATGATTTGGGATACCCCTGCTATTAAAAAACAACCGGCCTTCAAATTTATCCCAGGACCGTTGGTGGCCGTGCTGTGGGGAGTTAGCTGCAATACCTTGATGGCCTGGTTGCATCCACAGTGGCAACTGGACGCTACTCAATTGGTGGCGTTGCCTGTAACACAGGAGCCGACTGATTTTTTTGATCATTTCTTATTCCCGGATTACCAGTATTTTGGCAAGCTAGCCACCTACCAAGTGGCCGTGACCATTGCCATTATTGCCAGCTTGGAGTCCTTACTCAGCCTTGAGGCTACCGATAAACTGGACCCGCTAAAACGCCTAGCTTCCACCGACCAGGAATTAAAAGCCCAAGGGTTGGGCAATATGGTCTGCGGTTTTTTGGGTGGCCTGCCGATTACAGCGGTCATCGTGCGCAGTTCCGCCAACATCAACGCCGGTGGCAAGACCCGTTTGTCCTGTTTTTTTCATGGTGTACTGCTGTTGCTCAGTGTGCTGTTTTTTTCCAGGTATTTAAATACCATCCCATTGGCCAGTTTGGCAGCGATTTTACTGCACACCGGCTATAAATTGGCCAAACCCGCGTTGTTTATTGGCCGCTTCCGCCAGGGCATGAGTCAGTTTTTACCGTGTATCCTCACGGTCGCGGCCATTTTAGCGACGGATTTGTTGCAAGGCATGGCCCTAGGTATGGCGATCGGTTTGTTTTTTGTTATCAAGACTAACTACCACGCTGCGATCACCCTAATTCAGGACGGTTCGCACTACACCTTGTTGCTGAACAAAGATGTTTCTTTTTTGAATAAAGCCTTATTGCGTCGCTTCATACTCATGATAGAAGGCGGCAGCCGCGTGACCATCGATGCCAGTATGGCTAAGTTTATCGACCGTGACATTGTAGAAACGCTGCATGATTTCATCGCCAGCGCGGCCGACAGCGGTATTGAGGTCGAGACGGTGGGTTTAGATGGCAAAGAGCAAATCCCAGTACACCAATCCTTGGTAGTGGTTAACCGCAGGCCTTGAAGTTTAGGGGGGGGGCATCAGGGAAGGTTAACGCGCTGACGCAAGTGCTGCATAACGGCTTACGAAAAATGCCGTGCGGTATTTTTTTAAAAAGCCGCAGCGGCGGCAACCAGTGCGCCTGCCTTAAAATTTTGGGGCTTTTTAAGATTTAGGGCCGTATTCTGGCTACCGTTTGTACAAGGCCAGCACCTGTTTGACATAATTTTGGGTTTCAGGATAGGGCGGGATGGCGTAGCCGTACTTCATAACGGCATTTTCTCCGGCGTTGTAGGCTGCCACAGCCAACCGCAGGTTGTCCTCGAATAAATTGATGAGGTGTTTCAGGTAACGAATGCCGCCCTCGAGATTTTGGTTGGGGTCGTTGCGGTCAGTGACGCCAAAGCGGCGGGCGGTGGCCGGCATGAGCTGCATGAGGCCGACGGCACCCGCCGAGGAAACCGCATGGGCATCGTAGGCGGATTCGGTTTGGATAACAGCATGAACCAGATTGGGATCTATGTTGTATTTGTTGGCGGTTTGTTCAATCAGCTCGGCATAGCGTTTTTTATTGCTGGAGGCCTGCCTTAAGGTACGCCGGGGAAAATCTTTTGCCGTGTAGGTTCTGAATTTGAAAATGGTTTTGTAAATGCTGTTTCTTGGTTCGTCGGCATAATAAGAGCTGCCGTCGCTGTCGGTGTATTTGTAGGCGTTTTTGGGCTGGTTTGTGTAGTAGGTATGGCCTTGGTTGTCGACAAATTTGTAAATAGTGCCGGCGGCAGCCTCGCCGAAGAACCCTACAAAAACCAAAAAAACACATATTTTCAACATGTTAACACCTAATTAGTCAGGTTTTATGGTTATCAAGTTGGCGGCAAATGCCGCTTTAATCCTCGCTTCATCCACCGTGTCTGCGGTGGCTAAAGCAACCCCCATGCGCCGGTTAACATAGGCTTGTGGCTTGCCAAACAGGCGGATTTCGCTGTCGGGTACCGCAAGTGCTTTGTCTAAGCCGTGATAAACAGGATTCCTTATTGCTGCCGGGCTTAAAATAGGCACACTGGCACCGCGTCTACGCAGCCGCGTGTCAACCGGCAATCCCAATAAAGCGCGGGCATGCAGCTCAAATTGATTTTGTTGCTGCGTGACCAGAGTCACCATGCCGGTGTCATGCGGCCTAGGGCTGACTTCGCTGAACCAGACCTGCTCACCCTTAACGAACAATTCTACGCCGAACACGCCCAAACCGCCCAGGGTATCGGTGATTTTTCGGGCAATCGTTTGGGCACTTGCTAAAACATCTGGAATCATGGCCTGCGGTTGCCAGCTTTCGCGGTAATCGCCCGCCTCTTGCCGGTGGCCGATGGGCGCACAAAAATAGGTTTTCACCTCGCCGTTGCTACCTAGGGCGCGGACGGTCAGCAAGGTAATTTCAAAATCAAAGTTGATGATCGACTCGACGATAACCTTACCCGTGTCGACCCGCCCCGAAGCCTTGGCGTAATCCCATGCCGTTTGAAGTTGAGCAGGCGTATCGACTTTAGACTGGCCTTTGCCGGATGACGACATGGTGGGCTTGACCAAGCAGGGATAGCCTATGTTTTGACTGACTGCATCGTTTAGTTGTGCAAACGTGTCTGCGAATGCGTAGTGGGAGGTCGGCACCTGCAAATGTTTGGCTGCTACCAACCGAATGCCTTCGCGGTTCATGGTCAGTTGCACGGCTTGAGCGTTAGGTACAACCGTACACAGGCCACTGTCTTCTATCTCGGCTAAGGCATCGGTGGCGATGGCTTCCAGTTCCGGGATGATGCAGTTCGGTTGTTCCTGTGCGACCAGTTTTTTTACCGCCTCGGCATCGGTCATGTCCAGCACATGGCTGCGGTGCGCTACCTGCATGGCCGGGGCGGCGGCGTAGCGGTCTGCGGCGATGACTTCAACGCCCAAGCGTTGCAGGGCAATGGCCAGTTCTTTGCCCAGTTCGCCGCTGCCTAGCAACAGTGCTTTGGTCGCGGTGGCTGAAAGCGGCGTGCCTAGTTTCATGGTGTGCCCTCCAGGTAATGCTCGATGTCTTCTTTGGAAAAACCGATTTTCTTCGCCACCCTGTCGGCGTGGCTGACCCTTGAAATGCCGGGGATGATCCGGTACGTCGGCTGGTCGCCGGCAAATTCCACTTGCAGGGCTTGTCCTATGCCTTGGTTGGCGAAGAGATCGACCAATTGGTGGTTGTGGGTAATCAAAACGGTGCTGTTGCCCTTGCGGTAAAAGCCGTTCAGCACGTTTTGTGAAGATTCCATTTTTTCCTCAAAGGTAGTGCCTTCCGACAATTCGTCCAACACCACCAGGCTTCTGGGCGTACTGGCCAAAAATATTGCTTTCGTCCGTTTCAGCTCGGTGCCAAAGCGGCCCTCACCGTCACCGAGGTGGCTGATTTCCGGGCATTGGTAAAAAATACGGTCGGCTACCGTCAGGGTGGCCGTTTGTGCGGGCACAAACGCGCCGATTTGGGCCAACAACTGCAACTGGGTGAGTGTCTTGCAGAACGCCGTCTTACCGCCGCTGTTAGGGCCGGTGACCAGGACCAGTTTGTCGTCATCCAACACCAGGTCGTTGCCGACATAATCCGAGTTGTTTTTTGCCAGCACCGGGTTTTTGGCGTCGGTGACGTTAATGCGGTGGTGGGTGCCGTCAAGTAAAACCGGCAACGCCACGGCATGGCCGAACTGTTCCTTAAATTTCAGGATGGACAGCAATTCATCCAATTGCCCCAGCGCATCCAAGGTTGCGCCGACGGCGGGCGCGTTTTTAAACAGTTGCCGCAACGGGTTGATGGCATGGTCACGGTCAAAATTGCCGATCAGGGGGAAGTACACCAGCAACAACGGAGCAAACAGCGGGGCAAAGCTCGGGAGCACGGCGAGCACCTGCGGGGCAAGGTATTTCAGCAAGCCATAGCCGGCTAAAGCGAGAACCAACAACAGCGGTTTAAACAGGCGCGGCTTAAAAACAATGGCCGGCAACCACCAGGCTTGGCGCCGCTCTTCCTTAGATTGCAGGCCGTTTTCGGTGATGTAAACCGGCCCTGTCATCAAGGCGTATTCGCGGCTACCGGCAAATGCGGTGATGGCCGCGACCAGGTCTTGTAAATAGTGGCTTTCCGGTTGTCTGCACTGGCCTGCTTGGGCCACTAAATCTTGCATAAAACGCAGTGCCCGCCGGTAACGGACATAACCATAGCCTTCGATTTCATCGTGTTCGCGCACGGGCTCGAAGGCGCTTAAGAATTTGCCGAACAACAAGCGGTAAAAGTCGGGTTCGTGGCTTGCGGCTTGCTCGACCAACGTGGTGAGGGTTTCTCTCAGGCCGGGGTTGTCCTGCAATTCCTGTACCGCCGCTTGCTTGGCTTTGATGGCGGCCAAATCAGACAAGGGCTGGGCTAAGGTGCGGTACAGCACCGCTTGACCGACCGTGGTGCGGGCATAATTGACGGACTCGAACAGCTTGTCCACCTCGATGGTGTCGAAAGCGGCCTGATCAATCACGCCCTCGCCGGTGGGCAAGGGTTTTGTGGCGGTTATGGCCGGCCAGGGCAGGTCTTGCCAGGTTTGCAGTAGGGTTTTTTTCATGGTTTCAGCCTGTTATTGTTGTTTTGGGGAAACCCTGTCAGTAACCGGTGTGTCTGGAAACCGCTTAACTGTAGTCTAGGGTTGCCGTTTTAACAGCTCGCTGAGTGCCTTAACTTGGCTGTCGCTATCGTTCAGTGCCGGAATGTAGCGGTAGGTTAAGCCCCCAGCCGCTTTGAACACCTCTTGATTGGCCACCGCGATTTCTTCCAGTGTTTCCAAACAATCCACCGCAAAACCGGGGCACACCAAATCGACGTCGGTGATGCCGGTTTTTGGCAACGCCTGCAAAGTATCGACACAGTAAGGCTTCAGCCATTCGGCCTTGCCAAAACGGGATTGGAACACCACCCGCCATTGGCTTTGTTGCAGGCCCAATTGCTCGGCCAGCAAAGTGCCGGTTTTATGGCATTGCTGCTCATAAGGGTCGCCCCATTTGCTCAATTGTTCCGGCAGGCCATGAAAAGACATCAGCAGCAAGGGGTTTTGGCCGTGTTCGCGCCAGTGTTGCCGGACTGAATCCGCCAGTGCGGCAATGTAGCCGGGATGCTGGTGGTAATCGCTGATAAATTGCACACTGGGCAAATGCCGCCAGCGGTTCAGTTCCTTGACCAAGTCGTCGTAAACGGAAGCGGTGGTGGTCGATGAGTATTGGGGGTAAAGCGGCAGTACGGTAATGTCGGCAACGCCTTGTTCTTTAAATTGCCGCAGCCGTGTCGCCAGCGACGGTTCGCCGTAGCGCATGGCATAATCGACCACGATGCCGTCTTTCGCCAAGTGGGCGGCCATTTTTTCCGCCAGCCTGCGGGTGTAAAAAGTCAGCGGCGAGCCGTGTTCCTGATCCCAGATGCTTTGGTAGGCATGGGCCGATTTGGCCGGGCGGAAAGGCAGGACAACGCCGTTCAGGATCAGCCACCAAAGCGGCCTGGGCAGGTTAACCACACGGGGGTCGCCCAGAAATTCCCGTAAGAACTTCCGCACCGCAGCCGTGGTGGGTGCGGTGGGCGAACCTAAGTTGACCAGCAACAGTCCCGTTTTAGTTGGGTTCATGGCGTCATTGGCGGTTGATTAAGTTTAAAAATTCGGATCGGGTGCTTAAATCTTTGCGGAACACGCCGGTCATCACCGAGGTGGTCATCACGGAATTTTGTTTTTCCACGCCGCGCATCATCATGCACAAATGCTTGGCTTCAATGACCACGGCCACGCCCCGGGCATTGATGGCGTTTTCTACGGTGTCGGCGATTTGTTTGGTAAGTTTTTCCTGAATTTGCAGGCGGCGGGCGTACATATCGACAATCCGGGCAACTTTTGACAAGCCTAAAACTTTGCCCTGCGGCAAATAACCGATATGACACTTGCCGATGAACGGCAGCAAATGGTGTTCGCACAGGGAGTACAGCTCGATGTTTTTGACAATTACCATGTCCTCGGTTTCAGCGGTGAAGATGGCGTTGTTCAATAAATCGTCAAGGTTTTTTTGATAGCCGTTGTTTAAAAACTTAAAGGCGGCGGCGGCCCGTTTCGGGGTGTCCAGCAAACCTTCGCGGCTTAAGTCTTCGCCAATGCCGGCAATAATTTGGGCAAAATGTTCTTCCATGCCGTTCGTTTCTCTAAAATAAAAAAAAGGCTGGTCAGTATACCGCATGACGGGTGAAAGTTAAGGCGTGCAACAACACCGATTCGTCCGCGCCGGGCTTGCTGGCGTTTTCGCTTAAGTGGCGGCGGAAGGCCCGGCCCCCGTGCTGGCCATGAAACAAGCCGATGGCGTGCCTAACCAGGCTGTTTAGCCGTATTCCGGTCGCCAATTCTTGGCGCAGATACGGCAATAGTTGGACCGCCAGTTCCGCCCGGGTCATTACAGGCCGGTTGTCGGCAAAAATGCGCCGATCCACGTCGGCAAGCAGGTACGGGTTGTGGTAAGCCTGACGTCCGACCATGACGCCGTCAACCCGGGGCAGGACTGCTTCACTGTGATCCAGCGAGGTCAAGCCGCCGTTCAAAATAACGGTAAGGGTGGGGAAATCGGCTTTAAGCCGGTAAACCACGTCGTAACGCAGCGGCGGCACCTCCCGGTTTTGCTTCGGCGACAAGCCGCTCAACCAAGCTTTGCGGGCATGGACAATAAAGCACCGGCAGCCGCCCTCGGCGACGGTGGCGATAAAATGGGCCAATTCCGGGTAGCTGTCCTGGTCGTCGATGCCGATGCGGGTTTTTACCGTCACCGGAATCCGCACCGCTCCTGCCATCGCTGCCACGCAGTCCGCCACCAATTGGGGCTGCGCCATCAAGCAGGCACCAAAGCGGCCGTTTTGCACCCGGTCACTGGGGCAACCGACATTCAAATTGACTTCGTCATAACCGAAATCCTCGGCCATTTTGGCGCACACTGCCAAGTCACGCGGATGGGAGCCGCCCAATTGCAGGGCTAGCGGGTGTTCTTCTGGGTTGTAGCGCAAGATATGCCGATAGTCGCCATGAAGCAACGCCCCGGTGGTGACCATTTCCGTGTAAAGCAAGGCGTGTTGGGTCAACAGGCGGTGAAAATAGCGGCAATGCCGGTCGGTCCAGTCCATCATGGGTGCTACGCAGAACCGATAGGCCGGCGTTTTACTGGGTTCTGGCGCGTTGGCAGTGTTGTCGACTGGGTTCAGCATGCGCTACTCACGAGCATTTTAAGACGATTCCTAGATAGTTAACTGATGTTACACAGGCTATTACTACTTGCCTAAGCATCGCAAGGTTTTGCACCGGTTTATTAAAGCCGGTTTCCGCACCCGCAGGCGGGTTACTTATCTTTGGCGCCGGCAAAGCTGTAGGTCGGGCATGCTTTTTATGCCCGACATTGCCAACTTTCGGCTTACCGTCTCGCTCCTTCATCTACTGCCGAAATGTCGGGCTAATCCCGGCAAAATCCGGTGCTCGGTAAATTGGCTGCCGCTATGTTTTTTTTGGAATTTTTTACGCGTTAGCTCTTAATTCGCATTTAAGTGGATGGTTTGTCATCCGCTATGCGCCATCACATCTTCAAGTTTAGTGGCCTTAACAAACCGCGCTGGGTTCTCACCGATAGCCAAAGCCTCGAAATGCGCCTCGCCACATTTGATTTTGGCGCTTTCTTTATCGCGTAGGTCGTCCGTAAAGAGACTGCCCTTGGTTTCCACGACAAAATAGAGGCGTTCAGCACCGTCTAGCTCAATCAACACCGCCCAATCAGGGTTGTAGCTGCCTAGCGGTGTAGGAACCTTAAACCAGCCGGGCAGCTTGGCATAGACCTTGACGGATTCGTTTTTTTCCAGTTGTTCGGCGAAACTGCGCTCAACTCCACCGGAGTCATAGACGACATACTCATGGACAGATTTTTCGACGGCCAGTATATTTTTTAGATAGCCGGTTAATTCTTCCTGCTCGAAAAGGGCTTGAGCATAATACTGTTCATCGCCGATGCGTTGATACTTGATGCCGTCCACCAGGGCGAGGCGCTTGGTGCGGTTGATGGATTCACTGGCCAGCTCGATGAACTGCTGCGGGTTACGGGCAAAGTCATCCAGTCGGTTGCTGTCATTCAGGATCGTGACCAAACTGCGGCGGGTAAGCTGGGTTTTGTCCTGCAAGTCCGTCAGAATATCGGGTAGCTCACTATTTCTTTCATCCAGCGTGATGGATGCGCCCGTAGCGGTTTCTTCTGCGATGACTCCACCCCTGCCAATGGCAAGATCGGCTTTGCGAATATTGACCCGTGTTTTGGTGATGGGCGGACCATGGCAGATGGCCTGAGCGCAATTTTTCAGCAATTTTTCATTGTCGAATTGCACCCGGTAAGTGGTCTTGTGTTTAATTCGGTTCCACAAAGCCTTGAACTGTTCGCCGTGCAGGATGGCCTGCCGTGTTTTCACCTGTGTCCGCTCGTTGGCATCTTTTATTTCCAGCTTTCCGGCCAGCTTGCGCAAGATTTCTTTGATCTGTGGCAGTTGCGCGGAGAAGGCTTCCGGCAAGGTTAGCGAACCGTCCTTAAGCACTTTACGCAAGGCATCCTGAACCTTGCCCTTGGCATCCAGATAGCCCGTCTCTTTTAAATGGCTCCAGAGTTCCTCGGACTGCGCCACGCCTAATGGCTGGGTTTTGCCCGTCGCATCGGTCACGGCAATAGCGGCAAACTGGTGTTTTTCCACGATGCCGAAGCGGATACCGGTATCGGCCTCGATCTCTTTTTGCAGGTTTTCGGCGAATTCCTCGTAGCTCTCCGTGGCGATGACGGTCAAGGTGTTGATGTCAAAACCCCGAATACGCTCACCATTTTGATTGACGCATAGGCGTAGGCCGCGCCCGATAGTTTGCCGCCGCTCGCGCTCGCTTCCCATCTCACGCAAGGCGCAAATCTGGAAAACATTGGGGTTGTCCCAGCCTTCGCGCAATGCTGAATGGGAAAAGATAAACTTGAGCTTGGTGTCGAAACTAAGCAGCTTTTCTTTTTCCCGCATAATCAGGCTGTAAGCCCGTTCGGCATTGTCACGGCTATTTTGATTGTTTTCGGCTGTGTCCGACCAAACGCCTTTTTTATCAATGGAAAAATAGCCGCCATGCACTGCTTCAGGCTCGGCGCTCAAGTCCACTTCATTAAATAGGCTTTGATAGTTGGGATGCGCCGCCAGACGCCGATATTCTTCCTCGAGCATCAGCGCATATTTACCTTTTTCGCGCACACCGTCGGCGGTACAGCGTCGGTAATGGTCCACAACATCGATAAAAAACAGGCTCAGAACTTTAATTCCCTGTGGGCGCAGCCGCAGTTCTTTATCTAAATGCTCTTTGATCGTGCGCCGGATCATCAACCGTTTAAGTGCGTCGGCATCCACATCGCCGATCGCTTGGTCGATCCGTAACCAATGCTCGCCGCCTGGCGTTTTCAGTTCGACCCATTCATTGTCCTTTTCACAACGAATTTCCCCGACCCGGCAATTGGCGTAAACGGCTCGGCCTGTGGTCTGTTCCAGATCGTCACCATCCTGAACGGTCATGGGTTTGCGGCGAACATGCGCCCCGCGTTGAACATCCAGTTCAACTTGTGCAGAGATAACACCGCGCTTGTTGCTCACGCCCAGCAGTTTCACATAAGCCTTGTTATGACCGCCATCGACCTGAAGGGAGGCGACTTCAATCTGCTTGACCAGCTTGCGTTCGTAAGCATCCACGGCATCGAGACGAAACACCCGATTGTGTTTGTCCACATGGGTCGCCGAATAACGCAGCGTGCACAGCGGGTTCATGGCGGCTAGCGCCTGTTTCCCCTGCCCCTGCAAGCCGCCATCGACGCTTTGCGGTTCATCGACGATGATGATGGGAAGCGTTGCTTTAATCAGGTCGATAGGTTTTTCGCCGCCGGTTTTCTCGCTGTCTTTATAAAGGTTGTTTACGTCCTTTTTGTTGATAGCGCCGACTGTCACCACCATGATCTGGATAGCCGGACTCGTGGCAAAATTACGCACTTGGCCGAGTTTGGAGGAATCATATTGAAAAAACTCATAGCCCTTGGCCCCAGGATACAGGCTCTCAAAATGGTCGCGGGTAATTTGCAGCGTTTTATTGGTGCCTTCCTTGATGGCCACGGACGGAACAACGATCACAAACTTGGTAAAGCCATAACGCTTGTTCAGCTCAAACGCTGTGCGCAGATAGACATAGGTTTTTCCCGTGCCGGTTTCCATTTCTACAGTGAAATCACCAGAGGTCAGGCTAGACGCAGGTTTTAAGCCGTTGCGAAGCTGAATATCACCCAAATTGGCGAGCAGTTCGTCGTCCAGCAATTGCAAGCGGTTGCCAATACCGAGATCGTTCGCCCCGAACATATCGCTTTGGCCGCCGACTGCGTTATGGGTCACGGTGAATTCGGTTCTGGCTTGTTCTTGCCCGCGAAATAGGCCACAAACGGCCTCTATGGCATCGTGCTGGTAATCAAGATCGGGTTCAAAGTGGAGTTTCACGAGCTTTTCTCTATGATGGCATGAAGAATTTTCAGCTTCAGGGATTCATCGTCTGAATTTGCTTCCAAATGTGCGGCAATTACCTCTTTGAGCAGGTCTTTGTCAATGCTACCGGCGGCAACGTGGTAGCTGATATTTTCCATTTCTCGAATAAAGCTGCTTGCGCAGTAAAGGTAACCGTTAAGCAGTAACATTTGAGCTGATAGCGTGATAGCAATGCGTTTGTTGCCGTCCTGAAAGCAATGGAACTTGCAGGCACTAAAAAACAGGTGTGTCAGTTTGTCCTCAAAGCACGGGTAATAGTCGTCGTTCTGTATGTTCTGCAATACACTGTCGAGCTTGCCCAGTTCAAGATGCCCCAAAGTGCCGCCTCCACTGACTTCAACGGTTTTCCGATGCACCTCGACAGCCTGCTCTAATGTGAGATAAATCAGCGTCACTATTCCCGCTCCTTCAAGCGTTTCATAACATCCTTGGCTTCTTCGAGACGTTCTGCTAACTCCTTACTCTTGTCACCTAAGAAGCGTTCGTATTCATCTCTCTGCACAGGCGCTATGTATTCCTTTAGTTGTAAATGTAGCGCATCGCGAAATGCTAAATCTCGGCTGGCCATTTTCATGCGAGATTTCTCGATAAGCGGTTTCCAGTGAGCTTGGCTTTCGAAGGTTTTAAATAGGGCATCGACCTCCCATGAATTGAGTTTTCGGCCTTTTGACTCAGCATCTTGCTTAAGTAAATCACCGAAACCACACTCATAAGAAGCAATGAGATCAAGAATTTCAGCATAGAATGTTGATCGCACACAGTCTGTTTTTTCTAATTTCAGGATTTTGCGATACTCCTTGGCCTTCTCCCGAAAGATGCTGACGTAAATTTTGTCGGTGTAGACGGCGTATTTAAAATTCCCCATATCAACATGGTTTTTCAGAGCATCGGTGAATTGTTTGCGATAATCTTCCTCTGTGAATGCGGAGTGCAGAAAATCTTCATCGCGCTGGTTGACGTATTTTGTCCCCCCCCCCGTGCGTTGGTTAATCGTATCGATGACGATTTCAAGAATGGCTTGGCGCAACAATTTGGCTCGCTCACTTTCAGACACCAACATGGCCAAGTTCAGAAATGCCCGGAAACCAAAAATACCTAACTGTGGTGTCTTGCCTATGTTCCCGAAATCTGTTTCGGGAACATCCAAATTTTGAATCGACAACTTCAATTCTTTCAGTCTTTTACCCTTCAGTACCTCATAACCATTTAAAGCAAGTTCTTCGGCGTTTTGTTCAAGGTAGTTTTCAACGGTGCGTAGTGTTACCTCGAAAAAAGTCGCCACTTGGTCTTTAAGAAGCACCGTCTTGCCTTCAAACGGAATGCCTCGCACACCTGCTGCCTTTTCAATTTCGGCGATAGCAAATGGGTTGTTGAGGATATTTTGCCGGTCAACAGCGGAGTTCGTCAGGTCTTTGCTCATAGCACTTCCTAAAGGCTCCGCACGTTTTCCAGCCCATTTTGCTGGAGAATGGCACTTAGATTGGTTTTACCCACGTCATCGGCAAAGGCGCTGTCACGGAACACCACTTGGGTTTCACCTGCCGGGGCCAGTTGCTGATGCCAGTCCACGATTCCTAAGGCCAAAGACTCGACTTCATCGTTGCTGATTTGCGGAGCCAGACAGGTGAGTAATACGCCAGAGCCGATGCTGTGAACGGTAAAGGTTTTATCCGCAGATGGCGCAGAGGTTCGCAGATGATTTTCTTGGCTTTTATCGGTGTTTATCTGCGGATGAATTGTTTTAGTTTCAATCGGCACGGTCAGGTCTAAGCCCAGCTTGAGCAGTAGCTCGAACAGAATATCCTGTTCGGTGCGGTCGGTTTTTAGGTGTTCGGCGTGTTGAATAAGCGTGTCAGCCAGATTATCCCTATTGGGATCCCAGGCGTGGATGTTGGATGAGTCCAGTTTGAAGACGCGGAAGCCTAGGTCCAGCGTGGGTTTATCCGCAGATGACGCAGATGTACGCAGAGGGTTTTCAAATAAGTCATCGGTTTGTGGTTTGCCATTATCTGTGTCCCTCTGCGCCATCTGTGGATCGGCTTTGATTTTGGCAGCGGCGCGGCGTAGGCGTTCTTTGGTTAGTTCTGCGATAGTGCGGGGCTTGCCAAGCTGGTCGCAGAACTCAGCGGCGGTTTTCTGTTCCTTCTTTTCGGGATTGAGTGGCTCTGGAAGTTGAACAAGAATGAATCGGCGATTTCCATTATCGGTAGAATTTTGCGCCATGACAGCGTGACCGGTTGTCCCAGACCCAGAAAAGAAGTCTAAAATTACGTCACTATTATTCACTCCGGCAAACAATTCCATTTCTCGGCGGATTAATAGTGTTGGTTTCGGCGATGTGAATACACCTCCCATATCCAACGACTTTAGTTCGTTTGATGCATCATGGTTATTTCCCGCAAATTTATGATCCCAAATGGTGACAGGAACCATGCCTTCTTCCATTTCTTCGAGAAAACTTTTCCGTTGCGGAACCTGTTTGCCATCTGAGCCGAACCATATCGCATTGTCTTGCTCCAAGTCCTTCATCGTTTGGTCACTATAACGACGGTATGTTCCGGTCGGAGGATTCCATCTAATCCCATTTGAAAATGTATACGCGCCGGTGTTTGACCCACTGCGTGCGTGCAGTGGGGTTGCTTTCCAAACTCCTTTTGGATGATTGTCTGGATTGCCGTAGGCGGAAATTTGGCTTTCGCCACGTTCTACTCTACCAAGATTTGCGGACTCACGACTCTTCGCGAAAACTAAGATGTGATCATGATTTGCAGAAAAATATTGGGCATCGTTAGCACGAGTATATTTCTTTTGCCATACTATGTTTGCGATGAAGTTTTCTTCACCAAAAATCTCATCGAGCGCAGCCCGCAGGCGCGAGACTTCTCTGTCATCGACCGAAACCGCAATCCAACCAAAATTGCTTAATAAATTGCGTGCCAACTTAAGGCGTGGATACATCATATTCAGCCAGTCGGTATGAAACCGCCCGCTCGACTCGGTGTTGCTGCTGATTTTTTTGCCGCCTTCGATTTGTCCGGTCAGTTCCAGATAGTTCTTGATGTTGTCCTGAAAATTATCGGGGTAAACAAAGTCTCTGCCAGTGTTATAGGGCGGGTCGATATAAATGAGCTTCACCTTTCCGGCATAGCTCTTTTGCAAAAGTTTGAGCACTTCCAGATTATCGCCCTCGATCATCAGGTTTTGCGTGGTGTCCCAGTCCATGCTTTCTTCCGGACAGGGGCGCAGTGTGCCCGTTGAGGGTGTGAGCGCCATTTGTCGGGCGCGGCGTTTGCCATGCCAGTTAAGGCCGTATTTTTCCTCGCGGTCCTCCACCGCACCGCCGAGCAGTTGTTTCAATACTTCAAAATCCACCTTGCCTTCGGTGAAGGCTTCCGGGAACAGGGCTTTAAGCTGCGCGAGATTGTCGGCAACCAGATCGGCGCTTTGGGTTTCTGGGTCTTGGTCAGTCAATTTCTGCACAGTCTTTCCTTACAAATATGTTTTTTTCCGCAGATGACGCAGAGGTTCGCAGAGGATTTTCTTGGCTTTTATCTGCGTCATCTGCGGATAATTTTAGAGAAGTCAGCGGTGAATTTCTGCATGGCTTCAATCCTTAAGGGTTTGCTTGTTCAAGCGTGGCAAGCGGTAAGTA
>DBNW01000057.1 GCA_002299425.1 Methylococcaceae bacterium UBA662 | reverse complement strand
GCCGAGACCGGCGCCGGCCAGCACGGTGTCGCCACCGCTACGGTCGCTGCCCGGTTAGGCTTAGAATGCGTGGTCTACATGGGCGCGGTCGATGTTGCCCGGCAATCTTTGAACGTGTACCGAATGAAATTGCTGGGCGCGACCGTGGTCGCCGTCGAATCCGGCTCGAAAACCTTAAAAGATGCCCTCAACGAAGCCTTACGCGATTGGGTCACGAACGTTGACAACACCTTTTATATCATCGGCACGGTGGCAGGCCCGCATCCGTATCCGGCGATGGTGCGCGATTTTCAGGCCATCATCGGCCGCGAAGCCCGGCAGCAATGCCTAGCAGCCACCGGTCGTTTGCCGGATGCTCTGGTCGCCTGCGTGGGCGGCGGCTCCAACGCCATCGGCCTGTTTTACCCGTTCATCGACGACGCTTCCGTGACCCTATACGGCGTGGAAGCGGCTGGCGATGGCATAGCCACCGGCCGCCATTCTGCGCCGTTGTCGGCGGGCCGCCCCGGCGTCTTGCACGGCAACCGCACTTACCTGATGGCCGATGACGACGGCGAAATCCTCGAAACCCATTCCATTTCCGCAGGCCTAGACTACCCCGGCGTCGGCCCCGAACACGCCTGGCTGAAAGACAGCGGCCGCGCCCGCTACGTCAGCATCACCGACCACGAGGCCGTGGACGGCTTTTACGCGCTAACCCGCATGGAAGGCATCATCCCCGCACTGGAATCCAGCCACGCCATGGCCTACACCCTGAAACTGGCACCAACAATGGACAAAGACCAAACCCTTATCGTCAACCTGTCTGGCCGGGGCGACAAAGACATGCAAACCATGGCCAAACGCGAGGGCATAGCACTGTGAGCCGACTAACTGAAAAATTTGCCCAACTGGCCGCCGACGGCCGCAAGGCGTTAATCCCGTTCATCACCGCCGGCGACCCCAATCCGGACTTCACCGTGCCGCTGTTGCACGCCCTGGTCAAGGCCGGTGCCGATGTGCTTGAGCTGGGCGTGCCCTTCTCTGACCCGATGGCCGACGGCCCGGTGATCCAACGCGCCAGTGAACGCGCCTTAGCGCACAAAATGAGCCTAAAGAAAACCTTGGCGATGGCGATGGAGTTTCGGCGTAGCGACCGCCACACCCCGGTGGTTTTGATGGGCTATCTGAACCCGATTGAAGCCATGGGCTACGAGGCCTTCGCCAACGCCGCCGCCCGCGCCGAAATTGACGGCGTTCTCACCGTAGACCTGCCGCCTGAAGAAAGCGAGGTATGTGCCGCTTTATTGAAAGCACGCGGCATAGCCCCGATTTTTCTGTTGGCGCCGAACAGCAGCGAGGAGCGCGTCCGCACCATGGCTGCCATCGGCAGCGGCTACCTCTACTACGTCTCGCTGAAAGGCGTGACCGGAGCCGGCCACTTAGACAGCAGCGATGTCGCCCACAAGTTAAAAGCCATCAAAGCCCACACGCGCCTGCCAATTTGCGTGGGCTTTGGCGTCAAAGATGCCGAAACCGCCCGAACTCTGTCCACCTTCGGTGATGGCGTGGTCGTTGGCAGTGCCCTGATCAGCAAAATCGAAGCTAATTTGGATGCATTGCCCCGTGCCGAATCTGAAATTATCGAATTATTGACGGCCATGCGGACAGCCATGGACAAAGGAGCCCACCCATGAGCTGGTTTGAAAAACTGCGCCCCTCGGCTATTAAAACGGAAACCACGGTCAAGAAAAACACCGTACCTGAAGGCCTGTGGAGCAAATGCAGCAACTGCAACGCTATTTTGTACAACCTGGAGCTGGAAAAAAACCTCCACGTTTGCCCCAAGTGCAACCACCACATGCGCATTTCGGCGCGGGCCCGTCTGAAAGTTTTTTTAGACGAGGGTGACGGCGAGGAAATCGGCAAAAACATCAAACCGCTGGATCCTCTCAAATTCAAAGACATCAAAAAGTACCGGGATCGCCTGATTGCCGCGCAAAAGCAAACCAAGGAACACGACGCCTTGGTAGTGATGAAAGGCCAATTAAAAGGCCAGAATGTGGTCGTGGCCGCTTTTGAATTTAATTTTATGGGCGGCTCCATGGGTTCGGTGGTCGGCGAGCGTTTCGTGCGCGGCATCCACAAAAGCCTGGAACTCGGCTGTCCGTTCGTAGTGTTCACCGCTAGCGGTGGTGCTAGGATGCAAGAGTCCCTGTTTTCTCTATTTCAAATGGCCAAAACCAGTGCCGCCATAGCCAAATTGGCCGAAGCGGGCATTCCGTACATTTCTTTTATGACCGACCCGACCATGGGCGGTGTCTCCGCCAGTCTGGCCATGCTCGGCGACCTTAACATCGCAGAGCCAAACGCCCTGATCGGTTTCGCCGGCCCGCGTGTGATCGAACAAACCGTGCGAGAAAAATTGCCAGAGGGCTTCCAGCGCAGCGAGTTTCTACTGGAACACGGTGCCATTGACATGATCGTCGACCGGCGCGAAATACGCGACCGTCTAGCCAGCATCCTAGCTTTAATCACCGCCAACAAAACCCCAAAAAAAATCGGCGAGCTTAACGTGGCGGGCGAACCCGAACCATTTGATGCACTTTGACCACCTACAAGCTTGGCTACAGTGGCAAGAAACCCTGCACCCAACCGCCATCGATCTAAGCCTAGAACGGGTCGCTAAGGTCTACCGCGCGCTTAACCCGCATGCCATCAAACCTCTAACCATCACCGTAGCCGGCACCAACGGCAAAGGTTCTTGTGTTGCTTTTTTAGACGCTATTTACCAAGCACAAGGCTACCGTGTCGGCACTTACACCTCCCCGCACATCCTCAAATACAACGAACGCATCAAAATCGGCGGCAACCCTGTTAGCGACGAAACCCTTTGTGCAGCCTTTGAGCGTATCGAAGCAGTCCGCGCCGGCATTTCCCTCAGTTATTTTGAATTCGGCACCTTAGCGGCCCTGGACATATTCTGGCGCGCCAACCTTGATATCCAATTGCTTGAAGTGGGCATGGGCGGCCGTCTCGATGCCGTCAATATTGTCGACCCGGACACCTGCCTCATCAGCAGCATCGGCATCGACCATGTGCAATGGTTGGGTCCAGACCGCGAAGCCATAGGTCGAGAAAAAGCCGGCATCATGCGCGCTAACACCCCCGTCATTATTGGCGACCCTAAACCGCCGCAAGCACTGGCCGAGGTGGCCCGCGAAAAAAACGCCCAAGCCTATTTTTTTGGCCGTCATTTTAATTACCTACAAACGGGTACGCACTGGACTTGGCAAGGCCCTGACCGGCAAATTGCCCAGCTTCCGCTACCGCCATTAAAAGGCGAACATCAATTTCGCAATGCTGCCGCAGCCATTTTGACCACCCAAAAAATGGCGCCCTATTTGCCAGTGGCTGACGCAGCCATTTTTTCTGGGCTGCAACAAACTCCACTCCAGGGGCGGTTTCAATTAATCAACAAAACGGGCCGTACACCCATTTTAATTGACGTCGGCCATAATCCCGAAGCCGTAGCCACCATCGCCGCCCATCTCCGGGCTGAGTATCCCGGAAAGTGCGTCCACGCGGTTTTTTCGATGATGAAGGACAAGGATATTGCCGGGGTACTCAACATCATGCAGCCGTTGGTCCAACAGTGGCACTACGTCCCGCTGAGCAACACCCGCGCACCCGCGCTAGCGGCCGTGCGTGAGATTTTTTTACAAAGCAAGATAGCCAAGGTATCCTTTGATCACCGCGATTTTAAGGATGCCTTGCAGGCTGCACAAACTCAGGCGCAGGCAGACGACGTGATCTTAGTCTTTGGCTCATTCTTTTTGGTCTCTGATTGTTTAAACCATTTTTCCGGCGTACTGGCACAATGAATCAAGAACTGACCCAACGTATTATTGGTGCTGTCGTAGTCACCGCCTTGGCGGCGATTTTTATCCCTATGCTGTTTGATGACCCGGCAGTGGATTCTGGCCAATTGGAAAACCCATTGGAAATCCCCGAACAACACTTCCCGATGACCGACGCCCCAGACCTAAACGTGCCCGAAACGGTTGCTGAAGTAGCACCGCTGACAGAAAACAACACCCTAGCACCCGCATTAGACGACCAAGAAATGCAGGCAGAACCGCCCACCGACATAGCCATTGACGAAGAAGCCGAGTTTGCACCGGTCATCCAAGAAAGCCCTAAGCCGACAGCCCGAAAAACAGTCCCAGAAACGACGCATCCCCAACCCAAAAAATCGCCGCAAGTCGCCGACCACGCGGTAAAAACCGACAGCTCCGAACAACCGGCGGCAAAAAGCTCTGTGCCAAAAAGCACACGCCCGCACCCAGATTTAAAACGTTATTACCTGCAAGCCGGCAGCTTTAGCAAACAAGAAAACGCACAATCGCTTGCCAACAAGCTAAAACAACAAGGCCTGCCGGTTTTTATGGAAACCATCAAAACACCCGGGAAAGGCACTTTGTACCGTCTTCGGATCGGTCCTGAGCTGGACAAAAGTCGCGCCCAGGCCATGCAAAAAAAATTGACCCAACAAAACATCGAATCCCTGTTGCTGACCGAATAAAGTCTGTCCCAATACCTAACCGCGATGCCATGGATCGATTACGCCCTCCTCTGTTTGCTGGCAAGTTTTGCCGTGCAGGGCTGTTTCAAAGGGCTTGCCCAGCAGGCCTATTCGTTAGTGGCGTGGCTGGCTGCCCTGATTATTGGCATTTTTTTTAGCGGTGATTTTGCTCCCTTGCTGCGACAATACATTGCCGAGCCAGCAGCCCTGATGGCCGCCGCGTATGCCGTTTTGCACCTGATGACGCTCACCGTCGCTGGACTCGTTAGGTTGGTGTTGGCAGGGGCTTTAAGAAAACGGCGGCTATCGGTTTGGAATCGGCTGGGCGGTATGGTCTTAGGTTCGGCGCGTGGTGCTTTATTTCTGGTTACTGTGGTGTTGTTGGCCGGGTTGTCGGCATTGCCTAAATCGCCCGGGTGGCAGCAATCTAAACTCATTCCGCCTTTGCAAACGGTGTCCCTGTGGATTAGCCGTCATTTTCAATCCGAATTTACCCAAAAAATTCATTACCCCTAGCACCTTGGACTGAATACTATGTGTGGCATTGCTGCGATCGTCTCCCGCCGGGCCGTCAACCAAGAACTCTACGACGCCCTCACCGTTTTGCAACACCGTGGTCAGGATGCCGCCGGCATCGTCACCTGCGAAAACGGGCGCTTGCACCTTAGAAAGGACAACGGTCTGGCCCGGGATGTCTTTAACGAAGCGCAAATGATCAAACTGCGCGGCACCATGGGCATCGCCCATGTCCGTTACCCCACCGCCGGCTGCACCAGTTCCGCCGAAGCCCAGCCTTTTTATGTCAATTCCCCGTTCGGCTTGACCTTAGCCCACAACGGCAACCTGACCAACGCGGAGGCGTTAAAAAACGAAATTTTTGTTGAGGACCTGCGCCATGTCAACACCGATTCTGACTCGGAAGTTTTGCTGAACGTGTTTGCCCACGAATTGCAAAGCCGCAACAAGCTGCATTTGTCGGTAGACGATGTCTTTGCCGCCGTCTCCGGGGTACACCGGCGTTGCCGGGGGGCCTACGCCGTGGTGGTGATGATTGCAGGCTACGGCATTTTAGGCTTCCGTGACCCGCATGGCATTCGGCCGATCGTGTTTGGGGAGCGGAAAACCGAACACGGCAGCGATTTTATGATTGCTTCGGAAAGCGTGGCGCTGAATTTGCTGGATTTCAAACTGATCCGCGACATCGCGCCGGGCGAGGCGGTGTTTATCGAAGAAAACGGCAAGCTGCACACCAAGCAATGCGCCGAATACACTGACCACTGCCCGTGCATTTTTGAATTTGTTTATTTTGCCCGCCCCGACTCCATCATTGACAACATTTCCGTTTACAAAGCGCGTATGCGTATGGGCAGCAAACTGGCCGAAAAAGTCTTGCGTGACTGGCCGGACCACGACATCGACGTGGTTATCCCCATCCCGGATACCAGCCGCACGGCGGCCTTGCAAATGGCCAATGTGTTGCAAGTAAAATTCCGAGAAGGCTTTATCAAAAACCGCTACATAGGCCGCACTTTCATCATGCCCGGGCAAAAAAAGCGGGAAAAATCGGTCAAGCAGAAACTGAATGCCATTGATTTGGAATTCAAGGACAAAAACGTGCTGCTCGTTGACGATTCGGTGGTGCGCGGCACCACCTCCGAGCAAATCATCCAGATGGCCCGCGACGCCGGAGCCAAAAAAGTTTATTTCGCCTCTGCCGCACCGCCGGTGCGCTACCCTAATGTCTACGGCATCGATATGCCGGCCGCGCACGAACTCATCGCCCATAATCGCACCGAGCAAGAAGTCTGTGTGGCCATAGGTGCCGACCGCTTGATCTACCAAGACCTCAATGATTTGATTGAGGCCGTTCGCAAGGGCAACCCCAGCATCCAGCATTTTGACACCTCCTGTTTCAGCAATCAGTACATCACCGGCGACATTAATGCCGCTTATTTAAAACGCATCGAATCGCTGCGTAATGACGGCGCCCAAACCCAACGGGCAAGCAACGACTTTATCCTGGAAATTCAAAACTGCGATTAGGCAACCGTCAGCATCAATAAGGACCGACATGGACAACAACGATTGGAAACACTATTCGCAGCAGACCCAAGCCATACGCGCTGGCCACCACCGAACCCCGGAAGACGAACACAGCCCGCCCATATTTACCACCTCCAGTTATGTTTTCAACAGTGCTGAGGAAGCCGCAGCCCGTTTTACCGGCAAACAGCCCGGCAACATTTATTCGCGTTTCACCAACCCGACCGTCACCGCTTTCCAAGAACGCCTAGCCCTGTTGGAACAGGGCGAACGTTGCCTGGCCTTTGCCTCGGGCATGGCCGCGATTATGGCGGTAGGCATGGGCTTGCTTAAAGCGGGCGACCATGTGGTTTGCTCACGCGCGGTATTTGGCAACACCGTGTTGTTGTTTCAGAATTATTTTGGCAAATTTGGCGTCAGCACCGATTTTGTCGACTTGACTGATTTATCCGCCTGGCAAGCCGCCATTAACCACAACACCCGGCTGTTATTTGTAGAAACGCCGTCGAACCCGCTGACCGAGCTGGCCGACATCACCGCCTTAGCCGAACTCGCCCACCGGCACGATTGCCTGCTGGTGGTGGACAATTGCTTTTGCACCCCTGTTTTACAAAAACCTTTGTTGTTAGGGGCCGACATCGTCGTGCATTCGGCGACCAAATATTTAGACGGGCAAGGCCGTTGTGTAGGCGGTGCCGTGGTCGCCAGCGATTCGATCATTGAGCAATCCCTTTACCCCTTCCTAAGAACTGGCGGGGCATCGATGAGTCCGTTTAACGCTTGGGTGTTTTTAGCCGGCCTAGAAACCTTGCACCTTAGAATGAAAGCGCACTGCGAAAACGCCCTAGCCCTAGCTTTGTGGCTGCAAGAGCAACCCGGTGTAACCAAAGTGCATTATCCGGGCCTGCCCGCCCATGCCCAACATGCGCTGGCCAAACAACAGCAACAAGGCTTTGGCGGCATTGTCAGTTTTGAAGTAGCCGGCGGCAAAGAGCACGCCTGGCATGTCATAGACTCGACTAAAATGGTGTCGATCACCGCCAACCTGGGTGATGTCAAAACCACCCTCACGCACCCGGCCAGCACCACGCACGGACGACTCAGTCCGGAAGCGCGGCAACTCGCTGGTATTGGCGAAGGGCTTATTCGCATCTCCGCAGGGCTTGAAGACAGCGATGACATCAAGCAAGACTTAGCACGCGGGCTTAATCCTGGCTACAGCACTGCTTAAGCGGGCACCTGACAAAACGCTAGGGCCGTTTTTCTCCATCAACACGCGATGCCCCGGCGACATTGGTTTTTGCTTGCGTACTGGCAATTGGTTAGAGTTTTTCAGCTCGGGGTCTGGTACTTCAGGCGGATTTAAAAAAGTTGCCGCTTTTTTTAAACCGGCCCGTTACCCGTTTTTCAAACGCAAAAAACCAGCCACCGAACCCCGTAGTTTGCCACCTAATTTTAAGCTGGCAGCTCTTTTAAACCCGCTACACAAGGATTAGCCGATGGAAGAATTACTGACTTTTATCCAACACTACCACGGCATCGCCGTCTACCTTTGGATATTGGGCATTTTGCTGGCCTGCGGCTTAGGCCTGCCCATACCCGAAGACATTATTTTGTTTGTCTCAGGTATGCTGGCCTTTTATGGCGTAGTGAATGTTTGGTGGGTGATTTTAGTTTGTTTGGCGGGGGTGTTGATTGGCGACAGCATGATATTTGGGCTAGGGTTCAAATACGGCGGCGAGATGGCCAAACACCCCTACCTGAGCAAATTGCTGCCACCCGATCGCGTTGAAACCATCCAACAAAAACTGCATAAAAACGCCGACAAAGTGATTTTTACCGCCCGCTTCACACCCATTTTGCGCGCCCCCACCTATTTTGCCGCCGGTGCCTTGCATGTACCGTTCCGCGAATTTTTGCTCTACGACAGCCTAGCCGCCATGATTAGCGTGCCCACTATCGTTTATTTGGTTTACCATTTTGGCGAGTTTGGCGACCGCATCATCACGGCTATCACCGATTTTGAACACGGTGTCGTTTTTGTTATTTTCTCACTCATCGCCATTATGGCCTTAGAGTGGTACCTAGGACACCGCAAGCAAGACAAACCCTAAGGCCGCTTCATCCGAACTGCGCCTGCAACGCTTTGATCTCGTCCCTGATTTTGGCGGCTTGCTCAAACTCAAGATTGCGGGCATGACGGTACATCGCCTCCTCCAATTGCTTGAGCTTTTTGCCTAATTGCTTGGGCGATAGAGCCGTATACTCTGCGGTATCTGCCACTTTGGCGGCCCTGATTCCGACCAGGCCCGCACCCGGCACCAGTGCCTGCAAAATGTCGGTGACGGATTTGTAAATGGTGGTCGGCTCGATGCCGTGGTCGCAATTAAACCGATGCTGCTTTTCCCGGCGCCGTTCGGTTTCTTCAATCGCCTGCTGCATCGATGCGGTGATCTTATCGCCGTATAAAATCACTTTACCGTGGGCGTTGCGGGCGGCGCGGCCTATGGTTTGGACCAGCGACACCGTGGAGCGCAAAAAGCCTTCCTTGTCGGCATCCAAAATCGCCACCAGCGACACTTCGGGAATGTCCAAGCCCTCGCGCAACAAGTTAATCCCCACCAACACATCAAACTGCCCCAGACGCAAATCGCGGATGATTTCGACCCGCTCCACCGTGTCGATGTCCGAATGCAGGTAGCGCACTTTGACACCGTGTTCTGACAAATACTCGGTCAAATCCTCGGACATGCGTTTGGTCAGCGTGGTCACCAACACCCGCTCGTTGACCGCCACGCGCAGGCTGATTTCCGACAACAAATCATCGACTTGCGTGGTGGCCGGGCGCACTTCCAACAGCGGGTCCAGCAAACCGGTGGGCCTGACCACCTGCTCGACAAACACGCCGGAATGGGCTTTCTCGTACTTGCCCGGCGTCGCCGACACATAAATCCGCTGCGGGGCCTTCAACTCGAATTCTTCAAAGGTCAGTGGCCGGTTGTCCAGTGCCGACGGCAGGCGGAAACCGTATTCCACCAAAGTTTCTTTGCGCGAACGGTCGCCTTTGTACATGGCACCGATCTGCGGAATGGTGACATGGCTTTCGTCGATGACGACAAGCGCGTCGGCGGGCAAATAATCGAACAGGGTCGGCGGCGACTCGCCTGGGGTCCGGCTGGACAAATGCCGCGAATAGTTTTCAATCCCCGAGCAATAGCCGATTTCCAGAATCATCTCGATATCAAACAGCGTGCGTTGCTCCAAGCGCTGCGCCTCGACCAGCTTGTTCATGCCGTAAAGATGGTTTAGCCGTTCTTTTAGCTCAATTTTTATCGCGTCCACCGCCGCCAGCAAGTGCTCGCGCGGGGTGACGTAATGGTTTTTCGGGTACACCGTGTAGCGGGCGATGCGCTGCTGCACCTCGCCGGTCAACGGGTCAAACAACGACAGCCGCTCCACCTCGTTGTCAAACAACTCCACCCGCAACGCCTCGTTTTCCGATTCGGCCGGGTAAATGTCGATGACATCGCCACGCACCCGGTAAGTCGCCCGCCGTAGTTCAATGTCGTTGCGGGTGTATTGCATTTCCGCCAAGCGGCGCAAAATCGCCCGCTGCCCGATCAAATCGCCCTTGACCAAATGCAGCACCATCTGGAAATACGATTCCGGCTCGCCCAAACCGTAAATTGCCGACACGGTGGCCACGACAATGGTGTCGGGCCGCTCAATCAAGGCTTTGGTCGCCGACAGCCGCATCTGCTCGATATGCTCGTTCAACGACGCATCCTTGTCGATGAAGGTGTCGGATGCCGGCACATAGGCTTCCGGCTGGTAATAGTCGTAGTACGAAACAAAATACTCGACGCTGTTCTCCGGGAAAAAGGCCTTCATCTCGCCGTACAACTGCGCCGCCAACGTTTTGTTTGGTGCCAGAACCATCGCCGGACGCTGCACGTGTTCAATCACATTGGCGATGGTGAAGGTTTTGCCGGAACCGGTCACGCCCAGCAAGGTTTGATGCACCTCACCATCGCCTAAGCCCTCGATCAATTGCCGGATAGCGGCCGGTTGGTCGCCGGCAGGCTGGTAGTGACTGTGAATTTTAAACGGTTTGTGCATACCGTTCACAGACCATCCAAAGGACTGTTGACACCCTTGCCGCCCTTGTTCAACACATGAGTGTAAATCATCGTCGTTGAAACATCGCTATGGCCTAACAGCTCCTGCACGGTGCGGATGTCATAACCGGCTTCCAGCAAATGCGTGGCAAACGAATGCCGAAAAGTATGTGGCGTGGCCGGTTTGGTCAAGCCCGCATCGCGCACCGCCTGCTTAACCGCCCGTTGGATAGCCTGCTCTTGCACATGGTGGCGGCGCACTGCTTGGGTACGCGGATCGGACGATAACCTAGCTGCCGGAAACACATATTGCCACCGCCAGTCCTTAGCCGCATTGGGGTACTTGCGATCTAATGCGGTCGGCATATACACCGCCCCAAAACCTTGCTGTAAATCAATGTCATGCAACCCCCGCACTTTCACCAAATGCGCTTGCAAAGCCGCCACCAAGGTAAGCGGCAACATCGTCACCCGGTCTTTAGCCCCCTTGCCATCACGAATTAAAATCTCCCGCCGCTTCATATCAATATCCTGCACCCGCAAGCGTAAACATTCTAAAATACGCATTCCCGTACCGTACAGCAAACTGGCAACCAAGCAGTGTGTGCCACCCAGCCGCAACAAAACCGCCTGCACCTCATCGCGGGTCAATACCACCGGCAAGCGTTTTGGCGTTTTGGCGTGCTCAACATTGTCCAGCCACGGCAACTTCATCGCCAACACCTCACGGTACAAAAACAACAACGCACAGCGGGCCTGATTTTGCGTCGCGGCCGCCACCCGCCCCTCCACCGCCAAATACGTCAAAAATTGCTCCACTTCCGCAACCCCCATCTCACGAGGATGCCGCTTGCCAAAATGCACAATAAAGCGTCTAATCCAGTCCGTATACGCCTGTTCAGTACGGATGCTGTAATGCTTAAAACGGATCTTGGCCCGAACTTGATCCAGCAACTTAGGCCCTGGGTTAGGTAAATTTTCTGATTGGTATTGCATAAATTTTAGGATATGCTAAATTTTTGCATGTAAATGAAATTGTATACATTTTATATTTTTATAATAACTTGGACAAACTTATGATGTGGTTTATTGCGTCATTTAGGATGTCTAATTGACGTTAGGCCTCGCTCTGGCTTCCTCGTCCCACGCTCTCGCGCTCCGGCGGCGCTTCCCTG
>DBNW01000056.1 GCA_002299425.1 Methylococcaceae bacterium UBA662 | reverse complement strand
GGTTTTATTAGACCATTTCAATTCCCAATGGACTAGATCGCAACATTTGGCGAACATATACGTTTTTGCGGCTTATCAATCGCTTTATTTGCGTTTTTGACTGCTGTACGCTTGCGGAAGCCAATTCCCAAAGACTAAAAATCATTCACCATAATCAAACCATGAATTCCCAGGCACCCACGTCTACGACCGAAATTACCAGTCCGTTTATACCCATCATGAACCGACTGAAGAAAGACACCACCTTCGCCCACAAACAATTGGAAAAAGTGCCTTGCTTTAAGCGCCTATTCGCCAACGATTACAACATCACTGAATATGCAAGGTTAATCAGCTATTTTTACGGCTATTTTTTAGCCATAGAACCTATCTTGTATACCGATTTGCCCAGTGAACACAGTGGCATCTTGTACTATCGAAAAAAAACCCATTTATTGGCACAAGATTTAGTCCATCTTAATATTGACGGCAAAATCCTACCGGTATGTACAAACCTACCCGCACTTAATAGTTTTGCTGAAAAAATGGGTGCACTTTATGTTTTGGAAGGCTCGTTGCTGGGTGGCAGAGTCATCGGAGAGCACTTAACCAATCATTTTGGTTCCGAAATAATATCGGCATTGAGCTTTTACCATTGTTATGGCACAAATTTGATTGTGGAATGGCGAAATTTTTCAACTTTTATGGCGCAATGTTTCGACGGCCAGGACGAACAGATCCGCAACACCATCGTTGATTCTGCGAACGCTACTTTCAGTACATTACAGCAGTGGGTTGAGCATAGATCGGCAGATTAGTTTAAAAAGTGGTGTTTTTTCCGGGTGGTTTTTGGGTATTAAATGAGGCTAATGGGGGGCGCAAGCCAGTTATGCTCCAGAGGACCTAGCTGAAATAACCTAGGGTTTCATCCCACACATCAATTTTTGTCACCGAATATAGCATTGCAAATAACAGGGTTTCATTAGGAGGCAACCTGTATTTCCCCTTACTTCATAGCCAGCTAATTAAGACTGACATTAAACGCTTTGGCTTTGGCTATGGCAATTGGCACTTCATTGAAGGATCAACTCGCCCATTTTTCCAGCCTCTGACAATTGACTCGGACACACCGCACCTTTTTGTGAGATCAGAATTTTTTTATCTGATTGATGCGTGACGTAATCCAATTTCAATATTCATCCCACATAACCACTTGTCAAAATTAGAAAGAAGCTTCCTGCCATCAAAAACAACGCCCTGTTCGTTTGAACCGCTAATAAAAAAACGTTACGCCTAAGTGTTAAATACTCCGAAATATTTTTGACCTTCGCTATTTATAGCGTTACCTTACACTTCGAGTTGGTTAGTCTGTAATAATTTGGTTATCAAGGGTAATCGCCAATTCATGACGACACAAAAATTCTTCAAAATTCATATGGCTTGTGTGGCGAAATCAGAAAACCACCAATGCATTATTATAAAATAAAACGCTATGGCTTCACTTTGTTTAGCAGTCCTTGCTCCTTCTGCCACAGAAACAAACCGTGCCATAATCAATCACGCAATAACCGTTGCCATTTCCTGTTCAGGAGACAAATGGCAATTAGTGCCGCCAGCCAAAGCTAACTTGGTATTAGTATGGATTAATAGCGATAAAGACAAGAAGGCGTTGGATATATTGCAGAATAAATATCATGCAGAACGGGTCATTGCGCTAACCAGTAATGAATTTCGTGTTGAGGCGCGTTGGCACCTATCCTTCCAAAAAAACAAAATTGTACCCAATATTTTAAGTATCATTAACCTTTTCAACCGCATACAAGCTTATTTTTTCCCTGACTTTGAAACGGATACGCCGCCCACATTTAATCCATATGAGTATTTGCCGGGCATTATTCAACACGCATTAAACGATGCTATCTCCCGTATTTGTACTTATGAGCCATGCCCTGAGCTTTACTTGCTACCAAAAGAAAACTCATTTTATTTCAGTGGCCATATCGAGGAACTCATCCCAATGGCTTTGGCCAGAAGCCAAGACATTAAAATAACAGAAGTCGCTGATCAGAAAATTCTTGAAACCGTCAATTATGTAAAATTTTCATCCCGCTTATCCAGTTATATAAACATCGACGAAGACGATACTTTTGAGAATATCAAAATCAAAAAGTACAAGCGTTATTCAATTAATGAACTGATCTGGTTTTCTGTACTGATAAATTCTCGTGGTCGCTTAATCGATAATGCGTCACCTAAGAAGACCGTATTGCTCAAGCAAGCCCCTGAATATATGCGTTTGGACTATTATGCTAACGAGTATAAAAACCTGGCCGATTGCATGGCCAATGATGCCTTAAATCTATTTGAAATTAGTGACAAATTAAAAAAACCGCTGGTTGATCTGGTAGGTTTTTATAATGCCTGTTCAATGCTCAATCTGATCGAGCACGGTGAAACAGCAAAACAGATCAAGCAAAAAAAAACCGAGTCCAGGAATGAGCTTAAAAATGTTTTCGGCAAAGTAGCTGATATTACAAAAGGCCGCATAAAAATTGTTGTTGCCGGAAGTGTCGGTTCAGGTAAAACGACGGCAATTTCGGTACTTAGTGATTTTACCCCCATCAGAACTGAAAGCAGAGCCAGCGACACCGTCACGCGTAAAAAATCAACTACAACCGTAGCAATGGATTATGGTGAAATCCGTTTCAATAACGAGTTAAAAGTTTTTCTTTATGGAACCCCGGGACAAAAACGCTTTGATTTTATGAGCCAAATTTTATGTGAAAATGCTTGGGGAATGTTACTGTTGATTGACAATACAGATAATGACCCACTTGCAGAGCTGGGTTATTACTTAGATCTTTTTGGAAAATTTTTGCAACAAATTCATCTGTCTATCGGAATAACCCACTCTGATCTTGCAGAAAAGCCAGTGCTTAAAGAATACCGCGACTTTTTACTCAAACGTGATTTACCTTATCCTGTGATGCAAGTAGATGCCCGTGACACGTCGAGCTTGGTCAATCTGTTGGCCAACTTAGTGGATTATGGATTGTTGAATAAAACAATGCTAGCCCAATAGACTAGCCGTGGCTAATGGGTTAGAAAACTTCGTAACAAGCCACTTGCCGGGGACGTGTCTTCTTTCTGAACCCTTCCAACAAGGGAAGGATGCGTTCAAATTGTTCGCGGCTGATGTCGCTCGGGTAAGCTTTTCTCATCTCCCCATCATCAGACACTTAAGAAATTGTGAACAGTCTTTTAGGCGAGATGAACCCCCAGTAACTGAGAAAAATCCGCCATGAACACCAACACCCGCCGCCTGGTGTAATTGACGGTGGCGGAAGCCGACGAAACCCGCCAGCAACTGGATTTATTGCTGGCCAAAAAGCGCTCGCCCGACCGCAAGTCATGGCTGGAAAGCAAAGGCAATTTGGCGCAAATACTTTAATGGGGAGCCGCCGTGGCAAAACTTTCCCGTAACTCGTTTTGCCCGTGCGGCAGCAGCAAGACGCCCACCTGGCCGGTGCCCTGGGCAAGCCGGTCTGGGTGTTGCTGGCCTCTAACCCGGACTGGCGCTGGCTGCTGGGGCGGGAAGACAGCCCGTGGTACCCCAAAACCGTGTTGTTCCGGCAACGCACAGCAGGGGATTGGGACGACGTAGTAGCACGGCTAAGCGCACGCCTTAGGGCATTGGCCGGGCCATGTCCAAGCCCGTAAATTCCCGTAACCTGCCCGGCATCCAAACACCCAGCTCCACTCAAACCCAAGCGCATGCTTAACTTAAACGCACCCACCTTGCTCTTCGCCATCACGGCACTCTCAGGAACCGCCATGAACACCGCTGCCAACCCAGACTTAACGCCGTCCGTAGCCGAGCGGGTCAAGCCGTTGCTGGCACAAATGACCCTCGCGGAAAAAGTCGGCCAGATGACGCAAATTGACCTGAGCGTGGTCGCCAAGCCGGAATCCGAACAGGCCGATTTCCCCATTGACCTAGCCAAACTAAACGATGCCGTGGTCAACCGCCATGTCGGTTCCATCCTGAATGCCCCGTACACGCCTAACAACAAAGCCCAGCCGATTGCCACCTGGCGCCAGATGATGCAGGCCGTTACTGCCGCCGGCTTAAAAACCCGGCTAAAAATCCCCGTCCTCTACGGCATCGACGCCATCCACGGGGCCACTTACACGCAAGGGGCGACCCTGTTCCCGCAGGCCCTCAATATGGCGGCCACCTTCAACCCCGAATTGAACCGGCAAGAAGGCGAAGTCACCGCCCGCGAACTGCGTGCGGGCGGCCTGCCGTGGAATTTCTCGCCGGTCATGGACATTGGCCGGCAACCGTTATGGCCTAGGCTGTGGGAAACCTACGGCGAAGACGTGCATCTGGCAGCGGTGCTGGGCTCGGCTTTTATAAAAGGCCATCAAGGGGATGATTTTTCCGCCCCGGACAAAGCCGCCACCTGCCTGAAACATTTCATCGGTTACAGCTACCCGTTAAATGGCCAAGACCGCACCCCGGCCTGGATTGGCGAGCGCGCCCTGCGCGAGTATTTCCTGCCCGGTTTTGCCGCCGGCATTAAGGCCGGTGCGCCCTGTGTCATGGTCAACTCCGGGGAAGTGGACGGCATCCCCGGGCACGCCAACGGCTATTTTTTAAACACGGTCTTGCGCGGCGAACTGGGCTTTACCGGCTTCACTGTGTCCGATTGGGAAGACATCAAGCGGCTGCACACCCGCGACAAAGTAGCCGCCTCGCCGCGCGAGGCCGTAAAAATCGCCGTCATGGCCGGGGTTGACATGAGCATGGTGCCGTTTGATTTTTCGTTTGCCGAATTATTGCTGGATTTAGCCCAAACCGGCGAAGTGCCGCTGTGGCGCATCGACGAGGCGGTAGGCCGGATACTGACCGTCAAATTCAAGGCCGGCCTGTTCGACTCGCAGCGGCCTTTGTTGCCGGTAGCGGGGAATTTTGCCACCACCGAAGCCAAGGCCACCAACCGCCAAGCGGCGCACGAATCCATCATCCTGGCAAAAAACCAAAACGGCCTGTTGCCGCTGGCTAAAACCGCCAAAATCTTGGTCACCGGACCCACTGCCGACTCGCTCAGCGTCCTTAATGGCGGCTGGACCATCACCTGGCAAGGCGATACCGAACACCTGTACCCTAAAGACAAGCCCACCGTGCTGGCCGCCCTCAGGCAAAAATCCAGCGGTCTCATCACTTTCCTGCCCGGCAGCACGTTCACCGCCGAACACGACCTCGCCGCCGCCACAGCCGCCGCCCCACACCACGATGCCGTGCTGCTGTGCCTGGGCGAGAAGCCCTACACCGAAACCCCGGGCAATATCGACACGCTGGACTTAGAGCCGGCCCAGCTCAAACTGGCCGAAGCCCTGTTGGGCACCGGCAAACCCGTCATCTTGCTGATGCTAGGCGGCCGCCCGCGCACCATCACGCCCATCGCCGAACGCGCCGCCGCCGTGGTGCTGGGCTTTCTGCCCGGCATGGAGGGCGGGGCCGCCATCGCCGACATTCTCTACGGCGACTACAACCCGGACGGCAAACTGCCCCTTTCCTACCCCCGGCACAGCAACGCCGTCACCCCCTACGATTACAAACCCAGCGAGGCGTTTGAACAAAACCGCTACCGACCGCTGTACCCGTTCGGCCACGGGCTCAGCTACACCACCTTTACCAGCCACGGTCTTACCGTGGACCAACCCCGCCTCCGCCAAGGCGCAAACCAAACCGTCACCGTCCATGTCAGCAACACCGGCACGCGCGCCGGGCAAGAAACCGTGTTGCTGTACCTTAACGATGTCGCCGCATCCGTCACCCGACCTAACCGACAGCTTAAGGCGTTCCAAAAAATCAGCCTAGTGCCGGGGCAGAGCAAAACCGTCAGCTTTACCCTCACCCCAGCCGATTTTTCATTCATCGGCCTAGACCTAAAACGGCGGGTGGAACCGGGCGAATTTAAGGTGATGGTGGGTAACGAGACGGTCGGGTTTTCGGTGACGGAATAGCCCTTAAGACAAGCCCGCCAAGCCCATCAGCGTGCCGCATACGGCTATGTCACGTTATTTTTTTTGCCATGGCGGTAAGAATTGAATTCACTGGGCTTTGTTGTTTAATACGCCCTGATTTTTCCGATTGCGTCACATAAATCAAACAGCACCCGGTTATTAAAATATTTTTGACTAGACTCTAGTGGTCACAAAAAAAGCCGCCCTTGCTTAAACAGGGTAAGCAATCTGACAAAGGCAAACCCATCGAAAGATGGGGACGCAAAATTTCCAGTCTAAAGGAACCCTTCCTATGACAGTGGGATCGCCAGATCAAAGAGCAGCCCCGCGCCGCCGCTTGATAACCGTACCCTGTAGGAACTCCTCGGACCTAATTTCTGTTTTTTTAGGAGAAGAGTTATGAAAACCACCCTCAGACGGCCTGTGGCAGTCGCGATGATCGCCTTAGCCGGCGGCACTGCCCACACGACCGCCAACGCTGTACCAGAACGTCCCTACAAGCCCGGACAAATTCTGGCCAAACCCAAAGCCGGCCTACCCAGCCACGTTTTTGAAAACCTTTTAAAAGCAACCCGTGGCAAAACTATTGAAGTTATCGGCTCGTTAGGTGTCCGTGTTGTTAGCGTACCCGCACAGGCTGAAAAAGCCGTCGTCAACGCTCTGTCTCATAACCCCCATGTGGAATTCGCCGAATTGGATCAAGCCGTTGACTTTAGTGCCATCCCTAACGATCCCCAGTTTCCCAATGCCTGGCATCTGCCTAAAATCCAAGCCCCAGCGGCCTGGAGCAGCACCGTAGCGGACGGCATCACCATCGCCATCCTGGATACTGGCGTCAATGGCAGCCATTCCGATTTAGCCAGCCAAATGCTCCCCGGTTGGAATGCCGTCGATGGTAGCACCACAACTTCCGACATCCACGGCCACGGCACCGCCGTAGCGGGCACCGCAGCGGCAGCCAGCAACAATGCCAACGGCGTGGCCGCAGTCGCCTGGAACGCAAAAATAATACCGGTTAGGGTCACCAACCAAAGCAATGGCTTTGCCTATTTTAGCGACATCGCCCGCGGTCTGAACTGGGCCGCCGACAACGGCGCCGACGTGGCCAATATCAGTTTTGATGTCACCACCAGTTCGTCCGTGTCGACCGCCGCCCAATACCTGCGCGGCAAAGGCGGCGTGGTGGTGGTGGCCGCCGGCAACAGCGGCGTTGATCCTGGTTACAGCGACAATCCCAACATGATCTCGGTTTCCTCCACCAACAGTGCCGACGCCAAATCAGCTTTCTCCAATTACGGCAACTACATCGATGTCGGCGCGCCGGGTGAACACATTCTAACTACCAACAACAGCGGTAGTTATAGCAACTGGAGCGGCACCTCGTTCGCCAGCCCTGTCACCGCCGGCGTGGTTGCCTTAATCATGCGCGCCAACCCCAATCTGACACCTGGCGAAATTGAAACGGTGCTGGAAAATTCCGCCGATAAAGTGGCCGGCGGCTGGCACCCCTATTATGGCAATGGCCGCGTCAACGCTGCTAACGCCGTGCAATTGGCTATGAACACCCGCACCGCCGACACCACGCCCCCCACCGCGACCCTGTTTTCGCCGGGGGCCGGTTCCACCGTCAGTGGCATCGTCCAGGTTGACGTCAACGCCAACGACAATACCGCCGTCACCGGGGTTTCCCTGTACGCCAATGGCCGATTTATCGGCACCGACGCCACCGCACCTTATCAATTTAGCTGGGACACCACCGGCACAGCGGATGGCGGCATGACACTAAGCGCCGTGGCCAGCGACGCGGCCGGCAATGACGGCCAATCCGCCGGCGTGACCGTCACCGTCAGAAACCAGCCTAATGCCGCCGACACCACCCCGCCGACCGTCAGCATCAGCAATCCGGTCAACGGCAGCACCGTCAGCGGCACGGTCTCAATACTGGTCTCCGCCCAAGACAATGTCAGCGTGGCCAGAATTGAGCTGTATATCAATGGTCAACTAAACAGCACTGTCACCGGTTCATCTCTGTCGACTCGCTGGAATACCCGTAGAGTCCACAGAGGCACCCATACGCTGAGAGCGGTGGTGATTGACAGCTCCAACAACAGCACCGAACAAAGCATTCAAGTTAGAACCTAACGTTCCGAAGTCATCCCTGCACAAAAAAACGCCAGCTTCTGCTGGCGTTTTTGTTTCCGGGTAGGCCACCTGCTTTTTAGGCTTGGCCGGCTCTGCTTTTTCTACGGATTTTAGACACGCCGATTGCCATCAAGCCAATCGCCATCAAAACAACCGCACCGGGTGCGGGCACGCCTGCTGGCGGGGTGCCGCCGTCGCGTCGGCCCCAAATGGACACATGGGAGATTGCGCCTTGTCGTGGCCAAAAATCCTGCAAACTTAAATTTTCCGTTCCATTCCAACTGGCCAAATTATAAAAATAGTAGCTGGGGCTTTGATTGCCGTCTTTTATGGCCAGGTAACAGGCGGGGCATGATAGGGCGGGTTGACTTAAAACATATTGAATCAAGGCATCTTCAGGATCTGTGGCGGAATTGCTAAAGGTTGTAGTGTAAGAACCGGCAAACGCACCAGAATCAGAGCCAATTCCAGAAGTTCCAAAAACATCGGATTTATAGAGCAAATCGGCAGCAGTAAGTGCACTAGCCCCGGTAAGTCCGAATGCCGTATTAACACAAGCCACTTCGCAGTTGGTTGAAGTTGTTGGTGGAGTCAGTGAACTCCCTAAAATGATGCCGGGAGTTGAAGGTGTAATAATCATCGCGCCTTGGGCTTGTGCCGCAAGCAACAGTAAAAGGGATAAAAACACCCTGATTATTATTGACTTTTTCATAAGATTACTCCTAAAAAGATTACGTTCGGTTAAAGTGGCCCTTTAGTGACCAACCGGATGATGCATTGCACACCATCAAAACGTGACGGCATCCTGCATTACTAGTTTTCACTAAAGGAATGCAATTCAGCCATCTTCTAATACTTAGGAGACCTGTAACTTTCCGGCCCTGCTTCACAGCAGGTGTGGCAGTATGCTTTAAGGTTTTAAAGCATAGAACTTGTTTAAGCAGCTACCATGCCAATAAATAAAAACCTATATTAACAATAGCTTACCAATAAAAATTGGCTACACACTCTAGCACTTTGACAAACACTGTAAATTTTTCTGACAAATTTATAACCCGCGACATTGTTGTAATAATAAATAAAATCAAATACCTATGTTGTAGTGATAGCTATTTCTTGGATGCGGTAGACGATTTTTAAAAAATTTCAAGAAAGTTTTATGTAAAAAATACTGACACATGCACCGACAGGCGGGTTATTTAGGGGCTGTTCGTTTACGGAGGGTTTGTTTTTAAGGAATGAGCAAAGTGCTAAGGCCGACAAGGCTTTAAAGGGGTCTTGTCGGCTGGATGCAGGCGGCGGTCGCGTCAAAGCCGCTGTTTAAGGGACTGATTTTAATTTAAAGCTGCGGCGAAACCCGGAAGCGGTTGAGTACGGCAGGCTGGCGGTTGATGATTTCAGCGCTGTTGGTGGCTAAATCGGCACTGTTGTAAGGCGTGATGCCGTAGGTGGTGACGTACAAGTCGTGCGTGTCGGCGGTGATGTCGAACTTGGTCCAGCCGAACGAGAACAAGGCGACATTGCCGGGGACAAGCGACTGCGATTGAATGCGTTCGTTATCGCCTAGACCTAAGGGTGAATAGCCTAACGCGGTTAGCTGGCCACTGATGAACCCGGCCATAGCGGCATTACGCACGGGCATCGGTAGGGTATTGAAAGCGGCCACGTTTGGGACACCGGCGGCGTCGAACAGTTGACCAAGCAATACGTTGCCGTTCGGAAGAGAGGCGACCAGACCTAGAACGGCATCACCGAAGGCGGGATAAAAAGCCACCGAGCCTGTGGTCACTTCAAACGCCGAGGTTTTTATTTGCGGGGCTGCTAAGGGGTTGCCGACGGTACGCAGGGCATTGAGTACGTCTTCACGGCGTTGGTAGGTTAAGTCGTTGATCAAGGTGCCGTGGACGTCGGCGGCGACGAACACCACGTTTTTGATACCGTTTTCATCGATAAAGCGCAGCAGTTCCGAGCGTTCGGCGGCATAACCTTCGTAACGGTCGGCAGCGGCTAACACGCCTAGGTTCTGGATGGGTTCGGGTATCATGACAAACTTCCAGATGACGCCGTCGCGGTGTGCGGCTAATAGGTCGTTTTGCAAGCGCCTAAATTGTACGTTACCGAGCATGGTGCGTTTTTTACTCGTGCCGATGTCAAACGATTGGAGAATAAAACCGCCGATCTGGCTAGCGCTGGTAATGTCTCTGACGTTGGGCAGGCCTTCATCGCGAAAAGAGCGGGCGTCGACGATGTGCAGGGAAGCGGTTTTGCCGTAGCGGCGGCTGCGGTATAAGTCCGGGCGGCCGTCGGTCAGGCTGTCGCCGGCCAGCGGGTAACGCAGGTCGGCGATGGCGTTGTAATCGACGAAGGCTTGCAGGCCGTTGCTGTACAGGGCTGTCTGGTTGATAAGACCGGTGTTCTCCATGAAGCGGCCGTCGCTGAGAGCCGGGGCACCGCCGGAGAAGTCGTTGGTCACTTCGTGGTCGTCAATGGTGGCAAAAATAGAGACGTCTCTTTGCAGGCGGGCGAAGAAGTTCCAGCCGGCGCGGAAGCCGTATACCTCGCCGTGCTTGCGATAGTACAGGTGAGTCGGTATGGTTGTGACATAATAAAAAATCTTTGAAGAGCACCGAGTTGCGCCGGATTGAAGATGTCACCAGCCCCAATAGTTATTGGGGTCACAAAGTCTCCAAAATGTCACCAACACTACGACTACCTTTTCTTCTTGGCTCAAGAAAGTTTTTGAATGCCGAAGCGACATCAAGTCTATGTAGGCGTCTCACATTTGGCGATTGGATCTGGATTGTCATGTCACCACATTTTGGGTATTCTGACCCCAAAAAGCCACCTGTTCTGATGCGATGTTATCCAATAATTCCGATACGATTGCACCAGTAAAGAATGAAAGCTTTTGGAAGTAGCGAATTGTCGCTATCGACCCTTCTCGGACAGTTAACGCAATAAAGTCAATTTACGATAGCGGACTTTCAACTAAAATACATTTTTAAAAAGATAGCGACTCCGTTGGTTCGTTTATTCATTAATCTATGCTTATTGACTTGGTGTGTTTTTTCCGTTTTCGCTATTTGTCCCTTTAAAAAAAGCAATGATTTCTTTATTTTTCCCCGGCCATTCCGGATGCGGGCCGCTGCCTTCGCAAAACCAGGTCTGTACGCCGTTTTTGCAGCCACTGTAAGCCATACAGCCTTCAACGCCTGGAACTGGGGTGGTAAAGGGCAATGGTTGCCCAGGTTTGAGGTCTAGGGCTTTTTGTTCAAGTTCTTGTTTGTAATATTTTTCCCAGCCCCATTTTTTACCAGAATCTGGGGCTTTGCGGTCGCTGGCTTTATAGGTTTTAGTCGTGCATTTATTGCAGTTTGCCCACCATTCAATGGCTTCTTTGCCGTAGTTGGGGAACAGTTTGTCGCGGCTGCTGTGCATCAGCATCACTGGTGTAGGTTTTACGCAGTTACGGTCTTGCAAATCTTCACCCCGCATACCGACTGCGCTGGGTGCAATTGCCGCCGGAATGTGTTTAGTGCCGTTGAAAAAAGCGATTCCCATTGCCACCGTGCCACCATCGGAATGTCCAGTCAGGAATATACGGTTTTTGTCGATGCACCATTTTTCCTGAATGAGCTGAGGTATTTCAGCCAATTTGACGACAGATTCCGGTGATAACGGCTGGTGGTCGGCATAGGCAATAACAAATCCCGCTGCGGTTGCCTCGCTGGTTAAGTAGACGTGTTCTTCCGCTTCTTCACGATCCCGGCCAGCGGGTGCATAGACCATCAACAAAGGGTGGGCGATAGTGTCCTTATAGTTTGAAGGTGTCCTAACTGAAAAATGGATGCCGTCACGGGTTTTTTCACCGTCACTGGCACCGGCATTGCCTGGCTTTGCTCCCGCTCGGCAACCGGAAGAGATAGCCTCGGTGTTATACACTGCTTCGTTTATACGGACGCCAGCTTTCGACGCTTTTGATATCTCAGCATTAGGGATATAGTAGGTTCTGCTGGCACCAGTGAATCCCGCAATGAACAATCCAAATGCTATCGCGGATGTCAGCAGCAGATCGGGTTGTTTGCCGCGAAAACGCAGCCATTCCGGCTTGAACAAGCCAATTAGCAAGACTGTAACCGAACTCACAATGAGCAACCGGAAAAAAAACAACAATAATGTAGCCATAAATCCCACCTTAATTTGTCATGATGGTTGTATTAATAAATTAGCCGAAGATCACTAATGGTAAAGGATTCTTGGGTGACTAAATGGCTGCCTTAGGTTAAGGGCTGGCTTATCTATACCCGCACCCAGTGCGAATCGGTTCATGCAATTGACCAAGGCGCATAATCGAACTGTATCCAGAAGCGCTCGCTCATCCCAACCCGCAGCGTAGATATTCTTGATTTCGGCCTGAGTGATCTGGCTGGGTGTTAGGGTCAATTTTTTAACAAAGCGCAAAAGCGGCTTGAGTTTTTCGTCGACTTGCGCGCTGTCGATATCCAGCTTTAATTGTCTAAAAATAGATTCATCCATACCCATTTCCTTGGCTATCACTTTATGTGTGTTAAAACAAGAAGCTGACTGGTTGAGATCGGACACGTAGGCACTAATTAGATCGTGAACATCTCCGCTCAAGGGGGAAAAACTGCTCCTATTATTCTCTAGCAATTTAAACAACAGCACTCCGCAACGCGGAAACTTCGCCATTAATCCGGTTAAGCTCGCCAGATTTGGGCTTGAAGGCAAATAGGACATTGTTGCTCCATAGTAAATTTTGAAAATTATCAAATCAAAAGTAAAAATTTAAAAAATGAACGTTTCAACTTCAGCGATCAAGAATAAAGGATCACCTCCGCTGGAAATTTCAACGGCATGGGCGGCCGTTGCCTGTCCACCCGGAGAACTCAGGCAGTCCTCCAGATCCTTCATGGAAGGAAAATAAACTTCAGCAATACGATGATAAGGTGCTTGTGTTTGCCCCGGCGCTGATGTGATCAAATTGGCGTCGAAGCGAATTTTTCCTGCTAGTTTTTCGACCGCCATCGGAACGTGTTCAAGCTCATAGCGGCGTTCGAAAACAGTAACATCGGCGGGCGTGGGATACATTACGATTAATTTTGCTGCTTTCATGGGATCCACCTCTTATAGATTTTGTTTATGGTGATGACAATGCTATCCTTTATTTATAGAGGTTGTAAAATTCAAACTACCTATGAAAGAATAGTTTTCAACTATATGAGCTTAAGAGCCTTAATATGGAAATGCACCAAATCCGCTATTTTTTGGCAGTATGCGACCACGGCAGTTTTACTCGTGCAGCACAGTTCAGCTACGTTTCTCAACCGTCACTGACCCAAGCCATCAAGAAACTGGAAGAGGAGCTTGGAGGTGAATTATTCACCCGCGAACGCACCGGTTGTTTGCTGACTTCATTAGGACGGATTGTTGAGCCGAATTTCCGCAGAATTTACAAAGAAGCTGCAGCCACTAAGGCCGATGCGATTCGCTTCACCCGCTTAAACAACATTCCGTTGCGGATAGGCCTAATGACGACCATAGGGGCACAACGATTAAGCCCTATTTTCGGCCATTATCAGCAGGAGTTTCCTAATATTGAATTGGAACTGATCGTGGACAACGAAAGCGCCTTGCTGCAGCAACTGGAAACAGACATACTGGATTTGGTTATTAGCGCCCCCTTACATTTGCTGGGTTCACCGTATGAGTCAACCATGTTGTATACCGAAAAATACAAGGTTGTGTTCAATAACAAGCACCGGTTTAACCACTTCAGCCAAATCGAGCTTAAGGATATCCAGTCTGAACCTTACCTTGATCGACTGAACTGCGAATTAAGGGAGGGATTAAGGGCGTTATGCCAGAATCAGGAAGTTAACCTTTACGCAGCTTACCGAAGCAATAGTGAGGATTGGATTGTTAATTTAGTCCGAGCAGGTCTGGGAGTTGCTTTGATGCCGGAATACAGCCTTCCAGCCAATACTGAAGATGTCCGTTACCGTTACCTGTCAAATCCCGAAATCAGCCGTAAGATTTACGCGATTCATTTCCCGCAAAGCCAAAAAAAATCCGAAGTTAAGAATCTGCTGACACTATTAAGCCATAACTGAATCCTATGGATGTATAGTAAAACGGTATTTTACTACTGTGCTTGAATTACCGTACGATCAAGACAGCGTCAAAGGATTTTTGGCATTCTTAGAAATATCACGATGGTACTGTCTGTCTAATTAAATAAATTCCACCTATATAAAAGGCATACTTTCCATTTTTGGCATCATGATTTTATTGGTATTTTAGGTAGTTATGAAAGATATTAAAAAATTCTTGTTAACTCTTGGCCTGCTCTTTTTCCTGGTTCAATTGATCACCGTCTTCCTGGTTGGGACAAAAGGAATTTGGGCTGGGTTTTGACTTCAATGGGACATAACGGGAAATTAGCCCAAAAAATGATACTGAATATTCAAAGATGCAGCTGGCTACAGGGTGTCTCATTGCCTTGGGGGTAGCACAAACCAGACGTGTTATTGACTAATGTTATTTATCGATTTATTCTGTACTAAACGGAACAGAAAGACAAATGCAAAATCCATGAGAACACGCGAATTCGATACTCGGCAAGCTATCTCCAATGCTATGGAAGTATTTTGGAGGAAGGGTTACAAGGGCGCATCGATGACTGAACTTTTGGCTGCCATGGGCATCGGCAAGGGCAGCTTTTATGCTGCTTTTGGCAGTAAACATGAACTTTACCTGCAAGCGCTCAGGCATTTCCGCGACACTGGCATGTTGTTCAAGCATTCAACGGCCTTGTCAGAAGCAAAATTTGCCCAGGAATCAATAAAGGAATTATTCGATCAATTAATTAAAAGAACCATTAATGAACAGAAAACCTGCATGTTAGGAAAAGCGGCGTTGGATTTTCGAGGTCAAGACCCCCAAGTGGCTGAAATAGTCGATATGGGGGTATCCCAATTAGAAAAGGCCATTCTCGAAATCTTGTCCAAAGCCCAAGCCACAGGAGAAATAGCTGAAGGCCGCGATCTAAAGGTGTTGTCGTCCTACCTGACCGCTGCATTTTATGGAATCCAGGTGCTGGGAGGCGCCAAGCCTTGTCGGGAAAACCTTGAACAAGTGGTAGCTACCGTGTTGTCGATTGTATTTCCAAGCGAGTAAGCGTTATCCTAAAAATTCCGCACCTATTTTTTTATTTTTTATGTACCAATCAGTCCATATATTTTTCAATAGTATTAAGGAGGTAATTTCTAGCTTACAACAAACTCATTTTTTAATTAATTTTTAATTTAATTAAGGAGAAATCCATGTCATTTTTACTTTCCCATCCAGGCACGACTAATCTCCCGGATGTGTTCCAAAAATATCCCAAACGGGGCATTATTATTTTGCACCTCATCGACGACATCATGCGGAAGGAATCGCCATTGACCGACGGCGAGCGCGAACTCATTTTTACTTATATTTCCGGCTTAAATTCCTGCAGTTTTTGTTTTCATTCGCATGTTCCCGCAGCCACGGCATATGGAATTGATGAATCGATATTCGGCGATATGAAGATTAACATTGACACGCCGAAAGTCGATAAAAAACTACAGCCGATACTGAGCTACGCCAAAAAACTTACATTAACACCTACGCAGGTCACCAAAGCAGATGTCGATGCGATTTATGCCGAGGGATGGGATGAACAAGCATTTTTTGATGTGGTCTGCATCTGCTGCGTGGTCAATTTTATGAACCGCTTCGTCAATGGAGTCGGGGTCGATGTTGATCCGGAAACCGCGTATCAAACTGGGGCTTCGGTTTTGCCTACAATCGGATATTCCGGTTGGGCGGCAAACTTGGAAAAATCGCTTGCTGCATAGCCGTGCTTCAGAGTTGAGTAATTGGCAGGGAACGCTTCCGTTATCCCTTTCTACACCTCCGAGGATCAAAACTTGAGACAGGAATTACCCGATAAGCGTGATTCAGGATTGAATCTCACTTATCGGGGGGTTATTGATATTCGAACGAGAAGAGCACAGTTAGAAGGCGGTGAGTGTCAAATGGCTCACATGCCTATTCATGCCATCCATCCTTGGGGGGGTGGTGCGCCTCAGCGTAAAGACGTATGTGACCTTAGGGCTGCCAAACTGCGCGCAAATCAGGCAATAGGCTACGCTGAAATCTTAACGTTTGTTTTGTGATATTTAGGGATAAATTCGGAAGGTTATGAAAGGCAGGTCATGGCCACTATGGATAGCTATCCATAGCGGCCACTATGTATAGTACCGAACTATGTATAGTTGAAATCCCTGTCCTATGCGCTACCAGACATTGCTGGTAGCGCCCTATACATAGTTTCAGTACCTGATGGAGCTACATGGACGCAGTGATAGCTTGATTTTTTTGCATTGGGAGTTCGAATCTTGGCTTAGCCTTGTCCTACATGACCAAATTGAACTCGAAATGTTGAAATGTGCGGATTTCTACATCAGAGCAGCAGTGAAACTATGTAAAGTTAATAGACTTCCCATTTTTCTGTAGATCAATGACCTAGCGCTTCGTAGCCTGCAATCATCTATGCACTTTACATAGTTGAGTACTATTCATAGTGGCCGATCCAAGGCGTTCAAAACTTGGCAGGGTTTGAATCGGAACCGGTGGCAGTTTTGAAATTGGAATCAGCGGCTGTTTTTTATCGGAATACGCAAATTTTCTCAGATTAACATGTGAAAAGTTGTCGAGAAGCCTGATTAGTCCATTCACTTATCTTTCCTCTGTAGCAACAAAGTGATTTTTTCATTGTCGGGCAACATAGCCTCCAGCCTCGCAACTTGCTGAGTCAGCCTCACGACTTCAGCTTCTGCTGTCACCAACCTTGACGCAGCATGATCGCGCTGAGCTTCAACATCCCTGATACGATCACGAAGCTGCCTTGAAGCGGCACGCTTAGCGATAGTCACTTGGCGTACGCTTTCTGTTCCCTTGGCGGGGTGTTCCTGCGCCCACTTCTTTATCTCGGAGCTTAGTTCTGGATAACGTGAGCTGCGAAGGGCTGAGGGATCTACCCCAGCCTCTTTGGCAACATTGTTCTGCGTGACAGGCGTCCCTTTTGGCATACGTTCTGGCTGATTCTTCTTCAGCCTGGCGAAGGCTTCCCGAAACATGAGCTCGGCTCGACCCATTGAATTTTTAGTTGGCATCGATGATCACCAGTGCACGCGTAGCAGATTCGATCTGGGCGCGGAGTGCTTGGTTAAGTATGCTGTCCTCGTGTTCCGGTGTGATTTTGGACTGAAGCATATCAATAAGCTTCACGATAGTTGGCCTTTTACTCTTATCGACAGTTGCCCATTCGCAAGGATTCACTGTTCCGTAGCCCATGCAGCTAGAGATGTTGCTCACGCCCCCCATAGAACACGGGGCGCCGGGATTACTACAACCGCCGAGGAAGGTCTCGTGATACTTCACTTTGCCAGCTTTAGCCAGACGAACAAGATCCTGGTGGTTTTTATTCTCAATCATCTCTAGCAATTGCCCCTTTCGCTTTTCCCCATGAGGGGAGATGTGCTGATCAGACAGAATTTCTTTGGCCCTTTTTGCCATTTTGTTAAATGCTTCGTCCGTATAAAAGCGCCCCGATGCTTCATTCAAGACGGCTTGTAGATACCGATGATTGTTCGCATAATACCTCGACATCTGCCGGTTGAGGTGCTTGAGCTGATAGGAAAGATCGCCCTCGGTGACCAATCCTGATGAGAGCATGTTAACGGCGCCAGTTCTACGAAGCTGGTGATAAGAGAATGGCCAGACAGCCCCCACTTCATATTCGTCAGCCGGAAGATTGTCATTGATAGTGCGAGCAATGGCTAGATCCTGCTCGGTGATTTGGATATGGGCAGCATCTAATAGCCTTGGAAACCGATCTAATAATCCGCGATAATTGCCGATCGTTTTTACTTCACCTCCCCGCGGATTTCTGCTACTAGACCAGGGTTCATAAGCCTTTACCAGCAGGTACGGATTACTAAGCTCGTCAGCCTTCATTTCGGCCGATGGGTTAATGCTTGCTGCTTTTGTCCTTAGGTGGGCAACAGAACGCAAAGCTTCAACTGCCACAACGACAGATTTCGAGACGATCCAGCATGCGTTGTCATCATTCTGCGTCTTGGTTGTCCTGCCCTTGAGCAGGTAGATATCTTGACCCAAGCTGTCGCGCTCAACGGTCAGGCTGTCTGATCTGAGGCTTGCTGCCTCGGCACTCCGCATCAAACTAAAATTGAGGATGTAGGCAATTCCTACATGACTTATCAGGGAAATGTATTTAGAGAGCGATTGAATGCCCTCATCAACTCCTAACCACTTTATCAATAAATCTGCAATACCAAATTGCTTCGCCGTGTGCGAGAATCTGCCGTAGAACTTCTTGTCAGGAAGGTTCACATTTCGGTTGTCGTGGGCGAACGGGTACCAATACGTCGAGAATTTTGAGAAGGCTGCTTCAGCCGAGCCAGCGTTTAGAATCATTGCCTCAAGGCAGAAGTCGAAACAGGCTTCAACCGATGCCTTGTGCTCAAGGTAATCGTCCAGGCATTCTCGCAGTCTGAGATTCTGGTAAGTCCAGATTCGAGGGGGAATATAGGCGTGCTGAATGCTCTCACGCTTTGGTAAGGACGCTGCCATCCTCTCAAGCCAGCTTCCGTCAAGCAGACAGAACCCCAGTTCATCACGTTGGAGCCAGAGGCGATGCAGGCGAGATATTATTTGCGCCGCATTTTTCGACGTTTTTAGACGGCCAATGACCTCATCAGCCACCCGCGGATATCTGCACAAGACGTCGGCACTGATATTATACTGGCTGCAAAGTACGAACAGAGGCTTCAGGCCTGTTACCACTCCCTTGAGTGTGCCAGCGGATTCAACTGCTCCAGGCCCATACAGCAGGAACACAGCAACTGTCCGTAGCAATCGAGCATTGCCAGAGTCTATTCGCTCTTGGCGATTGCGCATTCTTGGTTCATCATTAAAGCTAATCGATAAGGCATTTCCAGCCAAAGGCGACAGATTCCATTTACTGTCTGAGAAGCGGCTTATAACCCGGCCTTTCGCGTCGATAACAACTGGCCAATCATCAGAAGGTGGCCAAGTAGTGGGCCTATGGCTTTCTAAGGCACTCCCCATGGAAGAAACATCAATGGCGAGCCCCGGCATATTAAATACTGGTACTTCGACGCTCAATTCATGGCCTCCCAAAGTTCAATGAATCCAGACCAAGCATCATGAAATCTGCCCTCCCAAACGCGAGCCTCAGCTTCTTCGACCCAGGATGCACCGCCATTGCTCAATGCCTTAATTTCATCAATTTTTGCTCTTATGCGGTCGATCACAACGTCAGCAGGATGGGGTGACTCAATTCCTGACACGGAGTTCTCGTAATCATCCCGCTCAATGGCCTTAAGATGGGCGTGGGAAGTGAGCTTCCAGACATAGTCGAAGCTCAAAACATCTCGGTGATGAACGCAGAACAAACACCCTTCTGGGCTGATGCAATCTGGCGTTGGTGCCGCCATTTGAATCCCTGACTCTGGAGCTGGGGTATGGCTAGGGTCTGCGCAGAGTCCTGGGCCAGGAGCCAGAGCAGGGTCATGCTGTTCGTGGAACAGTGTGATGCGCACCGCCGCGGACTGATGGTGCGGCTTTTCATACTGACTGAGCAATGTGCGTTTGGAGTGGGCACCCATGATGGCGGTCAGATCTGGTCGACCAATGAGACGCAACAGCCAATTCTGCCGAAGATTCCTGCACTCACGCGCACCGATGTACGGAATGTCAGCAAACTTGCAAAGTTTCTTCAGAGCGGACTGTTGGCGCAACGCATCAACTGGCGCTATTCGCCCATTGGAGAAGAATGGAAAAAGCCGGTGATCGTTTGGCGCAATAACCTCAAGCCATTCAATATAATCTGTAAACCACTGGCGGTATTCCTTGTAGGCCCTGAACACAGCCTCACCGGATCTCCTGCTTTTGTAGACCCGGAACGCCAGAACATCAGCGTCACTGCTTTGCCAGCGGAAATTTTCCCGCTCAAGACGCTGAACCTGAGACAAGTTCATTCCCGTCTGGGCAATAAAGATTGCCTGCTCGGCTTCCATCCGCAGGTTCGCCATAGCCATTCGCCCCTGATGAACCGTAATGGATTCGCCGGGCTGCATTGGCTCAAAGAGGTTGTGCCCTCTATGATGCTGGCGGCGTGATGCTACCTCATAATCCAATGACACATATTGAGGCCAATGCCCGGATTTTCCATTTGGTAGCTTGAGTTCAAAAGGAAGAGTGCCGGTAATGACCGGATGAGTGAAAGAAGTGCAAAGAGAGACCAGGAATCGGCCATACGTCTCCGCGTCCGTCATTCGTACTTTGCTGTTTGCAGGCACTCCTTTGCGAGGGGCTCTAAGCCTCGTTTGTGCAAGCAATGGATTTACGCAGAGGCCTTCCCGTTTCATCAGTCGGAGGTCGAGCACATTGATGAACACGTTACCAAGCACTTTAGCACTATCGTGAGCCGTTATCTTCGTCTGTGTCTTGGTAATGTTGGCGCAATGCCACAAATGATCAGCCCAAGCCAAGTAAGCCTTCTCCGAAGTAGAGAGGGTCAAGGGAGCTGAGAAATTATCTTCACACCAACTGATAAACGAGGCTATCAAGCGCCACTTTTTTCTTAGCGTAGAAATGGATCGGCCTGCCGTCACATCGGCTTGCAGGACTTCTTGCAGGCGCTCGATCAGCTTCCGACGCTGAGTAAGGGGGTAACCCAGCGCACCCGTTCGGATACATTCAACAACCTTCAGGCGATTTGTGGAAGCTCCACCTCTATACAGCCAAGGGCTTAGATCAAATGGAACGCCATGTGAGCCAACCGATACGCCATGCAAGAGGAGATCAGAGTCAATGGGGACGGAGGGGGCATCAAGATTGCTAGATACAACATCAAGCATTTTGTTGCAACCCCATGAAGAAATCAGTGAACTTATCTGCCGCTTCGCTCATCGCCTGGGAGTCCTCAATAAACTTGATGTACTCAAGGGTCGTTGATTCTCTCTTATGCAAACACGCGTTGCGTACAAAGGTGATGGCCGTGGAAACTTCGTTAAAGGTGTCCAATGCGGCCATCATCAGCATGGTCGCGAACGTAGCCCTACTACGGTGAAATTTGAAACCACGCATCTCGGGGACGCCCTCAATCTCTGCTAGTTTTCGAAGTCGCGACATCTCGGTATTGACAGCTGAATGACCACCATCTCGGTCTTCATAGGGCTTGCCGTGCGGATTCAGGAAAGCGAGATCAGAGTCAGCCTTGTCGGCAAGACCTTTGCGCAGAAGTCGGCGCTCGCTACAGAGATACACCCTCAAGGCGTCAAGCAAATGATTGGGAATCAGGACTCTTCCGGTCACTCCCATCTTGGTTTTGACTCTCGGTTGTGCGCCTGGCCCGACTGATAGCTGGTGGAACCCTGGAACTGGAGCAGGGACACTGTACAGTATGGTGTCTTCCTTGATGTCGCAGATGGTTCCCAGCCTCATCCCTGTAAGGAAGCCTAAGCGAAGCATCAGCGATAACTCTTCAGACGAATGCTCGTGAAAAAACTGGAGAATCGCATCACGCTCAGACCGTGTTACTGGCATGAGACCATCCTCAAGACGCAGATATCCTGATATAGTGCGGTTAGGTATGACCAGGTCAGTCGATAACACATTCATACTACGATGGAATCCTGTGATGTTTTGAATGTTGATCTTCACCGTGCGGTCATTCCACATCAGGCTTTCTGGAGTCAGCAATTCGTTCACATTTACCCATCGGTAGAATCGGATTACTGTCGACATACGGGCCGAAGCCGTGGATGGGGCTAGATCCCCACGATCACGCGCACTGACAAGAAAACCTCGATATCTATACAAACACCGGTCTGCCGCTTTTTGGGGGAAATGCCACCAGTCAATTGACTCCGCCTCAAGCCACTTGGCATAAGTTAGTAGACCCTGCATGGTGGCAATGACTGTTTTTATCGAAGCCTTGGACAGGGCAAGCTCAAGAGCCCAAAGATTGGCCTCAGGCCAAGTCGAGCCATTATCCCAGAATATCTGAGGCAAGCGTTCCACCTCGCGGCGATGCCGACAGCGAACCCACTCAATTTTTCCATTAGACCGAACCTCAGGGAACTCACCTGAATAGTTGATGTGCTCCAGCGTTGCCATTCTAGCTTCTAATTCTTCAACATGGGTAACTAGTCCAACTCACCAAATGCAATTGAAATGTTATTGAAGATTTTGCTCAATTCATTCAAAAGTCTACTCCTTATTCGATAGTAGAATTATAACTAAATGTCACCAGTATTTCTACTTATCTGTGATAACTAATCATGTAAACTGACCTGTGCGGCGGAATTCAGCGAGGGTTTCGGCTTGGGCTTTGGGCAGAGCCGGGCTGGGTATGTCAGCATAAACGGTGTCACCTAATTTGACGAAAAAGTCTAGGTTTTTTGGCTGAACATTTTTGATGGCCGGGTACGGGGCTAATTCGCCGCGCCAATCGCCGGAGACGCCAAAGCTTAGGGCCGGGGCAGCGTCGTCTGCGGCGGCGGTTTTAAAGCTGCCGGCGCGGCTTCTGCCATCGGCACGGGTGACTTGATAGCGGTAGGTTTTGCCTGGGGTTAGGCCGGTGACTGCAATTTTTGCCGGCAGTGTCGCGCGGCTGACAGCAACAGTTTGATCAAACACCACGCGGCTGCCGTCTAGTACCTTAAAGTTGACCAGACCGGCGCCGCTGCGCGCCCACAATACGGTGCTGGTTTGGGTGGTATCGCCGCTGGAGATGCCGTGGGGCAGAGCGGCATAGGTCGGTTGCATGGCCAGCATGGCCAGCCCTATTCCTAGCATGATTTTGTTCGGTGTCATGGCGGTATCCTTGAAGTTTAAGGGTTGCAGGAGCAGACACCGTACTGGCTAAAAATGAATCTGTTGTGACATCCGGGCATTTTTCTGGTGTCGGCTGTTTGTAAAATGATGGTTTTCGGCTTACTCTGCGCTGCCCACCCGCCCTGCTTCAGGAACACATTATGAACGAATCCAATCGCCGCGATTTTTTACGACTCAGCACCAGCATCGGCCTTGCCGCCCTCGTACCAGACACCTTTGCCGCTACTGTCAAAGAGCCGCACGCTGTGAACACGGCTTTACCTTCAGCTTTTGCTGCTAACCATGAACTTCAGCCGCTGCCCTTTAACCCAGCCAAGCTGGACGGCTTGTCGGAAAAATTAATTCATTCGCACTGGGAAAACAATTACGGCGCTTCAGTTAAGGCACTGAACGCCGTTAAGCAAAAACTGGCAACATGGCAAACCGATGCCAGCATTCCTGCTTCTATCTACAACAACTTAAAGCGTGAACACTTGCTGCGTACCGGTTCGCTGGTGCTGCATGAGCTGTATTTTGCCAACTTGGGCGGAACCGGGCAGCCGGATGCCACCTTGAACGTGGCTTTGGCGGAGGCCTTCGGCTCGCGGGGTGCTTGGGAGCTGGAATTCAAACGCATGGGCCAAGGGTTAGGCGGCGGCTCCGGCTGGGTGACGCTGGGTTATAACGTGCACAGCGGCTTGCTGGAAAACTATTGGCACTGGGATCATTTGCATGCCCCGGCTGCAACCCTGCCTGTGTTGGTCATGGACATGTACGAACATGCCTACCAGATGGACTACGGTGCCGATGCGGCTCACTATATCGAGGCCTTCTTGCGCAACATTCACTGGGCAACAGTGGCCAGACGCCTCAGCCAAGCCCGACAAGTGCGTTCGTTATTGTTAGCAGGCGGCTGGCGCTGAACGGGTGTAGGTTGCCGCAAATGCCGGCTTATTGCCCGGCAGCGATACGCCGGTTTGCTTAATAAGTGCAACCCGGCTATTGATGCAACCCTTCGAGTTTGTTCGCACACCCGCAGCCACAAGCTGCGGGAACAGGTCAGAATGCCGCGCGAACAGGGGTGTTCTGCGGCCTGTTTTTTTTAGCTATAAGCCCTCCCCTTGTAGGCGGTCTGCGCTTTGGCTAAAACACAAGGAACCGGCTGCGTCTAGGTCTATGTGTAGGGTGTCGCCGCTAACGAACCGTCCGGCCAGTATGGCTTGCGCTAAGGGGTTTTCCAGTTGTTGCTGGATGGCCCGTTTCATGGGCCGTGCGCCGTAGACCGGGTCAAAGCCGGCTTCAGCCAATAAGTCTAAAGCGGCATCGCTAACGGCTAGGCCTATTTCCCGCTCTTGCAGGCGTCGGCGCAGATGGTCTATTTGCAGGCCGCAGATGGCGCGGATTTGTCCGCGCCCTAACGGATGAAACACCACCGCCTCGTCGATGCGATTGATGAATTCGGGGCGGAAATGGTGGCCGACAATGCTCATCACTTTGGCTTTCATGATCGGGTACAGGGCTTCGTCGGCCAGCTCCTGGATCACGTCCGATCCGAGGTTGGAGGTCATCACTACGACGGTGTTGCGGAAATCCACGGTGCGGCCTTGGCCGTCGGTCAGGCGGCCATCGTCCAATACTTGCAGCAAGATGTTGAAAACGTCGGCGTGGGCTTTTTCTATTTCGTCCATCAAAATAACGGAATACGGTTTGCGCCGCACCCGTTCAGTCAAGTAGCCGCCCTCTTCGTAGCCGACATAGCCGGGAGGTGCGCCAATCAGACGGGCGACCGAGTGTTTTTCCATGAATTCGGACATGTCGATGCGTACCATAGCATCGCTGGTGTCGAATAGGAATTCGGCTAGGGCCTTGCATAATTCGGTCTTGCCGACGCCGGTGGGCCCGAGGAACAAAAACGATCCGTTTGGCCGATTCGGGTCGGAGAGTCCGGCACGCACCCTGCGGATGGCGTCGCTGACCGCTTTCAAGGCTTCGGTCTGGCCGACCACGCGCCGCGCTAAGGCTTCCTCCATCTGCAACAGCTTTTCCTGCTCGCCTGCCATCATTTTCGAGACCGGGATGCCGGTCCATTTCGAGACTACTTCGGCGATTTCCTCTTCGGTGACTTTGTTTCTAAGCAGCGTGGTCTTTTGCCCTTCTGCGCTACTGGATTCATTGAGCTGTTTTTCTAACGCCGGGATGATGCCGTAGCGCAGTTCCGCCTGCCGGTTCAAGTCGTTGGCGCGGCTGGCGGCGTCCAGTTCAGTCTTGGCTTGCTCTAGTTTTTCCTTGATCGCGGCGGCGCCTTGTAGCGATGCTTTTTCCGCTTTCCAGATTTCCTCCAAGTCGGAATAATCCTGCGCCAGCTCGGCGATGTCTTCTTCTAGGCTTTCCAGACGCTTTAGCGAGGCCGCATCTTTTTCTTTTTTCAAGGCCACTTGCTCGATTTTTAACTGAATCAGGCGGCGGTACAGTTTGTCCATTTCTTCCGGCTTAGAGTCCATTTCCATGCGGATGCGGCTGGCAGCCTCGTCAATCAAGTCAATGGCTTTGTCCGGCAATTGCCGGTCGGAAATGTAGCGGTACGACAGGCCGGCGGCGGCGACAATGGCCGGGTCGGTGATGTCCACGCCATGATGGACTTCGTATTTTTCTTTCAGGCCGCGCAAGATGGCGATGGTGTCTTCAACGGAAGGCTGGTCAACCAAAACTTTTTGAAAACGGCGCTCTAGGGCGGCGTCTTTTTCGACGTATTTGCGGTATTCGTCCAGCGTGGTCGCGCCCACGCAATGCAGTTCGCCGCGCGCTAGGGCGGGTTTGAGCATATTGCCGGCATCCATGGCGCCTTCGGCTTTGCCGGCGCCGACCATGGTGTGCAGTTCGTCGATGAACAAAATCACTTGACCTTCTTGTTTGGCCAGCTCGTTCAGCACGGCTTTCAGGCGTTCCTCAAATTCACCCCGGAATTTGGCGCCGGCAATCAAGGCGGCCATATCCAGGGCCAGCACTTTTTTGCCTTTGATGCCCTCGGGTACTTCGCCGTTGACGATGCGTTGCGCTAAGCCTTCAACGATGGCGGTCTTGCCGACGCCGGGTTCGCCGATTAACACCGGGTTGTTTTTGGTGCGCCGTTGCAAAACTTGGATGGTGCGGCGGATTTCGTCGTCGCGGCCGATGACCGGGTCGAGTTTGCCTTGTTCGGCGCGTTCGGTCAGGTCGATGGTGTATTTGTTTAACGCTTGGCGCAGGTTTTCGGCACCGGGTTCGTTGACGGTTTGGCCGCCGCGCAAGGTGTCAATGGCTTGTTCCAGTGCCGGTTTGGTGAGCCCGGCTTTTTTCAGCAGGTCTTGCAGCCCGCCTTTTTCTTCCAAGGCGGCGAGCAGGAACAGTTCGCTAGCAATAAATTGGTCGCCGCGCTTTTGCGCCAGTTTGTCGGTTAAGTTGAGCAGCCGCGCCAGTGCGCTGGAAATCTGCACGTCGCCGCCGGAACCCGAAACGGTGGCGATACGCGCCAATTCTTGGTTGAGTTCTTGGCGCAAGGCCCGGGTGTTGACGTTTAACTGCCCTAGCAAGGGCTTGATGCTGGCGCCCTCTTGGTCAAGCAGGGCGGCCATGACGTGTAGCGGTTCGATGAATTGGTGGTCTTTGCCCAAGGCTAGGCTTTGGGCGTCGGCAAGGGCTTGTTGGAATTGGCTGGTCAGTTTGTCCATACGCATAGAGGTTGCCTTCGTGGGTGGGGTTTTAAGTAACCGCTGATATGGGGGGAGGGTTTTTTATTTCAAGAATAATGTAATGACAAGCTGTGCTGGAACAATTGAATGGTTTTTTCGGTGAGGGGTTGGCGGCGGTGGTCCAAAGCCTCGCCATCCAGTTCGATGGCCAGTAATTTGATGGTGTCGACAAAATCATCGAAGACTGCGCCGGGTTCGTCAACCATGGAGGGCTGCATGAAAAACACCAATCCTGGGCAATGGAACGTTTCCATGCCGGTCTCCGGGAATGTTCCAGAATCGACCATGCAGGCGACGCCGAAGTCAACCAGTCGGTTGGCGTCTAGGCGTTCGAATATTTTTAAGGTGCCGTATTCAAGATGGGCGATTTGGAAGGCATTCAGCAGGTCTAGGCCGTTAAAGCCCTGATCGTGTTTGGCCATCAAACAGAACTGGATGATTTCAGGCAGGCTAAATCGGGGCGGTTGCGGTTGCGCCTCGGCAGTTTCGCTTTCTTCGGCGAAAAAGTCCGAACAGTCATCTTCGCTTAGGGGTGTCGGGTCGGTTACAGAACGCTGTTCAGATTCGGCGTAGCGGTGGCGGGGTGCGGCGGCAAGATCAAAATCATCGAGTTCGTTTTGCCCGGGGCGCAAAGCGACTGTGTCGTCGGTCTTGCGTCCTAGCGGTAGGTTGCCGTACAGGCTTTCACCACCAGAAAATTTGCGGTTTTTTAAAAAATGCCACACGAGCATGGCTAAAATGACTAGCAGGCCGGTTGCAATGATGACTACGCGCAATAGTTCTTTGTCCATTTAGTTGTCCGCTAGGGTGACTGCTTCTTCTATGTCCACTGCAACCATCCGGGACACGCCCGGTTCTTTCATGGTTACGCCCGCCAACTGCCGGGCGATTTCCATTGTAACCTTATTATGAGAAACATATAAGAACTGCACGGAGTGGGACATTTCTTCAACCAGTTTGGAAAAGCGCCCGACATTGGCATCGTCGAGCGGGGCGTCTACTTCGTCCAACAGGCAAAACGGTGCCGGGTTTAGTTCAAAAATGGCAAACACCAGAGCTACCGCCGTTAAGGCTTTTTCGCCTCCAGAGAGCAGGTAGATGGAGCTGTTGCGCTTGCCTGGAGGGCGGGCGATGATGTTCACCCCTGCGTCCAGTCGATCAAGCGCGGACAATTCTAAATAGGCTTGGCCGCCACCGAACAATTTGGGAAATTTTTCCTGCAAGCCGAGGTTGATTTTATCGAAAGTTTCTTTAAAGCGTAACCGGCTTTCTTGGTCGATTTTTACGATGGCCTGATCCAAGGACTGTAGCGCCGCTAACAAGTCGGCTTGTTGTTCGTCCAAAAACTGCATGCGTAAGGCGTGGGCTTGGTATTCTTCGATGGCGGTTAAGTTAATCGTACCGAGGCGTTCGAGGTCTTTGTTTAAGGCGTCCTGCGTGGCTTTCCAGTGTGCTTCATCGGCATCGGGTGGCAGGGTGGGCAGTATTTGTGCCGCATCGGCATTCAGTTCGTGCAGTTGTTCTTGGACGGCTTGTCGCCTGACCTGGCTTTCTTGCCGTTCAAAACGCAGCAAATCCAGTTCCGCTTTGGTTTTTTCCAATTCCCGATGAGTTTTTTGCTGTTGTTCGGCCAAGGTGCTAAGTGTTGCCTCGGCTTCGTCTTGTAATTGCCGCTGCTGTTTTAATTGGGCTTCCTGCGTGGCCTTGGCCAACAATTGAGCCGCCAGTGCCCGTCGGTCATCTTCAATGGGCTGTAAAGCGAGTGCCTTCTGGTGTTGCAGTTCCTCGGTTTGCTTTGCGGTTTGCTGTTGTTGCTGTTGCAAGCGGGCAATCTGTTTTTGGGTGGCTTGTTCGGATGCCCGCCAGTGCTCGGCTTGGCTCTTTAGCGCAAAAAATTGGTGCTGGGCGGCATTGGCGGCGTGTTCTTTTTGGCGGAATTCGTCTTGCAAGTGTTGGTTTTGCTCGGCCAGTTCTTGGCGCAGGATTTCGTGTTGGCACAATTTTTGGCGAACTTCCTCAAAGGCCAGCCGGTGTTCGGCAATTGCTTCGGCATTGTCCGTTTGTTGGTCATAAATTTCCGCACATTCAAGTTCAATGTGCGCTAGGCGACGTTGCTGTTGCTGTGCATGCGCCTGTAGGCCACTGAGTTTGGCATTTTGTGTCGATAATTCAGCCGCTACTTGGCTGTGCTGCCGCTGTTGGCTTTCTGCATCGGTTTCGGTTTCCTTCAGTTGCTTTTCAATGTGCTGTAGGGTTGTTTCTTGGGTACTGCACAGTCCGGCTAATTCATGGTGCTTTAGCTTGAGTGTGCGCAGCGCTTTTGCACGTTGCAACAAGCCGGTTTTGCCGTCGTGTTGGCGGTAGATTTTTAGCCATCCAGAACCTACCCAACTGCCGTCGGGGGTGATGGCGGATTCGTAAGGGGACAGTCGTTGCAGCAGACGGTGGGCATCGGTTAGGTTGTCGGTACAGTGAATGCTGGTGAGCAACGCGGCCAATGGCCAGGGTGCCTTCACTTTCTCGCTTAGCTTTTGTGTGCCGCAGTTTTGCTGAGCCGGATTGATCTCATGGGGCAGTGCATCCAGGGCGATTAAAACCAATGAGTCACCGCGCAGGTGTTCCAGGCTAGGCAGCAAGGCATCGAGCCGGTTGACGCAAACGGCATCCAGGTAAGTGGTGAGAACGCATTCGACGGCCAGTTCCCAGCCTGTTTCCACTTCCAGGGATTCGGCTAGGCGCGGCGCATCGACCAAGTTGGCTGCGGACAGCCAAGCGGTCAAGCGTTGTTTGTCCTTGCCTAGGGCGTGCTGCTGCAATAACTCCAGGGAGGTGATTTTGCCGTTGAGAACGGCCAGTTCGCGGTGGTGTGTTTGCAGGTGGTGTTGGTGGTGTTTTTGTTCTTGGCGCAGTCCGGAAAGCTGCTGTTGCACTAAATCGCGTTGGGCTTGGTGCTGTTCCCGCTGCGCGTTCAATTGCATGACGAACGCCTCTAGGTTGGTCAGTTGTTGCGGTAGGTCTTCACGGTGAAGACCGGTCCGTTCGGCAACCAGCTTGTCTAGGCGCATTTGCACGAGCAGGTTCATTTTAGTTAGTTGCTCGATTTTAGTCTGCAACACCTCAGCGTTTTGTTTTTGTTCGGCAATTTGTTCTTGACAACGGTCCCATTGTTGCTGCCAAGCCAATTGGTCTTGCGCCACGGCGCACTGCTCGGCTAGGCAGTGTTGGTAGTTTTGCTCGGCCAGCAAGTGCGCGTGTTCGGTATTTGATTGTTGCTGTCTAGCCTCTTCCAACAGTTGCAGGTCGCAATCCAGTTCGTGTTGTAACGCCGCCGCGCGGGCGTTTGCACGCTGAAGTTCCTGCGTAGCTTGTTGGTGGATTTGCTGGTGGTGCGTGATGGCTTGCTCCAGTCGGCTGACTTCGGCGGTTAAGGTGTAGAAATGGCCCTGGCTGACATGGGTTTGAGCTTGCCGGGCTTTATAAACAGTCCGTTGGTGTTCTTGTTGCTGTTCCTGTGCCTGGCGCAGAGCAAACAGCCGGTTGTGGTTGCAGGTCACGTCGTTAAGTAGGCTTTCCTGGTGCTTAGCCGTCTGTTCATAGCCCTGCCAGCGCAGTGCCAACAACGCCAACTGGGCCTGCCTTTGTTGCTTTTTTAGAACGGTGTATTGCTGCGCCTTTTCTGCCTGTTTTTGCAGGTGTTTACACTGCTTTTCGACCTCATCACGCAGGTCACTGAGGCGCTCAAGGTTTTCCCGGGTATGCCGCATACGCAGTTCAGTTTCTTGGCGGCGCTCCTTGTACTTGGAAATTCCGGCGGCCTCTTCGATATGCACCCGCAACTCCTCCGGCTTGGCTTCCACCATGCGTGATATGGTGCCTTGCTCGATAATGGCATAACTTCTAGCACCTAGGCCGGTGCCTAAGAACAAGTCGGTGATGTCTTTACGGCGGCAGCGCGAGCCATTGAGCATGAATAAAGAGTGTCCGTCACGACTGACTTGCCGTTTGATGGAGAGACTGTCGTATTGGGCGTATGCGCCGCCTAATTTGCGCTCACTGTTGTTAAACACCAGCTCAACCGTGGCGGTATTGACGGGTTTGCGGGTCGATGAGCCGTTGAAAATAACATCGGTCATGTTGCCGCCGCGCAAATGTTTGGCTGAGCTTTCACCCATCACCCAACGCACCGCATCAATGATGTTGGATTTTCCGCAACCGTTTGGACCCACGATAGCGGTCAGGTTGCCGGTGATGGGGATGGTGGTCGGGTCAACAAAGGATTTAAAGCCGGCCAGCTTGATTTTTTCCAATTTCATAAACGCTCAGTTAAGCCAAGCCTAAAACACTGTCGAACATTATTTGGGATTCCTAGCATGAATTCGATGGCCGCGAGCCGGTTTAACAGGGCGGCGTGCGCCCACAAACCGTCGCTGCCAGTAGGGGTTTTTTAAATCGGAAATCAAAACATGGCCGGTGCGTTGGCTGGGGGCGTGAATAAAGCGGTCTTCATCGACGTAGATGCCTACATGGGAAAACGGCTTACCGTTAATGTTGAAAAATACTAAATCACCTGGAATGGTTGTGTGCCTGGGTACCGAAGGCAAGCTGAGGGCCATGCTTTGGGCGGTTCTGGGTAGATTTATGCCTTGCTTTTGGTAGACATGCCAGACAAACCCGCTGCAATCAAACCCCTGCTTCGGGGAGGCATAACCAAAGCGGTAGGGTGCGCCTTTTAAGCTTAAAGCATAGTGAACCGCTAAGGGTACGGTAGGTGGAAGAGACAGTGGTTTTGGCGTACTGGCACACGCGGTAAGCAAGGCGATGACTAGGCATGACAAAAAGCGCAAGCCTGTATTTTCAGGCAAGCTTTGATCAAGCTTCAGGCCGATTGAACGGGCGCACCATCGGGAGTACGGTCCCGGTCCCGTCAAGCCGGCTAAGCAGCCAGGCTTGTCTTTGCTGTGAGGGCGGCTGTCTAAACACGTCGGCGTGCAGTCTGGGTGAGTCATCAGATGTTTTTAGGCTCGTTAAGCGTAAAGAGTGTGGCCGAAGCTGCTAGGACGAATGGGGTAACAGCGCCCATTGTAGCAATTCTTAAGGTGCTAGGAACGCCGTTGTCATTGGGCTTTAAGAAAAAACAGTTTTGAAAGACGGTAAACGTTTAGTATAATCCCCCGGCTTTACGGGAAGGCTCTAGAAGAGACTGGGTGACAATGAAAACATTTAGTGCAAAACCAGCGGAAGTTAAACGCGATTGGTATGTCGTTGATGCGGAAGGCAAGACTTTAGGTCGCCTGGCCACTGAAATTGCTTCGCGCTTGCGGGGCAAACATAAGCCCATATACACGCCTCATGTCGATACGGGCGACTATATCATTGTGGTGAATGTAGAAAAAATAGGTGTGACAGGAAAAAAAGAAAAAGACAAGTTCTATTACCACCACACCGGTTACATAGGGCATATGAAATCTGTCAGTTTGAACAAGCTCCGGCAGACCTTCCCCGATCGCATTCTCGGTACGGCAGTGAAAGGGATGCTACCCAAAAATTCGTTGGGCAGGGCTATGTTTAAAAAACTAAAAATTTATTCCGGCCCAATTCACGAACACCACGCACAACAGCCTAAAGCATTAGAAATTTAAGCGAGCAGATTATGGCAGCAGCCCAATTTTATGGAACCGGTCGGCGTAAAAGTGCCATTGCACGGGTTTATGCGACCAAAGGTACGGGAAAAATAACCGTAAACAAAAAAAACCTGGAAGATTATTTTGGTCGTAAAACCGACCAGATGGTCTCCCGGCAGCCGCTAGAGTGCGTTGACATGATTACTACGTTTGATATCACTGTCATTGTCAAAGGTGGCGGCCCTTCTGGGCAAGCCGGTGCCATTCGTCACGGCTTAACCCGTGCGTTGATGCACTACGATGAAGCCCTGCGCCCTGCGCTGCGCAAAGCAGGTTATGTGACCCGAGATTCTAGGATTGTGGAGCGGAAAAAAATTGGCCTGCACAAAGCCAGAAAACGTCCACAATACTCTAAGCGTTAATTGTAAACGCATAAAATGCTTGGCTACGAAGGCTGCATTGAGTTTAATGCGGCTTTTTTTTTAGCTTGCGTACAGCCAGGCCGCCTTATGGTTCCCCTTTGTGAGCACTAAATTTAGCCCGTACATAGGATTTTTTTGGTAGCAATGTTAGAATTCGGACCAATTATTGGTCAAGCTTGTGTTCGCGGATGTCAACCACCGTAAAAAAATCTCCCTTGAATCGGGCGGCATTGGAATTTAAAAGCAGCACTTTTTCGGTTCCTGTGCTGGTTTTGTCAGGCAATGTCCCGGACGTGATTCAAGAACAATTGGAAAAAAAAATCGGCTTGGCACCTGATTTTTTTAAAAACTCCCCGGTTGTATTTGATCTTCAGGCCCTTAATAAACAGGGTTTGCCCATTGATGTGGCCATGCTGGCCGACATCTTGCGTAAATCTAAATTAATGCCCATTGGCATAAGAGGCGGTACGCAGAGCCAAGTCGAAATTGCCGCGAGCCTGCATATTCCCGTTTACTCTGTCCATAACAGCTTCTCAGAAACCGGTTCGTTCCACCAAGATAAAGACAAAACAGAACCGCAACCTGAAACCCAGAAAACAACAATTAATACGCTAGTCAACCATCCGATTCGCTCAGGGCAGCGGGTTTATTCGGCGGGTGATTTGACTGTGACGGCCCAGGTAAGTGCAGGGTCTGAGTTGTTTGCTGAAGGCAGTATTCATGTTTATGGAAGCCTGCGCGGACGCGCCTTAGCCGGTGTTCAGGGCAACGCCAATGCGCGTATCTTCTGCCTAGATCTCCAGGCAGAGCTCATTTCCATAGCGGGGAACTACAAAATCAGTGAGGACTTGCAAGGGCACCTCCGTAACAGGCCCGTGCAAATTTATTTGCAGGAAAACAGCCTAATCATCAAAGACCTAGTTTAATCGTACTTTAACAGAGGAAAATTTGTGGCGAGAATTATTGTGGTTACTTCGGGTAAGGGCGGCGTAGGAAAAACCACCACCAGTGCGGCCGTAGCCATGGGCCTTGCAAAGAAGGGCCATAAAACAGCAGTTATAGACTTTGATGTCGGGTTACGGAACCTAGACTTGATTATGGGCTGCGAGCGGCGCGTGGTTTATGATTTTGTCAATGTCATAAGCGGTGAGGCCTTGTTGAATCAAGCCCTAATCCGAGACAAGCACTGCGATTTATTGTATGTCCTGCCAGCTTCGCAAACCCGAGACAAAGACGCACTGACTCAAGAAGGCGTAGGCAAGGTATTGGAGGATTTATCAAAAGACTTTAAATACATTGTCTGTGATTCGCCGGCCGGCATTGAAAAAGGCGCGCATTTGGCCATGTATTTCGCCGACGATGCCTTCGTAGTCACTAACCCTGAAGTTTCCTCAGTGCGGGATTCTGACCGTATGCTGGGGATACTGTCGAGCAAGTCCCGCAGGGCCGAGCAAAATTTAGAATCCATTAAAGAATACCTGGTGCTGACCCGGTATTCTCCCGACCGCGTGAAATTGGGTGACATGCTCAGCGTCGATGACGTCCAAGACATCTTGTCTTTGCATTTGTTGGGCGTGATCCCGGAATCGAAATCGGTTTTGTCTGCATCAAACGCTGGCGTCCCCGTGATTTTGGATGAAAAAAGCGACGCTGGCCAAGCGTATGAAGACATTGTTGCACGCTATTTGGGAGAAAATAGGCCACACCGGTTTATAGAAGAAAAAAAAGGGATATTTGGGAAGCTCTTTGGGGGTAAATGATGGGCTTACTGGATTATTTTAAAACTAACAAAAGCAGTTCGGCATCCATTGCAAAAGAGCGGCTACAAATTTTGGTGGCCCACGAGCGTTCTGTACGCGGGCAGCCCTCGTATTTGCCGCAATTGCAAAAAGAATTGCTTGAGGTTATCAGAAAATATATCGACGTAGACCAAGATGCGATCACGGTGAATTTTGAGCAGGATGAAGACCGAGAAACCTTGGAGTTGAACATTGTGGTACCCGATAACCCAACCAAACACACATGATCTTTCAAACCCCAACCCAAAAACTTTTAAGGTGACCCTGATGACAGAAACAATTGGTGCAGCTGCAGGCAAGATATGGATGTATCTATCCGAAAACGGTCCCTCCAGCATAAACAAAATTGCTACGGATACCGGAATAAACAAAAATGATCTTCAACGGGCTATTGGCTGGCTGTCAAAAGAAGACAAATTGGCTTTTGAGCTAAAAGGCCGAACGGAAACCGTGTCTTTGAAAGACTAATGCACCGTTTACAGGGTGCAAGCCCACTGAAGGCGTTGAAAAATGCACCCAGTGGGCTTTTTTTTGCCCGTCTGGGCCGCTGTCAAGCGGTGTTAGGCAACATTTCCGGAGGAAACCAAATGAGTGACGACTACAAGAGACTTTACGATAAGGACTTCTACGAAATACACGCAGCAGCAACGTCTCGTTCGGCCGCGATCGTACTCGGTCAAGTTTATAAACTATTCAGCCCTAAATCAGTCATTGACATAGGTTGCGGTCAAGGGGAGTGGTTAAGTGCGGCCGAATCTCTTGGTGCAACAATCCTAAAAGGTCTTGACGGAGATTGGGTTATTAGGAAGAACTTGCTTAGCAAGAGTATTGATTTTGTGCCGGTCAACCTTGCTGACTCGCTACCAAAGCTAAATGAAAGATACGACCTCTGTATATCATTAGAGGTGGCCGAGCACCTGCCAGAAGAGAGGGCTGAGAGTTTTGTCGATCTGTTGTGTCAAGCGTCGGATACGATCTTATTCGGAGCCGCAATTAAGTACCAAGGTGGCAGGAATCATATTAATGAGCAATGGCAGTCGTATTGGATCAAGTTATTCAACTCCAGAGGTTACGAATGCATAGATTGCATTAGGGGGGCTATATGGAACAACATGTCAGTAGAGTGGTGGTACAAGCAGAATACATTTCTTTTCATTGGGCCAAACAATATGTACCTAAGAGCTGAAGAATTGAGGGCGTCGGAAAGACCGATATTCGATGTGGCGCACCCAATAAACTACGAAAACAAGATTCGCGGTTACCAAGACATGATAACTTACCCAACTCTTCGATTCTGTGCAGAGTGTATCAAGCACTGGTTCAGTATCAAACTCCGTAGACTCATTGGACGAGATGCCTAACAACACCATGCAGCCGACGCCGCAAGCGCGGCGCGGCTTGATGCCGAGCGTTATCGTCAACTAAGTTCCCTGTGCCTGACAATGACATTCAGATAGCGGTGCCGAAACTGCTTGACTAAATTGTCAACCATATAAACGGATCGGTGTTGGCCGCCGGTGCAGCCTATTGCAACTGTCAAGTAGCTACGGCCTTCTTGTTCAAACTGCGGGATCCAACGTTCAAGGAAACCGCTGATGTCTGAAAAAAGCCTATCGGCCAGCGGTTGTTCCTTTAAAAACTGGATCACCGCCGAGTCTTTTCCAGAAAATTGTCTAAGTTCGGGTACCCAATAGGGGTTAGGCAAGCTGCGTACGTCAAAAACGAAGTCTGCGTCCAGGGGTATCCCGTGTTTGTAACCAAAAGACAGGAATTGCAGAGAGATGTGCTGGAAATCCCGCTCGCTGACTTGCTCCCTAATTAACGCCCTCAACTGGTGGTAATGGGTTCTGCTGGTGTCAATGGTCAGGCTGGCGTATTTAGCTATTGGGGTGAGCATGTCCCTTTCCAGCTTTAAGGCCTCTCGCAGTGGCAGGTTCGCATCGGTTAACGGATGGCGACGCCGGGTTTCGCTGTAACGCTTTAGCAACACCGCTTCCTCCGCCTGCATAAAAATCACTTCACAGACTATTCCTTTACTGGCAATTAGGGACATACAGCTGGAAAAATTGGCGAGGCTGTCGCTGTGGCTTCTGGCATCGATTCCTATGGCTGTTTTCTCGTAAACAGCCTGTTTGACCAGCATGACGTGGCTGATAAAATCCTTCAATAACGTGACGGGCAGGTTGTCGATGCAAAAAAACCCGCAATCTTCCAAGGTTTCTAAAGCGATGCTTTTGCCGGAGCCGGACAGCCCAGAAACAATAATCAACTTCATGGGATGGAGCCAGGAAGGTAAAGTGACTTTCTGTGCGGGCCGGCCGATGCCATAAAACTTAAAAACCTTGTGGTTGGATTTGCTAACGGTGGCTGTTAGTTTTTTCTTTGTGTTTCAGTATTTGCCGATCCAGTTTATCGACCATGTTGTCAATGGCGGCGTACATGTCTTCTTGACGATCTTCTGCAAATAACGTGGCACCGCTAATTTGCACGGTTGCCTCGGCTTTTTGGGTTAATTTTTCCAGGCTCAAAATAACGTGCACGTCAGTGACGTTGTCAAAGTGACGCCCTAATTTGGCAAACTTTGCGTCGACATGGTTTTTTAAGGCTTCGGTGATTTCAAGGTGATGGCCGGCTACGATTATGTGCATGTAAAGCTCCTTTGATTTTTGATTTTTGATTTTTGGTGAAGGTAAGGCGGTTACAGGGTGCGTTTTCTTTGGCTGGATGTGGCTATCAGCATCGCTTCGCGGTATTTGGCGATTGTTCTTCTGGCCACATGAATGCCTTTGTCGTTTAAAAAATCTGCGATTTTGTTGTCGCTCAGCGGTTTTGTTCGGTCTTCATTGTGGATAAGTTCTTTAATGATGGCCCGGATAGCCGTCGATGAGCATTCTCCGCCTCCTTCGGTGGCAACGTGACTTGAAAAAAAACTTTTCAACTCAATGACCCCGTTGGGGGTGTGCATGTATTTTTGGTTGGTTACTCTGGATATGGTCGACTCGTGCAGTTCTAGTTCTTCGGCGATGTCACGCAGTACCATGGGCCTCATGGCAATTGACCCGTGCTCAAGAAAGCCTGTTTGTTTGTCTACGATGGAACGTGCTACACGCAACAGCGTGTCGTTGCGGCTGTGCAGGCTTTTGATGAACCACTTCGCTTCTTGCAGGTGATCTTTCATGCGGGCGTTATCCTTGCTGGTGTCCGAGCGTTTGATCAGGGCAGAATAAAAAGGATTGACACGCAGTTTAGGGACAATATCCGGGTTCAGTTCCACATGCCATTGGCCGTTGCGCTTAAGGACGTAGACATCGGGGATCACGTATTCGGGTTCTTTTTGCTGGATTTTTGCCCCCGGCTTCGGTTCCAAGGAACGAATTAGGGAGACGGCAGCATTGAGCTGCGTTTCGTTCAGGCCCAGCAGGCGCATCAATTTGGAGGATTCTTGCGTGGCTAACAGTTTCAGGTGGTGAGTGACTAGTTTCAAGGCTTCCGACCTGAACGGGACGGACGCAGGCAATTGCTCTAACTGCAAGCGCAGGCAATCGGAAAGGTCTGCTGCGGCTACCCCGGGCGGGTCGAAATGTTGGATTCTGTGCAGAACGGCGGTCACTTCGTCTAAGCAAAGCTCATCAAGCTGGCTTTGTAACGACTGGAAAATTTCTTCTGTGGGCGTTGCCAGGTAGCCGTCTTCGTTGATGGCATCGATGAGGGTCATGGCGATGGCGTGATCCCGTTGCGAGAACGGCGTCAATTCCAACTGCCACAATAAATGCTTGGCTAAGGACGGGCTGCTACCGCGCTGGGTCTCAAATTCAAGCGGTTCGTTGTTGCAAAGACCTGATTCTAAAGCCGTCTCGTAGATGTCATCCCATGACCAGTCGACCGGCAGTTCGTCGGGTATTTCAGTTTGCGAGCCCTCGCTGGTCGCCGTCTCAAGCTTGTCGATCCTAGCCACCAGCGGCTCGTCTGCGGGCGGCGATTCATCATCTTCGGTTTGCTCCAGCATCATGTTGGATTCAAGAGCCCGTTGAATTTCCAGTTGTAAATCCAACGTAGACATTTGCAATAGCTTGATGGCTTGTTGCAGCTGCGGCGTCATTGACAGGTGCAGACCTTGGCGAAGATGTAATGACTGCTTCATGTCGTTAGCTTTGTTTGTTTGGTTGGTCAACAAAAAGTTAAAGGCTAAAGTTCTTGCCTAGGTAGACGGTGCGGACTTCCTCGTTGGCAACGATGGCGGCGGTGTTACCCTCTGCAATCACTTTTCCGTTGTTCAGTATGTAGGCGCGGTCACAAATGCCCAGCGTTTCCCGGACATTGTGTTCGGTAATCAGAACCCCGATACCCCGTTCTTTCAGATGGGTGATAGTTTTTTTTATGTCTTCCACGGATATAGGGTCGACACCCGCAAAAGGCTCGTCCAAGAGGACGAATTTTGGGCGTGTTGCCAGTACCCTGGCGATCTCAAGCCGGCGTCTTTCCCCGCCCGACAGGCTCATCGCCGGCTGCCCGCGCAAATGCAGGATGTTAAACTCCCGCAACAAGTCGTCTATGACCCAGTCAATTTGGCTTGCACTAAGACTTGTACCCACTTCCAGAACCGCGCGTATGTTGTCTGCGACCGTTAAAGCACGAAAAATCGACGGCTCTTGTGGCAAGTAGCCGACCCCTTTTTGCGCCCGCAAATGCATGGGGTAGCGGGTAATTTTTTCAGAATCCAAGGTGATTTCGCCACTGTCCGTTCTGACAAGGCCGACCATCATGTAAAAACTGGTGGTTTTTCCCGCTCCGTTAGGACCTAACAGGCCGACCACCTCGCCGGTTTTAACGTGCAGCGAAACACCGTTAACCACATTGCGCCGGTGGTAGGACTTAACCAATTGCGTGGCTGAAAACAGTGAGCTCATTTTGCTTTCGGTTTCAGAATAACACGCACCCGCTTGGAATTAGAAGATTTGTCGCCCGCCCGCACTAAAGCGTTTTGAATATCGTACTCGATGTAATCGCTGGAGTAGGTGTTACTGCCTTGCCTGACTACGGCGTTGCCTCTAAGCACCAACAAGCTTTTATCAGGGTGGTATTCACCCGTGGCCGCCTCGCCTACGATGTCATCACCGCCACCCTCTGGGCTTTGTTTAAAGCGTGCAGGATTGCCGGTGAAGACCAATTTTTCCGGTTCTTCGTTTTTAATGTGTACGACCAGTTTTTCCGAGTATACCCGGATGCTGCCCTGGACCGAGACCACGTTTCCCGTATAAACACTCAGCCCGGCAGCTTCGTCGTAGGTTGCGGTGTCGGCATCGATGGTGATGGGCTGATCGGAGTCGCTGACTAAGCCTAAAGCCGGCTGGCAGATTAAGGCCATCAGCAATACAGAACACTGTAGAAAAAGCGTCAGGTTATTTTTTTCCATAGATACCTTTTACATTGCCTAGCAATTGCAGCTTTACCGGCCCTGCAAAATGTATTTTCATGCCCGCGCCGGTGGTGACTTGGATGGCACTTGTAATTTCGGTCTTCTCTGACGACTCGGCGCGGCTTTCTTGAGGTTTAACAGTCAAGTTTGAAGTGGTTATTTTTAGTGCCCCTTGCTGGCCTGGGTGTCCTCGCTCGATGAGGGTCCGCCCGTGAAGCTGCAAGTTTTTTCCGTCCTCAGACAAAACACCGGTTTCTGAACGAATGGACCATGCCGTTGAAGCGTGACCAACCAGGTTGATTTGTGGCTTTTCCAGCCGGGAAACGCCATCGCTGGCGTAATGCTCCAGCCTGTCGGCGGTTATTTTCTTCTGGCTGCGCCCGGTTTCGTCCGTTTCCCATTTCACATAGCCGGTGCTAAAAAAATCAGGACTGTGCGGCACAAGCGCTACCCGGTCGTCTTCTAAGCCGTTTAGATTGACCAACCAAGCACTGGCGATGCTCAAGGCAATCAATAACACATAACCGAGTTTATGAGTGTTGCTTAGCATGTCAAGTAAGTGTTCAAAATAGCGTCAAAATGGCCTTGCGCTTGCAAGATCAGGTCGCAAACTTCACGCACCGCACCCTGCCCCCCGCAACGCTTGGTCACCCAGTGGGCATAGTCGCGCACGGCCGGGTTAGCGTCCTGTACGGCGACGGCCAGCCCCACCCGGCACATGATCGGCAAATCTAAGACATCGTCGCCGACATGGGCGGTCTGTTCCGGGTTAATGTCTAGGGCTAACAGCAGTTCCTGGAAGGCGGTCAGTTTGTTTTCGTGGCCTTGGTAAACATGCTGAATACCTAGGCTCTGCATTCTTAAGGCCACTGTGTGCGAGGTGCGTCCGGAGATGACCGCTACTTCTACGTTGTGTTGGCGCAATAGCTTGATGCCGTGACCGTCTTGGGCGTGGAACGATTTGTATTCGTTGCCTAGGGGGTCGAAGAACAATTTGCCGTCCGTGAGTACGCCATCGACGTCAAGAATCAGCAGTTTCAGTTTTTTGGCCCGGGCCAGCACCCGTGCGTGGTCTGTATTCGCTGTCATACTATTCCCGCGCGTACCAGGTCGTGCATGTTTAAAGCACCTAGGGCGCATTGCTGGCTGTCCACCACAATGAGACCGTTGATTTTTTTTTCTTCCATAATTTGCATGGCTTCTGCGGCCAGCATATCCGCAGGGATAACGGTGCAATGGGGCGTCATGACTTCGGTGACACGGGTGCTGTGTATGTCAAGATTTTTGGCCAGCATGCGGCGCAAGTCGCCGTCGGTGAAGATACCAATAACGCGGTTGTTGGCTTCGACCACAGCGGTCATGCCGAGTTTTTTTTCTGTTATTTCCAACAAGGCGTGGCTGATTAAGGCCGACTCGGGTACCGAGGGCATGGCAGTACCCACATGCATGATGTCGGACACCCGCAACAACAAACGCTTGCCCAGGCTACCGCCCGGGTGTGAAAGGGCAAAATCATCGCGGGTAAAGCCCCTGGCCTCCAGCAACGACACCGCTAACGCATCGCCCATAACCAGTGCGGCTGTGGTGCTGGAAGTGGGGGCAAGACCTAACGGGCAGGCTTCTTGTCGAATTTTGCAGACCAAGGCTACATGGGCGGCTTTGGCCAAAGTGGATTCGCAATGCCCGGTGATGGCGATCAGCGGCACCCCTAAGCGCTTGATAATGGGTAGAATGGTGAGGACTTCGTGGGTTTCGCCCGAATGGGACAAGGCGATGACCACGTCTTGTTTAGTGATCATGCCCAAATCGCCGTGGCTGGCTTCGCCCGGATGGACAAAAAACGCCGGTGTTCCGGTGCTGGCAAGGGTTGAGGCGATTTTGCCGCCGATATGCCCGGATTTGCCCATACCGAGCACCACCACCCGGCCGGTACACTCAAACAGCATTTTGCAGGCCAGAACAAACTGCCCGTCGATTTGCCCGGCTAGGTCGGCAATAGCCTCAGCTTCCGCTTGAATGACGGCCAATGCCAAGTCGCGGAGTTTTTGATCGTTCAATCTCATTGTTTATCCCCAGATTCAGAAGTGGGGGCAATGCAACGGCCATGCTCCGACCCGAAGACCCGTTCCCAGCAGGACCGTGGCTTTGCCTATGACCCAGCCGGGTTTGCTGTTCTGGGAGCAGGCGCTGGACCCGGATTTAGAATGGGCAGGACTTGCATGCAGCGCAAGTACCGGCCTAAAAAAATGCAGGGCAACCATTTTTTTAGTTTTGGTTAAAATCATCGTAAAAAGTGCGGCATTATGCCATGCTTCGACCGTTGGCTAAGAATTATTTGCTTATGAACGGATGTTACGCAGAGCGTCATGGATTACCAAATTATCGTAGATTTTGTGTCGCTAGGGCGACGGTTTTTTAAAGCCGGTTGCCGCGCGTTCCCGGCGTGCCTTGCTTTTGCTGGAGGTTGGCCAAAGCCTCGGTACTCGGCGCGGCAAACAGGGTTTTTCGCGTTACGGCGTAACATCCGTTATGCAGTAAGGTCTGCTGCTAAACCTGAGGTACGCCTCTGCGAGCGGCTTGACAAAGGCCGCTTAAAAAAAGCGCGCTGCTGGACGGTCTTAAGGGCCGGATGTATAGTAAATTGACTTTCCCGCAGCCGCTCGCGGACAATAAACGGCATACGGTTCACTTACGCCCCTTAAGGCGGTCTATGGATGCGCAAAAATACCCGACACCTCATTTGGTGTCGATACGGAACTTATCATTTTCACGCGGCAGCACGAAGATATTCGATGATGTTTCATTGGATATTGAACGCGGTAAAATTACGGCCATTATGGGGCCAAGTGGCACCGGCAAAACCACTTTGTTGAAGCTAATTGGCGGGCAGCTTCGCCCAGAGCAAGGAGACATTACGGTTGACGGCCAGAACATTCCGCAATTGTCCAGAACCAAGCTGTATCAAGTACGCAAACGCATCGGCATGTTGTTCCAAAGTGGCGCATTATTGACCGACATGAACGTTTATGACAATGTGGCCTTCCCGTTGCGAGCGCACACCCAGTTGCCGGAATCCATGATTCGTACCTTAGTGCTGATGAAATTGCAGGCGGTCGGGTTGCGTGGTGCCAGAGGCTTGATGCCAAACGAGCTTTCCGGGGGTATGGCTCGGCGTGTGGCCTTAGCGCGGGCCATTGCCTTAGACCCGATGATGGTTCTGTACGATGAGCCATTTACCGGGCAGGACCCTATCTCCATGGGCGTTTTGGCGCATTTAATCAAGTCTTTGAACAGCACTTTAGGCCTGACCAGCATTATCGTCTCTCACGATGTGAGCGAAACCTCGCTCATTGCCGACTACATCTATGTGCTGGCCGATGGCAAAATTATTGGCCACGGCACGCCCGCCGTTATCCGGCAATCGCCTTCGACCTGGATACAACAATTTATGACCGGTGCGGCGGACGGTCCCGTGCATTTCCATTATCCGGCTAAAAACTACGTCGATGATTTACTGTCCACCGGAAAACGCTACTGAAGGGTATGCTTTATGATTAGGCTTTTGCGCCAACTGGGTGGCGATACTCGCACTGGCTTCACCAAACTCGGGCGCAGCAGCCGTTTTTTATTGCTGGCCCTAGGCGGCGTTGTTTCGGTTTTGCTAAGACCTAGGTTACTCCTTAACCAGCTCTATTCGGTTGGGGTGTTGTCGTTTTTAATTATCAGCATCTCCGGCTTATTCGTGGGCATGGTGCTGGGCCTGCAAGGGTATTACACGCTGTCTGATTTTGGTGCCGAAGAAACGCTAGGGGTTTTGGTGGCCGCTTCCCTAGTGCGCGAATTGGGACCGGTGATTTCAGGCTTGTTGTTTGCAGGCCGGGCGGGTTCCGCGCTGACCGCCGAGATTGGCTTGATGAAAGCCACCGAACAACTCTCTGGCATGGAGATGATGGCGGTGGACCCCATTAAGCGTATCATTTCCCCGCGTTTTTTAGCCGGCTGTCTGTCCATGCCCTTGTTGGCGGCCTTATTTAGCGCCATCGGCATCATCGGCGGAGAATGGGTGGGTGTCGGCTTGCTAGGCGTGGATGCCGGTGCCTATTGGGGGCAAATGCAGGCTAAGCTGGATTTCCAGAACGACATTGTCAACGGTTTCATCAAAAGCCTCGTGTTTGGTTTTGTCGCCACCTGGATTGCTCTGTTTGAAGGGTACGATGCGGTCCCGACTGCCGAAGGCGTCAGCCGCGCGACCACCCGTACCGTAGTTAATTCTGCTTTTAGTATTTTAGGGATCGATTTCATACTTACCGCACTGATGTTTGGAGACGATTAACATGCAGCACACCAACACCCAAGACACTTTGGTGGGGTTATTTGTTGTCGCGGGCATTGCCGGGCTGTTTTTTTTAGCTTTACAGGTCAGCAACTTAGGCTCATTTACCAGCGGACAGGGGTATACCCTTACGGCCAACTTTACAAATTCCGGAGGCCTGAAAGTGCGTTCGCCAGTCTCTTTGGCCGGGGTAAAAATTGGCCAGGTCAGTGCCATTGACTTAAACCCCACCACTTACCAATCGGTGGTGACCATGCACATCGATACCGCCTACAACAATTTGCCGGATGACACTACCGCCAGCATTTTCACGGCTGGGTTACTGGGTGAGCAGTACGTCAGCCTTGAACCGGGCGGGTCAGACACCTACCTAAAAGACCAGGGCAAAATCGACATCACCCAACCTGCCATTATTCTCGAAAAAGCGATTGGACAGTTCCTCTTCAAATCCGCAGAGGAAAAAAGTGAATAAAGTACAGGTCATTGAGCAGGAACCAGGGCAGTTTATTATTGCAGGCGACCTGACTTTCTCCACCATAGACAAAAAAACCGCCAACGCCATAGCCTTTTTAGCCTCAGCCAAAGAAGTCACCCTTGATTTAAGCCAAGTAGGTCAAGCCGATAGCGCGGGTTTGGCATTGATGATCGAATGGGTCAAATACGCCCGTGGCAAACGCTGTCATGCCGTTTTCAAAAACATACCCGAACAATTACGCAGCCTAGCCAAACTGGGCGGGCTAGAAATTTTCGCTAGCCCCATCGTGCAAGCAGAGCGCGAAGCCTAACATTACCTAGAGCCTGACCATGGACAAACTGATTATTTCCGGCGGCAAACAATTATCCGGCGAATTGCGCATTTCCGGTGCCAAAAATGCGGCCTTGCCGATCCTCGCCGCCACCTTGCTGTCGAAAGCACCCGTCACCATCGGCAATATTCCGCACCTGCACGACATCACCACCACCATGGAGTTGCTCGGGCGCATGGGCGTGTCGTTGCTGGTCGATGAAAAAATGAACATCGAAGTCGATAGCGGCACCATCAACAGCTTTGAAGCCCCCTACGAATTGGTCAAAACCATGCGGGCGTCCATCTTGGTGCTAGGGCCATTGTTGACCCGTTTTGGCGAAGCCCATGTGTCGCTGCCGGGCGGCTGCGCGATCGGCACCCGGCCCGTGGACATCCACTTGAACGGCATGATGAAAATGGGTGCCAAAATTACCGTCGAAAACGGCTATATCCACGCCAAAGCCGAGCGTTTGCAAGGCTGCCGGTTGGTATTGGAGCAAGTCACCGTCACCGGCACCGAAAACTTGTTGATGGCGGCCACCATGGCCGAAGGCGTCACCATTATAGAAAATGCCGCCAGGGAACCCGAAGTGACGGACCTTGCCCATTTTTTGAACAAATTGGGTGCCAAAATCACCGGCATCGGCACCGATGTCTTGATCATAGAGGGGGTCGACAGCTTGGGCAGTGAGGGTGTTTACTACCCCATCATGCCAGACCGCATCGAGACCGGCACGTACTTGGTCGCCGCCGCCATCACCGGCGGCAAAGTCAAGCTGAAAAACGCCCGCCCCGACACGCTGGACGCCGTCCTCGACAAGCTGACCGAGGCAGGGGCCAGCATCCGCTGCGGCGACAACTGGATCGAATTGGACATGCACGGCAACAAACCCAAAGCCGTCTCGTTGCGCACGGCCCCCTACCCGGCTTTCCCCACCGACATGCAGGCGCAATTCATCGCCTTAAATTGCATAGCCGAAGGTGTTGGCATCATCACCGAGACCATTTTCGAGAACCGTTTCATGCATGTGCAAGAACTGCACCGCATGGGCGCAGACATAAAACTGGAGTCGAACACCGCCATTTGCACCGGCGTCAAACGGCTCAGCGCCGCGCCGGTCATGGCCACCGATTTACGGGCTTCTGCCAGTTTGGTGCTGGCCGGCTTGGTCGCAGAGGGCAATACCCTGGTCGATAGGATTTACCACATCGACCGCGGCTACGACCACATCGAAGAAAAACTAACCCAACTCGGCGCTGTTATTCGCCGGGTCCCCTGTTAACCGGTTAATGCCATGCTGACTATTGCCGTATCCAAAGGCCGGATTTATGACGATGCCTTGCCGCTGTTGGCCGAAGCCGGCATTGTCCCCACCGACGATCCTAACACCTGCCGCAAGCTGGTGTTGCAGACCAGCCGCCCGGACGTGCAACTGGTCATCATCCGCGCCACGGATGTGCCCACGTTTGTCGAATACGGCGCGGCGGATTTAGGCATTGCCGGCAAAGACGTTTTGCTGGAGCACGGTGCCGACTGCCTTTATGAGCCGCTGGATTTAAAAATTGCTCGCTGCCGACTGATGACCGCCACCCACAAAGACGCCCCAGAACTCAAGGGCCGCATTCGCGTGGCCACAAAATACGTCAAGACCGCGCAAAACTATTTTGCCGACCAAGGCATACAAGCCGAAATCATCAAGCTGTACGGCTCGATGGAATTGGCACCCTTAATCGGTCTGGCCGACTGCATCGTCGATTTAGTCGACACCGGCAGCACGCTACGCGCTAACGACCTAGAACCGCGCGCATTAATTATGGACATCAGCTCCCGGCTCATCGTCAACAAAGCTGCGATGAAAATGAAAAACCGGGTCATCGTTGAATTGATCCGGCAGTTTGAAAAAACGCTGGCTAACCGAAACTCAAATTAGTCGAATAACATGTTGAACTCGCTCGAAGTAAAAAACTTCCGTTTATTGGAAGACTTTAAGGTTGAAAAACTGGGACGGGTCAACCTAATAGTCGGAAAAAATAACTCGGGTAAAAGTACAGTATTAGAAGCTTTACGAATTTATGCGGGAAATGGTCGTCAAGAATTACTCGAAGAAATTGCAGCAGAGCATGACGAAAAATTTCAATTGGACGAAACAGGGGGTACCGATTTACAGGCCGTTATGCCTTTTGAAGATTTTTTCACATTTAGGCATTTTCCAAATGATGAAAAATCGATTGCAATCGGAGAGTTAGGCAATAAAGAGCAAACATTATACATCCAGCATATTTTTCTTCAGGAAACAGAAGAATCGGTAGAAGATGACGCAGGAATAAGCCGTACTCACATACGCCGCCACATTGTTACAAGCCCTTCAATTGATAATAATTTTGATAGCCGAATTATCGAAGCTTTGTTGGTTGAAAAAGGCGACCGTAGGTTTATTGTGGATTTTAATGCCCCTCGCTCTCGTTTTAGACTTTCTTCCGAAAAATTTTCCGGCTTATTACCCTGTAGTATTGTTCCTACCCAATTTATTTCGATCGACGAATTAGCAAAAGAATGGGATAGAGTTGTTTTTACGGAACACGAAAACATTGTCAAACAAGCAATGCGCGTTATTTTGGACGATTTTGAAAATATTGCTTTTGTCGAAAATAATGATCGCCGCTCGCCAGCAATGCGCCACCCAACAAGAGGAAATGAACGTACAGCTAAAGTTCAATTAAGGGATTTGCCGCGCCCTGTTCCCCTCAACAGCTTGGGTGATGGTATGCTGCGGGTACTGCAACTGACATTAAAGATTTTTTCTGCGAAGAATGGAATACTACTTATCGACGAATTTGAAAACGGCTTGCATTACAGCACACAAGAAAAAATTTGGACGTTATTATTTGAAATAGCAGAAAAGCTAAACATCCAAGTATTTGCCACAACGCATAGTTGGGACTGCATAGAAAGTTTTGCCAAGGTTGCGAAAAATAACGAAACAACCGAAGGCGTACTTTTTCGCGTGGGAAAAGGCGCACGAAAAAGTAATTATGGTCAAGTTATCGCCACAGTATTTGATAAAGATGAGCTGTACAACATTACGCAGGCCGATGTTGAGGTACGGTAATGGCGAATAATGCAACTCATGTGTTATTGGTTGAAGGTTATGCCGACAGGGATTTTTTCACTCAAGTCTGTAAGGTGATTAACCTAAATAAATCCCCGAAAATCCAAGTCGCTACACCGCAAGATTATCAATCTCCACGCAATACCAAAGAAGACGTTTTTAAACTGTTACCCAGTTTTTTAAAAAAAGTTGAAGATAGCGACAACGAGCTTGAACGACTAGCAATTGTTGTCGATGCGGACAGAAAACAACATGGCTATGGCTACGCAAATACAATCCAAAGGGTAAAAAGCATTGTCGAGCAACACGATTTTGCTTTAGCAGAGAATAAGAAAAATGGCTTAGTTTTCAAACATTCGGATGGACTTGCAGATTTTGGCGTATGGATAATGCCCGATAATGCAAATGAAGGTGTAATTGAAGATTTCATTAAACAATGCGTCAAAGCAGACGAGCGAAACCTATTTAATCATGCCGTTCATGTTGTGAACGAAATTCCCAGCCCAAAATTTAAATTACATCATTCGACAAAAGCCGAAATTGCAACGTGGCTAGCTTGGCAAGCCCTGCCTGGGCGTGGATTTTATTGCGCTGTCGAAGATAGTTTATTGGACATTGATCATTCTTTGTTTCAAGAATTAGAAAACTGGCTGAAGCAAATTTTTATTTAATCCTGCTAAGTAAACCAATATGGCTATTTCCATCCAAAAGCTTGACACCTCCACTCCCGATTTCACCCAACAACTGCAAGAGCTGCTGGCTTACGACGAAACCGGCGACCTGGAAGTCCACCAGCGCGTGCTGGCCATCATCGCCGACATCCGCAAAAGCGGCGACAGTGCGCTGATTGGCTATACCAACCGCTTCGACAACCGCGTTGTCGATTCGGCGGCGCAATTGCAATTAGCCAAAGACACGCTGAAAGCCGCCTGGGACAACCTGCCCGCCGCACAAGCCGCCGCGCTTGAAACTGCCGCTGCGCGCATCCGCGCCTATGCCCAGCAGCAAAAACTGGCGTCCTGGCAATACACCGAAGCCGACGGCACCGTGCTAGGCCAGTACGTTACGCCGCTGGACAGCGTAGGCCTTTATGTGCCCGGCGGCAAGGCGGCGTACCCGTCCTCCGTGTTGATGAACGCCATCCCGGCCAAGGTCGCCGGTGTCGCCGATTTGATTATGGTTAGCCCGGCCCCGAAGGGTGAAACCAACCCGATGGTGCTGGCAGCCGCTTATCTGGCCGGGGTTGACCGTGTATTCACCATCGGCGGGGCGCAGGCCATCGCAGCCTTAGCTTATGGCACCGAATCCGTGCCTAAGGTCGCCAAAATTGTCGGCCCCGGCAACATTTACGTCGCCACCGCGAAAAAACTGGTGTTCGGCCAAGTGGGCATCGACATGATCGCCGGTCCCTCGGAAATTTTAATTATTTGCGACGGCCAGACTGAACCCGACTGGATCGCGATGGATTTATTCTCGCAAGCTGAGCACGATGAAAATGCCCAGGCTATTTTGCTTAGCCCGGATGGGAACTTTCTCAACGCGGTGGAAAACAGCATGAACCGGCTGTTACCAGAAATGGAACGGCAGGGCATCATCGCCGCCTCGTTGCAAAGCCGGGGTGCCTTTATTAAGGTTGAGAACCTTGACCAAGCCGCCGAAGTCGCCAACCTAATAGCACCCGAACACTTGGAATTGTCGGTTGCAGAACCGGAAGTGCTGTGCCAAAAAATCCGCCACGCCGGGGCGATTTTCCTAGGCCGCTACACCGCCGAAGCCTTAGGCGATTATTGCGCCGGTCCCAACCATGTGTTGCCGACCGCCAGTACCGCACGGTTCTCCTCACCGCTAGGCGTGTACGATTTCCAAAAGCGCAGCAGCTTAATTAACTGCTCAGCACTCGGTGCCGATAGCTTAGGAAAAATTGCCTCGGTGCTGGCCAGGGGCGAGGGCCTGACCGCACACGCCCGTTCCGCCGAGTATCGAATCGCTAAATAAAGCACTGCGCACCCTACACTTGCCCATGCCGTCACCTAACCCACTGTTCCGCTCCGAAGTCCTCGCTCTTTCCGCTTACCCGGTCGCTGATGCTCAAGGCTTGATCAAACTGGATGCGATGGAAAACCCGTACTCGTGGCCGGACGCATTAAAAAACCAGTGGTGGGCTGCCATTAAAGACTGCCCGGTCAACCGCTATCCTGACCCGGCCGCCAGGCGGCTTACCGAAACCTTGCGCGGGCATGACCAAATCAACCCTAAATGGGGCTTGTTATTGGGCAATGGCTCCGATGAAATCATCCAGATGCTATTGATGGCGTTGCCGCCCAACGCCCGTGTCTTAGCCCCCGTGCCGGGCTTTGTCATGTACAAACAAATTAGCGACAGCTTGGGGCTGTCTTATCAGGGCATCGCGCTGAAGGCGGATAATTTCAGTTTGGATTTGGGCGCGATGCTGACAGCAATAGAACAAAACAGCCCCGCCATTATTTTTATCGCCTACCCGAACAATCCTACCGGTAACTTGTTTGAGGCCGCCGACATTGCTGCGATTATCGACGCCGCACCAGGGCTGGTCGTTATCGACGAGGCGTATGCGCCGTTCGCCAATGCCAGTTTTTTGGCTGGCCTAGACCGTTATCCGCACCTGCTGGTCATGCGTACCGTCTCCAAACTGGGTTTGGCCGGGTTGCGGCTGGGTTATCTGGTCGGCGACCCGGCCATTATCGGAGAACTCAACAAAATCCGCCTGCCCTACAACATCAACAGCCTGACGCAACTGACCGCCGATTTCGCGCTGCAACACAAAGCCGTGTTCGAACAACAAACCCAAACCATTTGCAGCGAACGCGGCCGTGTCTTCGCCGCGCTGCAACACACAAACGGCATCACCGCCTACCCCAGCGCCGCCAACTTCATCCTGTTTAAAACCCTGCCAGGCCAAGCCAACGCCGTTTTTGCCGCCATCAAACAACAAGGCGTATTGATTAAAAACCTCAACCCGCAAGGCGGCCTGTTGGTTGATTGCCTGCGCGTCACCATCGGCAAACCGGAGGAGAACGACGCTTTTTTGCAGGCCTTAGCGCAGGCGTTGCTTAGCCGCTGACTAAACTTGAATTAATGCCGGTCAATGGACAGCAACGAGGCCGACCAATACGCCCGTCTCGCCATGGACTGCCATCAACGCGGCGAACTGGATCAAGCTATCGGTTATTATCAAAAACTGCTGGCGATAAAACCCGGCTTCGCGCAAGTCCATTACAACCTAGGCATTGCTTTTGCCGCGCTAGGCCGTTTGGAAGAAGCGGCCGCCAGTTACCGGCAGGCGATTTCGTGCAAGCCTGATTACGCGGCGGCCTGCAACAACCTCGGCGTCACCTTGAAAGCGCAAGGCCAACTGGAAGCCGCCGTCCAACATTATGCACAAGCCATCACGCTGCAACCCGATTTCGCCGATGCCTTCGCGGCGCGCATGGCCGGCAGCCTGCTGCACGCCGTCGGCTTGCCGGAACTGATTACAAACAGCGTGGAAGGTTACGAAAACAGGGCCTTTAAGCTGGCCGCTTCGCCGGAATTATTAACCGACATCCGCAGTAAATTGGACGAAAAGCGCCGCGCTTCTGCGTTATTCGATACCGGGCGTTTTTGCCGCCATTTGGAAGCCGCGTATCTCGCCCTGCACGACCGCGCTGCGCGGGGCGAATTGCCCGCTTGTCTCATCGTAAGTTCAAGCAATTAAAAACACTACTCTTACCGGTTGTCGTGTTAGCTCGGCTATCCCGATGTGGCGGCGTTCATGGCTTTATTCGGCAAACACATCCACCAAATCTATCGACAACTCGGGAAGCAAATAGGGCGTGGCCGGTTCATCGCCGGCGTACATGGCTTGGAGCCGGTATTTGGCGGTCTCTTCACTGAGCACAAATTGATAAACAGCCTGTTCGTAGGGATAAACCAACCAATATTCTTGCACGCCAGTTTCTTCGTACAAGCCAAATTTTAGACGCATTTCTTTTTGCGTATTGCC
>DBNW01000084.1 GCA_002299425.1 Methylococcaceae bacterium UBA662 | reverse complement strand
TAGTCTTCGCTCCCAGCACCCGCGCCGCCTCGCCCAGCACCGCACTGTCGCCGGATGGCGAGAAGCTAATGTCGTCCGCAGACAATTCCCCTGCCGCCGGATGGTAGCGCACCGATGGCAGCAATGCGCGCTCCAGCACTTGTCCAGGTGCGACCAATTGTTGCAGCGGGAACAGCTCAATTAGCGCAGCCGGGTCACTCACTCGGCAATAGGCGACGGCGGTATGGGTAGTGCCTAGGTCGATGCCGACCCGATAATGGGGGGTAGTTTTTTGCACGGCGGTTTTCAGATAACGGATTAAAAACCGCCATCCTAACGCAGTTAACGCTGACAAGCACGGCAAAACACCGTACTGCGGTTACCCAAACGAATTTCCGTCAAAGCCTGTCCACAGTGCACACAAGGCAGCCCCGTGCGTCCGTAAACGCTTAGCTGTTGCTGAAAATAACCCGGCTGACCGCTCGCATTGACAAAATCGCGCAGGGTTGTACCGCCCCGATCAATCGCCTGTTGCAACACCTCGCGGATAGACGCTGCTAGCCGCTGGTAGCGGGTCAAGGCTATTTTTCCGACCGCCCGTGACGGCAGGATGCCCGCCCTAAACAACGCTTCGTTGGCGTAAATGTTGCCAACTCCGACCACAACACGGCTGTCCATGATGAAGGACTTGACCGCCATTTTGCGCCCTTTCGCAAGAGCATGAAGCGTTTTGCCGTCGAAACCGTCCGCTAACGGCTCAGGGCCTAGGTGTTTTAACAAGGGATGCTCGGTTACAGGGCCTTGCACCCACAAAACCGCGCCAAAGCGCCGTGGATCATGAAAACGCAGCACCGTGTTGTGGCCAAAAACGATATCCATATGGTCGTGCTTGCCGACCGGTGCTGCGCTAACAACCAGCCTTAAACTGCCTGACATTCCTAGGTGCACCAATAAGGTGCCGTCACCCGTATCCAACAGGAGATACTTGCCGCGCCTTGCGACCGTTTGTATGCGTCGGCCTGCTAAAATTTTTGGCAAATCGGGTAAAACAGGCCAGCGTAAACGGCCATCGCGGAGCAACACGGTTTGGACTGTTTGGCCTTCGATATGCGGGGCGATGCCGCGACGGGTAGTTTCAACTTCGGGAAGTTCGGGCACGGTAGGTTTATGGCAAAGAAAGACAGGTTGAGCACAACCGCTCCCGTGAGCGGAATCACACGGCCATGCGGAACAGGCGGCAAAAGTTTTCCGTGGATTGGGCAGCGATTTCTGCTACGGAAACGCCGCGCAATGAGGCCATGAACTCGGCGACGTGGCGTACATACATCGGGTAATTGGACTGACCCCGGTGTGGAATCGGTGCTAGATAAGGGGAGTCGGTTTCGATTAAATAGCGGTCTTCGGGCATTTTCCGGGCAGCTTCTTGAATGGCCTGAGCATTTTTGAACGTGACGATGCCGGAAAAAGAGATATAGAAATTTAAATCCAGTGCTTGCCGGGCAAACGCCCAGTCTTCGGTAAAGCAATGAATAATGCCACCTATTTGCTCCGCGCCTTGCTCTTTGAGGATCCGCAAGGTGTCTTCACGGGCAGCGCGGGTATGAACAATCAACGGTTTTCGCATGATTTTTGCGGCTTGAATATGGCATCTGAAACGCTGCTGCTGCCAAACTAACGCACCTTCGCTGCGGAAATAGTCCAGACCGGTCTCGCCGATGGCGATGACTTTGTCATCGCTAGCCAGTGCTAATAAGTCAGCAACTGACGGGTCTTGACCCTCTGTGGCATTTGGGTGTACCCCGACGCTTAAAGAAATGTCTGGGTAGGCCAAAACCAATGCCCGCATCGCCGGGTAGGACTCAAGATCAATGGCTACGCACAGTTGGTGTTTGATGTGCTGGCTTCTGGCCTGCTCCATAAACTCGGCAAAACCGTTTTGGTACGGCGTGAGATTTATTCGATCTAGGTGACAATGGGAGTCAATAAACATAACCGTTACATTGTATAAGTCGGGCGGTCAGAGCCCAGGGATCCGGCCAGGTACGTTTCAATTTTATCTCGGACGACCAAGGCGTCATCGCCTGTAAACTGGATGCCAATGCCTTGAGCTTGGTAATTTGCAGAACCCGTAGGGGTTTTCCAAACCACTTTGCCAGACACAGGCAACGGTTGCGGTTCGTCAATTAGCTTGAGCAGCACAAAAAGCTCATGGCCCATTTCATAATGCCGGGTGGTGGGGATAAACAGACCGCCGTTGGCAACAAAAGACATGTAGGCCATATACAGAGTACTTTTGTCTCTGATGTTGACATTAAGAATGCTGGAGCGGGGAGCGGATTCAGGCATGGGTTTTCCTGCTAAAACTGTTCAGTTGCATCCATTGGAGCAACAGCACTTCAAGCATCAACTGTTTATTGATGGGGCTGTGTTCGCGGCCTATGCTTTCCAGAACCAAGTCGTAGAGTGTATACAGCTTTTGGCGGTTTAGTGGCCGCCGGGACAAATCTACTAAGCTTTTGTAGAGGCACGGGTTGCTAAGTTGCTGGGGATTGGCCTGGTAACAGCATTTCAGCAAATCAATCAACCAGGCGGCTAACCAGGACAAAATCGGCTGATCAGGCCATTTTTGCCATTGTTCGGCAACCAACACAGCATGGGTACGCTGATTGGCCAGTTGCAACCAGTCTTGGAAGCAGCGGTCGTAAATCGCCAAAACGCCGTTCACCGCATACTCTAGGGCTTGCAATGGTGCTCCCTGAGCCAAGTGTACCGCTTTTTTCACGGTTGGGTCGTCTAGCTCCGGCTGCTGCGTTTTAAGCCAGGCACAAGCGATGCGTGGGTCTGGTAGCACCAGGGACAGTTTTTGGCAGCGGCTGATTAGGGTAGCAGGCAGCTTGCCGGGCGTGGCCGTCAGCAATAACACCAGCGTGCGTTCAGTGGGTTCTTCTAGGTATTTTAAAAAAGCGTTGGCGGCGTTAGCGGTGAGTGCATCGGCAGGTTCGACGATAATAATGCGGTAGCCCTCAAACTGCGGCTTTAGGTTGGCTTGGGCAATCAATCGGCGTATTTGGTCCACTGAAATACCGGTTTTATCTTGCTGCTGGGTCACGCTTAACAAGTCTGGGTGGGTGCCTGCGGCAAACAACCGGCAATCCCTGCACTGCCCGCAGGCATGGCCGGCGGGATCGGGCTTACCGCACAGCAAGGCGGCGGCGCAGTGCAGGGCCAGATGCCGTTTGCCCAGGCCGGCCTTGCCACTTATCAACAGGGCTTGGGGCAAGCGTTTTTGTTGCATGTACTGGAGCCAATGCTGCCAATACGCGCTGTGCCAAGGAAGCAAGCGGTCGTCCACGGCTACCTCAGCAAAGGCCGCATGGCCGCTACGATGGCGTGTTGAACTTCGGCTAGGGGCTGATTGGCCTTGATCAACGTGATGCGCTCTGGATGCAGCTCCAGTTGCAACAAGTAGGCGCGCCTGACGTGTTCAAAAAAATGCCGCTGTTCTTGTTCAAAACGGTCCAGGTCCAGGTCGCCTCGGCGCATTTTGGCGCGTGCCATGCCGATTTCAACTGGGGCATCTAAGAGCAAAGTCAAATCCGGTCTTAAATTACCTTGCACCCACTGTTCCAGCCATTCAATCGTGCTGGCCTTCATGTTACGGCCGCCGCCTTGATAAGCATAGGTGGCATCGGTAAAGCGGTCGCACACCACCCACAAACCTTGTGCTAAAGCCGGTTCGATCACCTGTTTTAGGTGTTGCGCACGGGCGGCGAAAATCAACAGCAATTCAGCGGATTCCGATAATAGCTCGGTGTCTGGGTCCAGCAACAGGTGACGAATTTTTTCAGCCAGCAAAGTGCCGCCCGGCTCCCGAGTGGCAACCACCTGAAGTTTATGTTGCTGCAACAAGGTTTTGATAAACGCCAGGTTGGTCGTTTTACCCACCCCTTCTATCCCTTCCAGAGTGATGAACTTACCGCGGGCCATGGCGTTTGACTTGGTAGTCGGCAACCGCTTGGTTGTGTTCCTTAAGCGTGGTGGAAAAAACATGACTGCCATCGCCTTTAGCGACGAAATACAAATTCTCGCTGTGCTGGGGATGCAACACGGCCCTTATCGCGTCAAGCCCGGGTAGGGCAATGGGTGTAGGGGGAAGCCCTTTGATCACGTAGGTGTTGTACGGGGTTGGCGTCAGCAAATCGTCGCGGCTAATGTTGCCTTGGAAACGCTCGCCCATGCCATAAATGACGGTTGGGTCAGTTTGCAAAGGCATGCCCATTTTCAACCTGCGGACAAAAACCCCCGCAATCATAGGCCGCTCGGACGGGATGGCGGTTTCTTTTTCGACGATAGAGGCTAAAATCAAAGCCTCGTAGGCGGTTGCAAACGGCAAGTCCGCCGCTTTGTTTTGCCATTCTTGAGCCAGAGTAACACGCATTTTTTCATAGGCGCGTTTAAGCACGGAGACATCACGGGTATGTTTTTGGTAGCGGTACGTGTCCGGAAAAAACCAGCCTTCCGGGTGTTTAGCCTCGCCCCCTACGGCTAACATGAGCGCATCCGTGTTATGTGGATCAAGGGTGTGTTCTAGCTTAGGATTGTTGGCGATGGCTTCGGCAAATTGCTGATACTGCCAGCCTTCGGGTACGGTTATCGAGTACTGCTTGGTTTTTCCAAACACGAACAAAAACAAAATTTCGGTCATGGTCAAACCGCTGGCTAACTCGTATTCACCTGCTTTTAACCGGTTAACGGCATTTTTCTGAATAGCCAGTACCTTAAACCAAAACGGCTCGATGGCCAGTTGAGCATCCAACAGTTTTTGGCTGACTTCACCCAGTGAATCGCCTTTGTCAATTTCGATGACAACAGGGTCGCCGGTGACTGCCGGTGTTTGCAAGGCAGTGCGGTAGCTACCGACAGCCCACGCGGCAATGCCTAAAACCAAGACAGTCAGAAAAATGGAATTAACAACCAGCCGGGACAGTTTCATCACTTAGCTTCTCAAGCCATGTTTGCATGTGCCGGGTTACCGGACCAATAGAAAACCGCCTATCCGCCAATTGTACAACCGGCCAAATGCCAATAATCGAGTTACAAACAAACACTTCCTCAGCGTGGCACAAATCGGCTGGGCTGACAGGGAGCACCGACACTTCGATGCCATGGCGGGATGACAGTAGCAGAGCGCGGATAATGCCGGCTATGCCGGCTTGGCTTAAGTCCGGTGTGTACAGATGCTGATTTTTAGCATAAAAAATATTCGCCATAGTACCCTCCCGCACATAACCGTCAAGACCGAGCATTATACCCTCTTGAATGGTGGTGTCCCGCCATTCGGCACGCGCAATCACTTGTTCAAGACGGTTTAAATGCTTGATGCCTGCCAGTGCCGGATTTAAACCTAAACGGGTATGACAAAAACGGGTATTAATGCCGATTTTGGCATAATCGTCAGGGTATACCGGAAACGGATGCAGGCTAAGGACACGGGTAGGCTTAATGATTTCAGGTTGGTTGTATCCGCGACCACCGCCACCCCGCGTGACAATGATTTTCAATACCGCCGCAGCCGACACGGTCAGGGCAAGGCGACGAGCTTCGTCAACCAAAACATCAAGGTCAGGCAATGGAATGGCTAACTTTTGACACCCTGCGATCAAACGCTGGAGGTGTTCGGCTAAAAAAAGCGGTGTTTGGTTGCGTATGGCCAGGGTTTCAAACAAGCCATCGCCGTATTGGAAACCACGGTCGGCGACATCAACCCGCATCGCGGGTTGGCCATTGATCAAGACCATACCGCGCTAGGGTTATTTTGGACTAGACAAAACGTTTGAAGACCAAAGTACCATTGGTACCCCCAAAACCAAAGGAATTGGACAAAGCAACGTCAATTTTCATGTCTCTGGCGGTATTGGGAATGAAATCAAGGTCACACTGTGGGTCTTGGTTATGCAGGTTAATGGTCGCAGGGGCCATTTGGTACTGGATACTTAAGGCCGTTAAGACCGCCTCGATACCGCCCGCTGCCCCAAGCATGTGGCCCAGCATGGACTTTGTTGAACTGATGGCCACTTTATAGGCATGGCTGCCCAATGCCGTTTTCATTGCTTGAGTTTCGCCTATATCACCGGCAGGCGTCGAGGTACCGTGGGCATTAATATAATCCACCGCACTGGCGTCTAAGCCGGCATCCCTTAAGGCGTTTTTTATGCAGCGTGCGGCACCCTCTCCCCCCTCGGAAGGCTGGGTAATGTGGTAGGCGTCGCCGCTCATGCCATAACCCGTCAATTCGGCATAAATTTTTGCGCCACGAGCCTTTGCATGTGCCAGCTCTTCCAGAACCACCACACCAGCACCGTCGCTTAACACAAAGCCGTCCCGGTCTTTGTCCCAAGGGCGGCTGGCGGTTTTAGGGTCGTCGTTACGGCGCGATAACGCTTTAGCCGAGATGAATCCACCCATCGCGGTCGCAGATGCCGTGCAATGTTCCGCGCCGCCGGCCACCATAACATCGGCATCGCCATACATAATCAGCCGAGCCGCATCACCTATGTTGTGCGTACCCGAAGCACAGGCGGTAACGATGGAAAAATTCGGGCCTTTTAGTCCGTATTTGATGGACAGGTTGCCAGAAATCATGTTGATGATATTGCCGGGTACAAAAAATGGCGAAATCCTGCGCGGGCCACTTTTTTCGTAGGTCGCATAGCACTCTTCAATGCCAGTGATGCCGCCTATGCCAGAACCGACAGCGACGCCGATGCGTTCGGCGTTGGCTTCCGTTACTTCAAGCCCTGAATCCTCAATGGCCTGGCAACCTGCGGCAACACCGTAATGAATAAAAGCATCCATGCGTTTAGCGTCTTTTTCGGCAATATAGGGGCTGACATCAAAATTCCTGATGACACCGCCAAACCGAGTGGCAAAGGCGGAAATATCGAAAGAATCAATGGGACTAATGCCACTTTTTCCGTTGATAACGCCCTCCCATGTTTCACCGACAGTATTGGCTAATGGCGTTATGGCACCAAGGCCGGTGATGACAACTCGACGTTTTCTCAACTTGGTTTACCCTTCGGGGGACCGGATACAGTCCGGGGACAGTGGATGGAAACCCATCCCTGTATTTGGTTAAACGTTCTTTTCGACGTAATCGATCGCTTGCTGAACGGTGGTTATTTTTTCGGCTTCTTCGTCTGGAATTTCACATTCAAACTCTTCTTCCAGAGCCATAACGAGCTCGACTGTGTCTAAAGAATCGGCCCCTAAATCATCGACAAACGAGGCATCATTTGCAATGTCTTCTTTAACGCCTAATTGCTCTGCAACAATCTTTTTCACTCGTTCTTCAATGTTACTCATGATTGTGTCCTCAAACATGCGGGCATTATTTTTGCCTGCAAAAGTTTTGTTGTTGGTTATGCCAGAATCCGTCCTAGGTTCTCACCAGGCGGGGTTGAATTATACTGTATATTACAGGAATGCCACAACATCAAGGCATAAACAGGCCACCGTTAACATGCAGGGTTTCGCCAGTGATGTAGGCGGCGCCTGCTGACGCCAAAAAAGACACCGCATGGGCAATTTCATCCGGCTGTCCTAAACGCCCCAGCGGAATGCTCGCCAACAAACCGCGTTTTATTTCTTCGCTAAGCCCACGGGTCATCTCGGTGTCGATAAAACCGGGAGCCACTGTGTTGACGGTGATGTTGCGCGAACCCACTTCCTTAGCCATGGATTTCGTGAACCCGATAATTCCGGCTTTAGCTGCGGCATAATTCGTTTGCCCCGCATTGCCGGTGACACCGACCACCGAGGAAATGTTGATGATACGACCGGCTTTTGCTTTCATCATGCCCCGCAACACCGCTTTGCTCATGCGGAATACAGAGCCGAGATTGGTGTTTATAACCTCATCCCACTCACGGTCTTTCATGCGCATCAGTAAATTATCGCGGGTTATCCCCGCATTGTTAACCAACACATAGGGTGCACCATGGTTCTCATTCACATACGCCAGCAACCCATCAATGGACTCCTGATTACTGACATCCAGAGGCAAGCCCTGGCCATTTTTGCCCAAGTATTCCGATAAGATCTGTGCACCGGCATCGGTGGTAGCGGTACCTAGGACAAAAAAGCCATCCTGCACCAAACGTTCAGCAACGGCCCTGCCAATACCCCGGCTAGCACCGGTAACCAAGGCAATGTGTTGTGTCATCTTTGCAGCTCCAGTAACGTATTTAAAGTTGCGGAATCGTAAATGGCATAATGGTCGGCTTGAACTATACGCTTGTTTAGCCCAAGCAAAACCTTGCCAGGGCCACACTCCACGAAACAGGTGACACCTTTCGCGTGCATGGACTGAATAATCTCCACCCAGCGTACAGGTCGATAGAGTTGCGCCTCAAGAATAGTACGGATCACCCCAGGGGTGTCGTGCGAGTCAACATCGACGTTATGGATAAGCTTAATGGTAGGCGTGCTAATTTCGATACCCGCAAGGAATTGAGAAAATTTTTCCGCTGCCGGGCGCATCAAATCGCAGTGAGAGGGAACACTGATCGGCAGTGGCAACGCCCGTTTGGCACCCGCCGCTTTTGCGCCGTCCATTGTCCGCTGCACGGCGGCGGCGTGTCCTGCGATAACCACCTGGCCCTTGGTATTAAAATTAACGGCTGCAACTATTTCACCTTGGGCGGCATCCTCGCAGAGTTTGACCACCTGCTGGTCTTCAAGACCTAAAATAGCCGCCATCGCCCCTACGCCCTCAGGCACTGCGGTTTGCATCAATTCAGCGCGCTTAGCGACCAACTGCACAGCGTCTTCAAAGCGTATCGCTTCGGCGCACACCAGTGCGGTGTATTCGCCCAAGCTATGGCCGGCCAGCCAATCTGGAATTCGCCCGCCAAGACTTTTCCAGACCTCCCAAACGGCATACCCCGCCGTGAGCATGACAGGCTGAGTGTTTTGCGTCTGGCCTAATTGATTGCCTGGGTCTTTGCTAGCAATGGCCCATAAGTCTTTATCCAAGACACGCGAGGCGCGGGCAAAAAGCTGCTCCACTATTGGGTAGTGGGCCGCTAACGCATCCAACATCCCCGCCGTCTGGGAGCCCTGCCCAGGAAATGTAAACGCCAAACCGTTCATTGGCACAGCCATTGTCAGATCCTTTTTTTAATACTTAATCAACGCCGAACCCCAAGTGAAACCGGCACCAAACGCTTCCAGCAAAACGATCTGACCACGCCGAATGCGTCCATCCCGGACCGCCTCGTTAAAAGCCAGCAGCACGGAAGCCGATGATGTGTTGCCTTGGGTTTCTAAAGTGACTACCACCCGGTCCATTGGCATTTTTAATTTTTTGGCTGTGGCGATTATGATGCGGATATTGGCTTGGTGAGGAACCAGCCAATCGATGACTGATTTGTCAATGCCATTGGCCTCAAGGGTTTCATCCACGATGCGCTCTAACGTGTTGACGGCCACCTTAAACACTTCATTGCCGCGCATGGTGATAAAGCCAGAGCTGTGTTTTTCCGCTCCGGGGGCGGCATTAGGATTGGGGCAATACAACAAATCGCTGTATTCGCCGTTGGAGCGGATGTGCGTGGACAGCACCCCGGCGTCCGCCGAAGACTCAAGCAACATCGCCCCGGCACCGTCGCCAAACAGAATGCAGGTGCTGCGGTCTGTCCAGTCTACAATCCGGGAGCAAACCTCAGACCCTACGATAAGAATCCGTTCGGCCGCACCCGATTTGATGTATTGGTCGGCTATGCTTAACGCGTACAGCGAACCCGAGCAGGCTGCCTGCACATCAAAGGCAAAGGCATTTTTGATGCCAAGTCGTTGTTGCAGCAGACAGGCCGTACTCGGGTACACCCGGTCGGGGGTGCCGGTCGCCACGATAATCAAATCGATGCTGTCGGCACAAATTCCAGAACCCTCAATGGCTTGTCTGGAAGCTATTTCCGCCATGCTAGCGGCTGACTCGTAATCGGCAGCAATACGCCTACTTTTAATGCCGGTACGTTCGTAAATCCATTGATCGGAGGTATCGACCATGGTCGACAACTCGTTATTGGTGAGTATTTTTTCCGGCAAATACCCGCCCGTACCGATAATTTTCATGTAACGGGTCATGAGCGCACCCCAGTCACCAGGGCCTGTTCAACGTGCTCGCTGATTTTTCGAATAACATCTTTCCTGACTTCAATTTCCGCCAGCTTAATAGCGGTCTTAAAGGCCAAGGTATCGGCACCGCCGTGGCTTTTTATTACCAGGCCGCGCAACCCTAAAAAACTGGCACCGTTGTACAACCTAGGGTCAATACGGTGCTTGAAAGATTTTAATGCCGGATACGCAATCAGAGCGGCCAGTTTGGCCAACAGGTTTTTACTAAAACTGGCTTTTAGCGAGTGGCCTATCATTTTGGCCGCCCCTTCGATGGATTTTAGGGCGACATTGCCAACAAAGCCGTCCGTGACAATCAGGTCTACTTTAGCGTGGCCGGCATTCAAGGAATCCCCTTCCACAAAGCCAACATAGTTCAAGGACGAATTCTCCAGCAGCTTAGCAGCGGTCTTAACTTGATCATTGCCCTTAACCGCTTCCTCGCCGATATTCAGCAAAGCCACTTTAGGGCGGGCTATATTTTCCACCGCTTTGACCAGCTCATTGCCCATAATTGCAAACTGAAACAAATGTTCGGCAGTGCAATCGACGTTGGCACCCAAATCTAGGGCGTGCGTATGCCCGTGTATTGAAGGCATGGTTGAGATAATGGCAGGTCGAGCAATACCGGGTATCATTTTCAGGACAAATTTCGCGGTGGCCATCAGGGCGCCGGTATTGCCCGCACTGACACAGGCATCGGCGACACCATCGCGAACCAAATTAATGGCCACGCGCATCGAAGAGTCTTTTTTATTTTTGAGTGCCTGAGCAGGCAACTCATGCATTCCCACGCACTCGGAGGCATGCTGTATAGACAACCGGCCCGAATAATGGGCTATTACATCAAGCAACAGCGGCTTCAATACACCCTGGTCGCCGACGAGGATTATTTTTAACCCTGTATTTTCCTTAAGGCACTCTAAGGAGGCAGGGACGGTTACCAGCGGCCCGAAATCCCCGCCCATTGCATCAATCGAAATTGTTAACGCCACGCCTAACCGTACCCTTATCGTAATCGAAATTAAGCCTTATTGACCGCACCAAACCAGCCCCTTATGCAGCACTGTCCTCTTCTTCTTCAATGGTCTTATCAACAACAATCTGGCGGCCTTTAAAGTAACCGTCTGGCGTCATGTGGTGGCGCAGGTGCATTTCGCCGGTAATCGGGTCTTGGGTTAAGGTTTTAGCGGTCAGGGCATCGTGTGAGCGGCGTTGGCCCCGGCGTGCGCGGGATACTTTACTTTTCTGTACGGCCATTAGGTGTCTCCGGTTTTTTTAAGTTGGGCTAATAGTGCAAAAGGGTTCTCGGTAGAATCGGCGACGCGGCTTTCTTTGGACGGTGCCGCCCTATCTTTTAAATGCTCGGATGCAAAACAGGGATAGTCGTGCTTTGGAAATGCGGGCAGAGCTAAAATTAATTCTTCTTCGACAATATCTTTAAGCGGCATTTTTTGCCCCTCTGTACACAACAAAGGTTCACAGTCCGCCGGCAACCGGTCTGCCTGGGCTATTGACGTCACTACACCCAACCTAAAACGGCTGTGTACTGCCTGCTCTAATGGCTGGGTGCAATTCTGGCAAATTAAATTCAGCGTGGCGTAAATTTGGCCTTCGACGATGGCCCAGCGTCCCTCGCGGAAAAAACGCAAGCTGACCGCAACCGCCCCCTCATCGCTGTATAAACTATCAGACAGACGATCAAGGCCACTTAAAAACAGTCGACCTTCTAATTCGGCCCGTTTCTCAGCCAAATGCAAAGGATCTATGAGTTCGGGTAACTGCTCTACCATAACTGGCGGATATTATCGGAATAAATCCATGTAGTCAATCAACAAGCCTGCAAACGCCAGGGCCAGTCGGGCCCTATTAACCAGCAAAACCGTGTCGACCTGCGCGGACACCGCGTTGAGTGTGGGCGGCGCAAGTTCATTCAAGATACCGCCAGCATGGCAGCTAACGCTTGTCTAGCCAAATCCGCTGGCTGCTTAGGCACTGTAATTGGGTTTACCACAGAACCTTGGACTAAGTTATCTAAAACCCAAGCAAGGTGCTGCGGGTCGGTTCTAAACATGGTCGAACACATGCACAAAGTAGGCGACATAAAATGCACCTGCTTACCTTCGGCTTTGGCTTCTTCAGCCAACCGGTTGACCATGTTCAATTCAGTAGCCACCAACCAGCGGGTGTTAGCTGCTGCTGCGCGTATGGTTTTTAGGATGTATTCCGTAGAACCAACGTAAGCCGATTTTTGGCATACCTCAAAACAGGCCTCGGGGTGAGCGATGACGTTTGTATTGGGGTAACGGGTTAAAAATTGATCGATGTGTTCAGGCTTAAACGCTTGATGGACCGAACAATGCCCCTTCCAAAGAATTATTTTGGCGTTTTCGATTTCGTTTTTTGTCAACCCGCCCAGGGGTTGGGTAAAGTCCCAAGTAACCATGTGTTCCAAAGGAATGCCCATGCGGAAACCGGTATTGCGACCTAGGTGTTGGTCGGGAAAAAACAAGATTTTTTCACGTTTGGAAAAGCCCCATTCAAGAATTTTTTGGGCATTCGACGAAGTACAGACAATGCCCTCGTGTTCTCCGCAAAAGGCTTTCAAGTCGGCGGTCGAATTGATGTAAGTAACGGGAGTGACTGTTTTTTCAACATCGAAAATTTGCGACAACGCTTGCCAGCATTGCCGGACTTTTATCAAGTTGGCCATATCCGCCATCGAGCAGCCCGCCGCTAAGTCGGGCAATATGACGGTTTGTTCCGGGCGTGACAGTATGTCGGCCACTTCGGCCATAAAGTGCACACCGCAAAAGACAATGTATTCGGCATCGGATTGGGCGGCATTTCTGGATAGTTTTAAGGAGTCGCCGGTGAAATCGGCATGTTTGAATACTTCATCACGCTGGTAGTGATGACCTAGGATAACCAGGCGCCGACCTAGCGTGTTTTTCGCGGCAATGATGCGGCTATCGCATTCATCATCGTCCAGCATGGCATACTCTTGAAAAGCCAAGGCCATAGCCCCTCCTTAAAACCCAGACGAATTCAAGTACCGACAAATTGCCGTATTTTGGCGACAATCCCGGCAACATCCAAACCGCAAAGCCCCAACAACTGTTCACGGCTGCCTTGCTCAATAAAACTATCAGGTAAACCGATATTGAGAGTGGGCGTTAGAATTCGGTCACGTTGCAAAAGTTCATTCACTGCACTACCCGCACCACCCGCGACAACATTTTCTTCGACAGTCACCAGATAATCGTGGCTGTGGGCCAGTTCGCGGATACAGGTTTCATCCAATGGCTTCACAAAACGCATGTTGACGACGGTCGCTTCCAGTGGTTCGCTCGCATCTAATGCCGGTGCTACCATGCTGCCCCAGGCTAAAATAGCGATTTTTTGGCCTTGCCGTTTCAGTTCGGCTTTACCGATGGGCAAGGTATCTAAGTCCATCGCCACCGACACCCCCGGACCCCTCCCGCGTGGATAACGCACAGCCGCAGGCCCTTCATGCTGGTAGCCTGTGGTCAGCATTTTTCGGCACTCGTTCTCATCGGCAGGGGCCATGACCACCATATTAGGAATGCAGCGCAAGTAGCTAAAGTCAAAGCTGCCTGCATGGGTCGGCCCATCCGGACCGACCAGACCCGCCCGGTCTAAGGCAAACAGCACGTCTAGGTTCTGCAGGGCGACATCATGGATCAGCTGGTCGTAGCCGCGCTGTAGGAACGTCGAATAAATGGCCAGCACCGGTTTACCGCCTTCGCAGGCCATGCCAGCCGCCAAGGTTACGGCATGTTGCTCGGCAATGGCGACATCGAAATAGCGGGCCGGGAATTGCTCGGAAAACTTAATTAACCCAGAACCTTCGCGCATGGCCGGGGTGATGCCGAGCAGGCGACTGTCTTCTGTGGCCATGTCGCACAACCATTGCCCGAACACTTCGGTGTAGGTTGGGGATGACGACGGGGCAGACTTAGGCAGACAATCCTGTCTAGGGTCAAACGCGGGGACACCGTGGTAGGCTAACGGGTCTTTCTCGGCCGGCGCATAGCCTTTGCCTTTTTTGGTGACGATGTGTAAAAAACGCGGGCCAGAAATTTGTTTCAGGTTTTCCAGCGTTGACACCAACACATCCAGATCATGGCCGTCGATGGGTCCAATGTAGTTAAAGCCCAGCTCTTCAAACAAGGTGCCTGGCACAATCATGCCTTTAACATGCTCTTCGGTGCGCCGTGCCAACTCCCACACGGTCGGCATTCTGCTTAATACCTTTTTACTTTCTTCGCGCACCGATGAATACAGGCGGCTGGAGAGAATTTTCGACAAATAATTGTTCATGGCCCCGACATTGGGCGAGATTGACATGTCGTTATCGTTCAGGATGACCAGGACATTAGCGTCGATGGCACCCGCATGGTTCATCGCTTCAAAGGCCATGCCGCCGGTGATACTGCCATCACCAATGATAGCCACCATCTGCTGGTGGGCGCCTTTCATGGCCGAGGCGATGGCCATGCCGAGGGCGGCGCTAATTGATGTGCTGGAATGACCAACCCCGAAAGCATCGTATGCGCTCTCGGCGCGCGAAGGAAAAGCATGGATGCCGCCGAGCGTCCGGATGGTGGTCATGCGGTCTTTACGACCGGTTAAAATTTTATGCGGGTAGGCTTGGTGGCCGACATCCCATACCAATTTGTCGGCTGGTGTATCGAAAACGTAATGCAGGGCAACGGTCAGCTCTACCGTGCCTAGGCCCGCAGCAAAATGACCGCCGGAGACACTGACCGTCTCGGTCAAGAACTCCCGCAGTTCCTTGGCCAAGGGTTTTAATAAGTGCTTTGGCAAGGCTCTAAGATCGGCGGGGCCATTGATGTCATTCAGCAATGGGTATTTTTCTGATGTGTTCATAATTAATAAAGTGGTTCGCGGTAGAACATCAGGATTAAGCCAATTTGCAACAACGCGGCCACGGACACAAAACCGGCGATGTCCTTACCCGGTTTGTCTAATTTCAATTCCAGCCACCGGCCACAGGCCAACACCAGCGAAAACACACCCATCAGGGTATGCCCCACCTGGAGTAAAAACGCGCTTTTTTCCTGAAAACCGACATGGGAATGCGTTAATAGCATCAAGCCGCCCACTGCCGCCATGACAGGAAAAAAATAAGGCGAGCGGCCATTTTGGTTGCTTGGCATCCTAGCTCTTATTTCGAAAATCCCAAGTGCAAAAACCAACACGGTGGCAATGCGGTGCTGTAACACTTCGCCGCTGCTGAACGTGCTTTCCCAAAAACCTATCGGCCCTAGGGGCCATGTTTCGGCATCGCTACGAAAAAACAAAAACACGCCTAAGGCGACGAAACCGACAGGCCAGTAGCGGGCCAGATAAAGATAGCGATCGAGGAAAGAAAACGCCGACGGCATGTGTTTAACGTAGGAAAGCATGGCAAAAAAGCTCATAACCGTTAAAAAAATGCCGGACACGTTATGGTTATAATTTGACCAGTCGGTGGCCGCCTGTGAGGGCGTTTGACCAATGATGGCAACCCGCCCTGCCTCCCCTGCCAGCAAGTCTTGGTGACTGGGCGAGGCGAGGCGGGGCATTTGGGGCGCGAACATGTTTAACACTTCCTGCCAACTAGCCGTTAACTCGGAAATGTCAATGGGCGGCGGCTGCGCGGCTAAGCTGGCTGCGGTAAACAGCAGTGCCACCAAAATAAACGCTTCCGCTTCAATGTAATACGGCACCCTGTAGGTTAAAGCATGGCTGTTGCGAGTAGCAAAATAGTCTTGCACAGCCGTTCTGTTCAGCCATGCCAGGCCCAAGGCCATGCTCAGCAAAAGCACTTTAATCACTAACAAATTGCCGTAACCGGTGCCAATAAAACCGTTCCAACTGTCAATGTAAGTCAGTGCTATGGGTAAACCAGTAACCAAAATCCCGGCCACTGCGACCATGCCATAATGCGAAAAACGCTTTAGCAGCGTTGGCCATAATTCCTTGTCTATCAAGCTTTTGCTACGCAACAACCAGATATGCAGCAAATGAAACACGCCGCCCACCCACGCGGCGGCGGCCAATTGATGCAAGACAGTCACGGCCATTATAGGATAGGCGTTTTCAAACCGACCGGCAGCATGGACCAACCACGCACCCGAAACAACCATGGGCAAAGCCACAACGGCGGCAGTTTGCCAATACTTTTTGGAATAAGGGTTCTTGCTTAACACTTGTTGGCAATAAACAGCCAACACTAGGGTCAATAGTGTGCGGATAACGCCGCCAATAAATTGAGTGGTTCCGGCAAATTCAAGAAAGGGCGATTTTTCAAGCGTGGTGGCTATTAACCAAACTTTCAGGATAACTTTAAAACCCTGCACCCCGGCCAGCGCAAAAGTGCTTAGGCTTAGGATGTTAACGGTTTTTTCCAACAGCAACGGGGTATAACCTTGACCCGAGTGCCAAGGACGAAGAATAAAAATCCCCCAGAAAAGACTGCCTACGCTAATACAAAAACAAATTAGGGTTATACCGCCTATGATCGAATCAAGAAAATCTGCAATGCCAGCCATGTATTCAGCCTACCCGGCCTGTGTCTGGGTATGAAAATGGGGAACCGAGAGGATTTCAGCTTCTGCTTTCATCACAAGGCAAACACGGTTCTTACCAACTTTTACCGTTGCGTCGAACGGCGCAGAACCTGATTTTTTAAAATTCATGCTAACCTCCTCTTTTGCTTTTGAGGGCATGGCTGGCCAGGTTTTTACCCAGCGTCCAGATAGTACCCGGGACTTTATGGGTATCGGCAATGGTCTGCTCGAACGCAGCTAGGACATGGTCACGGTCTTTCAGGCTTAAATTTAATGGCGGCAGCAGCTTGACTACATTCATGCCGTGGCCGGCCACCTGGGACAAAATCCGATGCTCTTTAAACAAGGGAATGGTGATCATTTGGCAGAACAAGCCTTTATTGGCCGCCTCAAGCATTTCCCAGGCCGCTTTCAACGCCAGGCTTTTGGGAGGTTTGAATTCAATGGCGATCATCATGCCTTTGCCCCGGGCTTCCTTTAGGAATTCAAACTGGCCAACCAAGGCATTCAGGCTGTCTATAATATCAGCCCCCATTTTGGCACTGTTTGCAATCAAGTTTTCTTCCTTGAGCACATAAAGCGTGGCCAAACCGGCCGCCATTGCCAGGTTATTTTTGGAAAAAGTGGAGCCGTGCACCACCGCCCTGTCCATGCGACTGTAAACCGCCTCCATGATTTTTGTAGACATCGCCACGCCGCCCACCGGCACAAAGCCACCAGACAATGCCTTAGCCATGCAAATCATGTCAGGCTTAGCGTCCCAGTGGTCGATAGCCCAAAATTTTCCGGTGCGGCCTAGACCGGTTTGGACTTCATCAGCCACAAACAGGGTGCCGTAATGCTTACAAAGCCGCCCGACTTCTTGTAGATAGTTATCATCAGGCAAATTAACGCCCTTGCCCTGGATCGGCTCAACGATGAACGCAGCGACATCATGGTTCAACAAGGCTTCTTCCAATGCAGGTAAATCGTTGAACGGAACCGCCATGCAGCCGGGCAGTAAAGGACCGAACCCTTCGCGGAAAATGGTTTCGCCGTTTAAGGACAACGAACCCATGGTCAGGCCGTGGTAGCCGTGTTCGCAGAAAATAATTTTTTCTCGTTTTGTAGTGTAACGGGCAAACTTAATCGCGGCTTCAACCGCTTCTGTACCCGAGTTGCAAAAAAACAGTTTGCCAATGTTGTCCGGTGTCGTTTTTAACAATTCTTGAGCCAGCAAGCCGCTGAGTACGGACACGTCCAATTGCACTAAATTGGGCAATT
>DBNW01000083.1 GCA_002299425.1 Methylococcaceae bacterium UBA662 | reverse complement strand
TGAAAAATCACTGTTTCTTACCGTCCATGCTGGTGAATGAGGCGCACGAATTAAATACAACGCCCTAACACATATCGCCACAGGAGCCAGGAAAACGATAGCTATGCCAGAATTAAGCCGATTTTTAGGGATCGTAATCTACATGTATTTCAACGAGCACAATCCCCCTCATTTTCATGCAGAATACAACGAATATAGCGCAGCAATTTCAATCAACACATTGGGTGTAATTGAAGGAAAATTGCCGTCAAAAGTATTGAGTCTTGTCGTTGAGTGGGCGCAAGACCATCAAGCAGAACTTCTTGCAAATTGGAATGACATTAAAGAAACAGGAAACTACCACAAAATTAAACCGTTAGTGTAAGGAGGTTGTTAATCATGTTAAGTGTACAAAAAGCTGAATATGTTGGCGCATATAAAATCCATCTCTTATTTAATAATGGAAAAGCTGGCACCGCCAATCTTGAAAAAACCATATTTAATGATAAAAGGGCAATCTTCTTAAGATTAAAAAACGAGTGTGAATTTAAGGCGTTTAAGGTAGCCCATAGCACTGTTGTTTGGTCAGATGAACTCGATTTAGCACCAGAGTATTTGTTTTATCTTGCCTTTATGGAAGATACCGAATTTCAAGAGCAATTCAGGCAGTGGGGCTATATCAACTAAAAAATGTCAAATCATGTACCCGGTGTTGGTCTCACACTAAGGCTAATCGGGTATTATTGTTTGGTGGTCGCTGAGCTTTTGGTGGGTATTGCCCGGCCCAACAAGTCGGTCAAAGGGATTTAGGGTTTCGCCGAGTGCGCCGCTTAGGTTTTTTGCAGGGCAGCGTGTAGTTCGGCTAAGGTACTCCCCATTGTCAAGACCAAAATCTCACCGAATTAAGATAGAAGCGGGTTGATAAAAGCTTGTCCCTGCCTCACTGGCCTGCGGTCTTCCAAGATAGATTTGGGCCGGTGTTCGGTAGTCCTGTGACTGATGGAAGCGTTCATGGTTGTAGAAGCGGAAGAAGTCCCGCAACCCTGACCATGCGTCCTGGACGGTCTGTATTTCCTGCCGATAGACATATTCATACTTGACCGTGCGCCAGAGCCGTTCCACGAAAATGTTGTCCAGCGCCCGCCCGCGCCCATCCATGCTGACCTTGACGCCCTTGTCCAGCAGCGGCTGGGTAAAGCGCGTGGTAGTGAACTGTGCGCCCTGGTCGGTGTTGAATATCTCGCACCGCCGCCCGTCCAGCAGCCTCCCCACCGCCTCGACGCAGAAGTCCGCGTCCAGCGTGGTGCTCAGTGCCCAAGACTTGGTCGCAGCGGTCGATGGGCAGCCCGCGCAGCAGGTAGGGGTAGGTCTTGTGCCGCGGGTTGGGCTGGCTCGTGTTGGGCCTCTGGTACACGGCCTCCAGCCCCATCGTGCGCAGCAGACGCTTAGGCCCCTTGGGGTTGACCCCGTGCCCCAAGCTCTGCAAATAAGCCGCCATCCTGAGCACGCCGTAGCAAGGCGTCCGGGTGTACTGCTCGTCCAGCAGGCGCATCAGGGCGAGGTTTTCCACGCTTTCGCCCGCCGGTTGGTAGTACAGGCCAGACCGGTTCAAGCCCAGCAACCCACACTGTTGCCGGATGGCTTCCATCGCAACTTTGGCCTTGAACTCCGCCGTATGCCTCTTGCGTACATTTGCCATGTTTCACCTTGCCTTCTGATGGTGCTTCCTATCTTAAGGCGTGGTCTGAAATATGGGGAGCATCATACCTGTACAACGATCTGGCCGCCTTGCAAAAAGACCCGGACGATTGGCTCGGTTACTACAACAATCAGCGAACGCATCAGGGTAAAATGTGCTGTGGACGCACCCCGATGGCCACCCTGATTGATGGAAAAACGGTCTGGAAAAAAAATATCTAGGCTGAATTTAACCAAACAGACACTTCGAAAAACCCAGTAACTGTCAGGTTAGGTTTGAACTGCTACAGGTAATGAAGCGTAGCGGTGTGCCGTCCGAGTGCAGCGCCTTGTTAGCCATCGCCTGTTTTCCTTGTTAATTCACTCGCTAACATCTCCGCCTGCTTAAGCACCGTCTCGGTGGCCAGCTTCTGCATATCAGGCGGATACCCAAATTGTCTCAACGTTCTTTTTACAATGACTTTGAGTTTTGCCTTTACGCTTTCCTTGATTGTCCAATCAATAGAAGCATTGGCTTTTACTTTCTCAAACAGCACAATGGCCAACTCACGCAACTTGTCTTGTTGCATCAGTTCTCTGGCGCTGTCGTTGTTGGCTACGGCGGTGTAGAAGGCGTATTCATAGTCGCTCATACCCATTTCTTCGGCTTGCTTGTCAGACTTGACGATCTCCTTGCTGATGCTGATCAGCTCGTCCATGACTTCCGCCGCCGTGAGCACTTTGGCGTGATACCGCTTGATGGCATCTTGCAGCATTTCCATCAGGGTCCGGCTTTGCACCAGATTCTTTTTGGCACGCGCTTTGATTTCGTCGTTGAGCAGTTTTTTGAGCACTTCGAGCGCTACGTTTTTGTGCTCCTTGTTTTTTAGCTCCAGCAAAAACTCCTCGGAAAGAATCGAAATATCAGGTTTCTTGATTCCGGCAGCGTCGAACACATCAATGACTTGCTCCGACACCAGCGCCTTGTCGATCACCTGCCGGATGGTCGATTCAATCTCTTCATTGGTGCGTCCTGAGCCGGTGCTGTCGAACTTTGCGAGCCGCGCCTTCACCGCCTGAAAAAAGGCGATTTCATCTTTCACATCCATGGCCTGCTCGTGCGGAATGGCGATGGCAAATGAAATGGTCTAATAAAACCG
>DBNW01000068.1 GCA_002299425.1 Methylococcaceae bacterium UBA662 | reverse complement strand
GTCACCGACATCGGCATCGACGATAACTTTTTTGCTTTAGGTGGGCATTCGTTGCTGGCTATGCGCGTAGTGACCGAGATAAAACAACGCTTGGGCTGGGTGGTGTCATTGAGCCAGTTGATGCACTACCCAACGCTGGCCGAATTAGCCGCCACCGTGAACACGACCGCAATCGCCACCGATGCCCAATTGCCATCGCCGCTGGTGGCGTTAAACGGTCAGGCTGCGGGCCAGCCGCCGTTGTTCTGTATGCATCCGGCGGGCGGGACAGTGTTTGCTTATTATCCACTGGCACGAGCGTTGCAGGGGCTGCGGCCAGTGTACGGCTTGTTGTGCCGCAGTTTCATCAAACCCGGTTGGCAAGACCCGTCGTTAGCGGCCATGGTAGACGGCTACGCCGATGCCATCCAGCAACAGCAACCGTTCGGTCCGGTGCATTTGTTAGGTTGGTCGCTAGGCGGCGCGTTAGCCTTAATGACGGCGCGGGTGCTGGAGCAAGCCGGGCGGCAAATTGGCCATATCGCCTTGATCGATTGCTATTTGCCGGAGTTTGACGACGCGGCGTTTGAAGACGAAGACGAAGATGAGGCGATGCAGCAGGCGTTGCAGTCCGAATGGGCAGAAATTCATCAAGCTGCATCAATCGGTGCAAAATCTGCGCCGGTGCTTTCTGCCGATGATTTAAACAGTTTGAATGTTGAAACAAGTTTAGCGGTGTGGCGGCGTTTAATTGGCTTTAGCCGGCACTGCCGGTTGGCCCGCTTAAATACCGTGTTGTCGTGTTGGTGGTCGGCGGAAGCCGGCCAATCGGCGTCACTGGCGCAAGCCCATATCGAGCAGGCTACCGGTTGCAAGGTCAGCGTTTCGGCGCAAATTGGGGTCAGTCACAGCCAGATTATTCGCAGTCCTGAATTCATTGCAGCGGTAGCACACCTGCCTGTAGCTAAGGCCTGAACAGGGCGCATTAGTATTCAGAGCACCGCGCAGGTTAGTGACGCTTGTGCGTTACGGCGGTTAGATCAAAGAGTAGGCCGTCGACCATTTTTACAACCCGGTCAGCGCAGTCAAAGTAAGTTTCATCATGGCTTACGGCAACGACAGTTTTCCCTTGGGTTTTCAGTAGCGGCAAAATTTCTTGGTAAAAAGTGCGCCGGTAGCCGGGGTCTTGGTCGGCAGCCCATTCATCCAATACGATCACCGGGCGGTCTTCTAAAATGGCCAGCAACAAGGCCAGCCGCTTGCGTTGGCCTTGGGACAACCGGGTATCGCTGAGTCGGTCGCCGATAATTTCGGTTTTATTGGTTAGTTCCAGCCGGGCTAACCAAAAATGAACGTCTTGGTTGGCGGCGATTTGGCCGTTGGGGCCTAACAACTGCGGAAACAGGTAAAAATCGGCAAACACCGCTGCGAACAACTTCCGGTACGCGGCTTTTGCGGTTTGTGGCCAGGACAGCTTGTCTACTTCAACAGTCCCCTGCTGGGGGGTGTACAAACCGGTCAGCAACCTTAAAAACGTGGTTTTGCCGCTGCCGTTGCCGCCGACAATAAACACCGTCTCGCCGCGTTTGAGCGTGAACTGCAACGGCCCGACCGTGAATGCCCGGTTGCCGTCGGTATGCGGATGGCGGTAGGTGACGCCATTTAGGGTGAGGGTTTGCCAAGTGTCGCAGTCGCTCTCGGAGGGAGTTCGGAAATCGGCCTGATAAGCGGCTAAGTCTAAGCTGTTGAGCTTGGTTAAGGCCACGCCGCCGGCTAACAAGCTCGGCAATGCCGACACCAGACCGGTCAGCGGTGTCCGCAGAAACAACAGGGTCAAGGAAAACGTGGTCGCCGTTTCGTGACTGCCCCAACGAAATTCATGCGCCAAAAAAAACACCCAAGCAATGGCCCCTAGCATCATGGCATTCGTCCAGTTTTCGTTCAGGCTGTGCAGGCGGTCGGCCCGGATATCCTGGTTTTTGCTTTGTTTGGCATGGGGCGAGAAATCTTGCTGGTAGAAGCTGCGGGCGCGGTCTTGGTTTAAGGCCAGTTCCTTGCGGCCCGATAGCACCGCTTGGTAATCCTCACACAGCAAATCTTCGGTGGCCCGGGCTTGATCGATGTGTAGGTAGGTTTTAACCATCAACAACCAGGCGACCAAAACGGTTAGCAGCAGCCATGCTGCCGTAGCCCCAAACAAGGGCAGCGACAACCACGCCAGATAGCTTAAGCCGCCTACGGTAAGCGTCAATCCGTACACGCTATTGGGTAAGTTGATAAAAGCGGAAGTTAGATGCTGAATGTCGCCGCTTAAGCTGGCCAGAATGCGCCCCGGCCCTAACTGTTCCAGATGCTCTAGGGGCGTGTCCAACACCCGTTTCACCAGTGTTTGCCGCAATTGGCACACCAGACGGTGGCCTAATTGGGTCATGCTGGCTTGAGCTAGGGTGCCGATTATGAACGCTAACACCAGCAACCCCATGAATTCTAGCAATGCCGGGGCCAAGTCCCGTTGTGCATGCAGGAAATGGTCGTTGACATAAGCCATTACGACCACCGCCAAACTGGCACTGGTTATGCTCAAGGCCATAGTGAAAACTAAGGTCAGCTTAAATTGCTTGAACAATAAGGCGATGAGATTCATGGCGATGGCTGAGTAGTGTCGGGCAGTGTTTGCAGATTCTACCGAAAACAGGTTGATTGCATAAAAAAATAACAATCATTCTTAATTAGATTCGGCCTTGTGAAGTAGTTAAGCAGCCCTTTGTTTTTCGCTAGGCGAAAGCTTAGTGTGTGCCTAGGCAGGCTCAGCACGAACGCTTTAGCCAGCAAAAAGCCGAAGTGACAAGCGCTGTTACCGTGCCGATAGCGGGTCGGGTAAGGCGTCGGTAGAGTGACCGGCCTAGCGTGAATTTTTATTGACAACGGCGCGTTATTATTAAAGAATGAAAATGATTCTCATTAAAAAAGTTAGCCGCATCCTGCAACCCGTCCTTTGCAAAATTAAACCTCATGCCTGTTCCTTTTTTACCGTGGTGTTGTTGCCTGATGCTGGTCTGGTTGCTGCCGGCAGTGTGCCACAGCAGCCAGTCGCTGGCGGTACCTGAGCTAAAAGCGGGCGTCGATATTCGCCGCGATGCTTACGGCATTGTCCATATCGAGGCCCAGTCCGAAGCAGATGCCTACTTCGCTTTAGGCTACGTTCATGCCGAGGATAGGCTTTGGCAAATGGAAGTGAACCGGCGGATCGGTTCCGGGCGGCTAGCGGAAGTGTTCGGCCCTGACGCACTGGCGCAAGACCGTCTGCACCGCACCTTAGGGCTGCGGCATGTAGCGGCGCAAAATTGGCGGCATTTAGACGCCGACAGCCAAGCGTTACTGACAGCCTACGCCCACGGCGTCAATGCGTACCTGGGTCGGCAAACATTTTTAGTTTTTACCTGCTTAGAATGCAGGTTGTTTGATGTACAGCCTGAGCCGTGGCAACCGGTGGATTCTTTGTTGTGGTTAAAAACATTAGCCTGGCAGTTGTCGGGTAACAGCTTAGAAGAAGTGTTCAATCTGCGCCTAAGCCAACGCTTAGACCGCGAGCGGCTGGCCGATTTGTTGCCGTCTTATCCGGGCGAGCCACGGCAGTATTTGCCCGACCTTGAGCGGCTGTACGGCAAGCCTGTGCGCGCAGCGGTGCAGGTGGCGGGCGGGCGGTCTGTGGTAAGGGCTAACGCGGTAGGGTCCAACAACTGGGCGGTGTCCGGCGAGCGTTCAACATCCGGCAAGCCGTTGTTGGCCAATGACCCGCATGTGCCGTTTACCGCCCCTGCCTTGTTTTATTTAGCACACCTGAAAGCTCCCGGCTTAGACGTGATTGGCGCGACTTTGCCAGGCGTACCCGGCGTGCTGCTAGGACGTAATCAAGCATTGGCCTGGGCCTTCACCAACACCGGCCCTGACAGCCAGGATTTGTTTTTTGAATGGCCGGTACCAGACAGCCCAGAGCGTTACCGTCATGGCGAGGCAACCGTGCCGTTCACTGTGCGCCAAGAAACCCTCGCCGTTAAGGGTCAGGCGGCCGAATTCTTGAACGTGCGCAGCAGCCGCCACGGCCCGGTGGTGTCCGACGTTGATGCAGACATCCAAGCCGTCACCCCGCCCGGTCTGGTGGCGGCGTTACGCTGGGTGGGGTTGGCTGAAGATGACAGCACCGCCCAGTTTTTGCTGAAAGCAGGCCGGGCTCAAACCGTCAGTGCGTTTCTTGAGGCCGCCGAAAACTTTCATGCTCCCCAACAAAACATGGTCTACGCCGACCGCGCCGGACACATCGGTTTTGTCGCCGCCGGCCGAGTACCTAAACGCCGCCCCGGCAATGCGCTGCAAGGTTTGATTCCGGCACCCGGCTGGCTGGCCGAATACGACTGGGACGGCTACATCCCGTTTGCACAATTGCCGCAACAACACGGCAGTAACGACGGCAGCTTAGTTACGGCCAACCAAAAAATTACCCCGCCCGGTTATCCGTATTTGATCACAGCCTCCTGGACCCTGCCGTACCGAGCGCAGCGCATTGCCGCGTTATTAGCGGAGCAGCCGCAGCACGACCGGGCCAGTTTTAAGGCCATCCAGCAAGACGTGTTTAACCCGGTGGCTCACGCCTTGCTGCCGTACTTGCTGGGCGTGTCGGGTACCGAACCAGCGTTGCAAACGGCCTTAACCTTGCTCAAAACCTGGGATACTAAGATGACCGGTGCGGCGGCACAACCGTTGATTTTTGCCGAATGGCTGAGGCAATTGCTGGCGGTGTTGTGCCAACAGCGGTTAGGTGACAGTTACGACTGGCTGGACGAGTACCACCCTGGGTTTTTGCAAGCCGTATTAACCGACCGGCATGGCATGGCAGGGCGTTGGTGTGTGCCATCCCCCCCCGGCCAAGCCCCTTGTTACAGCGAACGCCGGCAAGCACTGTTAGCGGCTTTGGCTGAGCTGCAACGCCACCACGGCGACGACCTGGCCGATTGGCGGTGGCAGGATGCCCACATCAGCGTATTTGCCCATACGCCGTTTACCGATTTGCCGGTGCTAGGCTCGTGGTTTGCCCCGCGGGTAACGGTTGACGGTGGCCTGGATACGGTGAACGTCAGCGGCTACCGCTATCAACCCGACACGGGCCAGTACGTTGCCGGGTCAGGTGCCGTCTACCGAGCCATTTATGACTTAGCAGACCCTGATCGCTCGGTGTTTGTATTGCCGACCGGCCAAAGCGGTCGGCCCTGGTCAGCGCATTACCGGGATATGCTGGCGTTATGGGCGCAAGGCGAGTATGTGCCGATGCACACCGAAGACCGGCAAGTGGCCGAGGATACCGTAGCGCAAACCCGGTTACTACCCGTAGCGGCCGTTAGGTAGGCAGCCGTCAACGTTCCGTACCCGACGCTACTTTTTTAGATTTTTATTTTTTTTAAGGATTGCCCATGAACAACCTGCTTGATCTAGCCGGCATCGGCGTTGGCCCCGCCAACCTGAGCCTGGCCGCTTTGTTGACGCCTGTTGCCGACTGGCGCAGCCAGTTTTTTGAACGTCAGGCCGAGTTCAAGTGGCATCCTGGCATGATGTTGGCGGGCACACACATGCAAACCTCGTTCCTAAAAGACCTGGTAACGCCCGTTGACCCCAGCAATCCGTACAGTTTTTTGGCGTATTTGGTCAAGCAGGGGCGCTTCTATCGGTTTGTTAATGCCGAGTTTCCCAGAGCACCGAGGCGGGAGTTTGCCAATTATTTGCGCTGGGTGGCCGAGCAATTGCCGAATTTGCATTTTAATGCGGGTATCAGCGAAGTGCGGCTTGACGATGCCGGGTTTACCCTACAAGGCGACGGTCTCACTGTACGCAGTCGCCATGTGGTGGTTGGCACCGGCTGGACGCCGTTCGTACCTAACTGGGCGGAACACCATCTAGGTGCCTCGTGTTGGCACAGCCACCACCACGTCGGCAACGGCGTTAGCGTGGCTGGGAAACGGGTGGCTATTATCGGTGGTGGCCAAAGCGGCGCGGAAATTTTTCTGGAGTTGATGGCCGGCAAGCGCGGCCAAGCTGAAAGCATTGTTTGGATCAGCCGCCGCCCCGGCTTGGATGCCTTGGACGAAACGGCCTTTACCAACGAGTATTTCACCCCGGATTATGTCAGCCAGTTGCACCGGCTGCCGCCGATGCGGAAATTGCCCGTCGTTAAATCGCACAAGCTTACCGGCGATGGGGTGTCGCCTGCCACTTTGCTGGAATTATCCAAGTACCTGTATACGGCCGATTTTTTGACGCCCAACCCGACCGCGTACCGCATTCTGCCCAACCGTGAGGTGTACATCATGGAGCGCAGTGCCGATGCGTTGCGGCTGTACATGCGCAACGGGTTTGACAACCGCACCGAGGACGCGGTCGTGGACAAGGTGATTTTTGCCACCGGCTACCAGTACCAACTGCCCGCTTGCCTGAGCGTGCTGAAGCCGCGTCTGGATTTGGACGGTGACGGTTTCCCCAAGCTGGCCGATGATTACACCGTCCCCTGGGACGGACCCGGCCAACACCGGATTTACCTGCAAAACGCCGGCCGCAACAGCCACGGCGTGGCCGACGCTCAACTGAGTTTAGCGGCTTGGCGGTCGGCCATTATTGTCAACAGCGTGCTCGGCGAAACCTACTACCCCGTCCAGTCGCAGTGCTCGCCGATTACCTGGAGTGCAGAACCGGCAGTGATGCCAGTGGCCGATGCCCATGAGGGTTGTTCCGCCCCGGCCGCAGCCCGTCCAGGACGTTGAACGGCTTTATCGTTGCCCGACCTTTCGG
>DBNW01000015.1:47290-48083 GCA_002299425.1 Methylococcaceae bacterium UBA662 | reverse complement strand
GGTTTTGGTGTGGCGGTTGCCGCTGTTCTGCCTTTATGCCCTGTGGGTACACCCTACGCTATAATTAACCCTTGTTTTCATTCACCTACGGCTTCTGTTTGTCATGTCACGTTACCGGCGCGTAACCCTCCCTGGCGCAACTTACTTTTTTACCGTGGTCACTTACCGCCGCCGTCCAATCCTTTGTGATGCGCCGGTGCGGGCGGCACTGCGTGCGGCGGTCAAAACCGTGCAATCGCGTCATCCGTTCACCATTGATGCGTGGGTTTTGTTGCCTGACCACTTGCATACCATTTGGACATTGCCGCCGGGTGATGCAAACTATGCCCTGCGTTGGGGGTTGATAAAACGTGCGGTGTCTTTGCGTTGTGCGGGCGATTACCATCGGGCGGATTGGTTGACGGCATCCAAAACCAAACACCGCGAATCGACATTTTGGCAACGGCGTTACTGGGAGCATTGCATCACCACCGAACCGGACTATTGCCAACACCGCGATTATATTGCCATAAACCCGCTAAAGCATGGTCTGGTGGCGAGGGTGCGGGATTGGCCTTATTCCACGTTCCGCCGTGATGCCGCCCGTGGCATCTATCCGTTGGATTGGGCGGGGACATCCGCATTGTGTGATTGGGCGTTTCCCGGCGAACCGTAGCCGGGTAGGGTGGGCAACGCTGTTCTGCCCACCATTTACGGATAAACCGGTGGGCAAAACCGCCTGCCCACCCTACGGCTACTATCCGTTGGATTGGGCGGGGACATCCGCATTATGTGATTGGGCGTTTCCCGGCGA
>DBNW01000015.1:0-46948 GCA_002299425.1 Methylococcaceae bacterium UBA662 | reverse complement strand
GTAGCCGGGTAGGGTGGGCAACGTTGTTCTGCCCACCGTTTACGGATAAATCGGTGGGCAAACGAAAAGGCTGTTTGCCCACCCTACGGCTACGGCTGAAAAAACCCGTGAGCTTTTTGACGGTTTGCGCATACCAAACAGCCGGGTAGGGTGGGCAACGCTGTTCTGCCCACCATTTGTGGCTGGCTTTAACCCGGCCTAAAAACGGTCGTGCGCTCAGCGTGCAGGTGCGCGCTCAGTTGGGTATTGGAGCATTTGCCCGCCGAACAGCGTTAAGTGCATCATTCGGTACACGTCGACGTTATCGAAGCGCTCGCTGAACTGACGGTTCAACAAGTTGGCGTTATGGCCAGCAGCGCGGCTTACTATGCCACCGGAGAAATCAGGTGTGCCCAGCCACATAATGCCAAACTGCATGCGGTTGCCGAATTGATCCGGCTCGGTCAAGAACATCGGCGACTGACGTCCTTCTACGCCATCGGCAAAGTTGGCCACAGGGGTGCTGTCAGGAATCAGGCCGCTAAGGGGGATGGATGAAGGATTGGTGTTCAACGTGATAGCCGCATCCGGCGTTTGCTCAGAAGTGACAACGTTGGTGGCTGGTAAGGCGCCTAATTTGTTGGGTGATCCGACCTGCATACCGCCGGCATCACTGTCGGCAGCAGTGAGAATCAGTGTGCGTGGTCTTTGCGCTAAATAGCGTAATGCTACGCCGATGGCGTTGTCAGAATCGCGCATGGCGTGCAATGTACCCACTGCGTTGTTGTTATTACCGAAATTGTCGTTGGACTCTTGCTCGGCAACCAAGAAGAAGCGACGCGGATCGGGTCTGCGCTGCATACGGGCGGCACGGTCAAGAATATCGATGGCTACTTCGGTCATCTCGGCAAAAGTAGGTGGGTTGTAACCGGGTTCGGCAGGGTTGAAATCACCCCATAGCACCAAGCGGCTTTGTTTGGTCGGGGCTGGGCCGATTTGTCCTGGTGCCATTTCAGGCCGGACGAAGCCGCGGTTGATCAGGTCCTGTTCGTTGCGGTCGTTGAAAGTGTCTTGAAAAGCGAACAAGCCGAGTACATGCGGGGCGTAGTTGGTGTTTTGCAGTGCCAGTTTCAAGCGCTCAAACTCAGCGCGTGTACGCACGACGATGTAGTCGTCATTTTGCAGCGGATTGTTGCTCAGATTGCCTGAACCTTTAGCATTCCATTCGGCTTGTAGGTCTAGGTTGTCGGTACGCAAACTGGCACGGCTGTTCACGGGGGCACCGCGTTCTTGGTTGACGTTGCGGTGCAGCAAGGTAGCGCCAGCCGGCAACGTGTCGGCTTCGCCACCGCCCATGATGACCCAAGGTGTGGCATCGTTCATACCGGGGCGGCCTTGGATCATTTGGCGGGTGATTTCTTGCCAGTTGTCGCGGTTGCCAACTTCGGTTAGAAATACGGCGGTTCCGGGTTCGCCGATGTGGCCATCATTGACTACGCCTACTGGGAAATTGTTGTTGGCAGCCTCCCGCATCAACGCACCTTGGTAGCCGGACAGGCTTAAAATTGAGCGGGCTAAGTCGCGGTCGCCGTCCATGCCGAATGATCCTAGACCGTCTACTTTGTAGCCGAAAGCGTGGGTAGTGGCGCCGCCGTTGGAAGTGCCGGTGATAACATTAGCCATGTGACCGCGGTAAGCGGCCATGGCAGGCAACCGATCCCAGTTTAAGCTGCCGTCCAAACCTTTAAAATACAGGCGCGCAGCACCCCAGTGGTTCGGGCCAGTCCCGTCTGGGTGAAAGAAGATAACGCTACCAGGGGCACGGTTAGGGGTAGCGGCTTGGGCTGTGCCGAACAATGCCAGTGCCAGGGCGGCAGATAAGGCTGCACACAAATTTTTCTTCACACTCATGGATCCACACTCCTAAAGTCTAAGGGTTACGATAAAAAACAACAGGACAAACTTCTAGCCTAATGGGCAAAAAGCCCGTGGGAAACGATAAGCTAACTGCAAAGTTATGTCAACTTTACAAAAGCCCGTTTCGTAGTTGGTGCTGGCGCGCAGTTAGGTTGTCAGGTTGCGGCCCGCCAGGTACCTGAAAAGTTTTGTGAATTTAATTGCCAAGAGTTTTTATTTTTTTTAAGACACTGAAAAATGCGCCTTGAAAAGCAGGTCATGTTAGAATTTCCAAGCACGCTAGTAGGGATTACTTTGTTTTTTCTAAGTTAAACGTCCCTTCGCAAGGGTGCATCAACTACTTTAAAAACTTACCAAGGACTTAGTACCTAAATGAAACCATTATTCAAAATAGTCGCATTCGTGGCTTTCTCGCTGTTCACCGCGACGGCGTTTGCACAGGCATCAGGCGAGGCGGAAGTACGCGCTGCAGCCGAGGGTACCATCGCCAAAATTGAAGAGGCGGTAAAATTGGTCGAGCAAGGCGCGGACAAAGCCGCCGTTATCCAGGCTATTAACCAAGCCCGTCAGTTGCAAAAAGAATTTCGTTACGAGATAACAGAACGCCAGCGCCAAAAAGCGGGCAATAAGCTGCGCGACTCGCGCGATGCGTTTGCTCAAGAAGATACGGTTAACGCTAAGGCCCATTTGAATGAGGCGTTGGCCATGTACAAGGAAATGCTCGATACCTATTTGACAAACCATTAATTGTCTGCCGCCCAGAGTGTTCCTGTTCAGTGCCTTAGGTTATGGGCGGTGTTTCGGCGGCTGGGCGGCTGGCTGTTTTTTTAAAGGGGTGCGTGCCGTATTTAGCCCGATGCCCCATTAGCCATCGTAAACAGCCCCTGTCGGCTTTAAAGTGGTGTGGAGGCCGCCCACGCAGCCGGGTACCATGAAAATCTGCTAGCCACACGATATCGGTCTTGGAATAGCCGCGCCAATTTGGTAATTTATGCCCGCCTTAATTCCACTTGCAACCTATTCCTAGCAAAATTGCTTTTATACCCATGGTCAACTCATTCCAGACGTATGTGTTACAAACCGGCACCGCTTTGCATCCTACCGCAGATAATTTTGAGTTTTTCTTAGCCGATGCTACAGGCACAGGCCAGCTTGATTTGTTTGTCATTAAAAAAAACCAGACCGGCAGCGGCAGTACTGAGGTGAGTGTTTTGTCGGCCGAGTCAGGCTACCAGAGTTTTCTGTTGCAAACCGGTACGCCTCAGCATGAAACCGACGACAAATTTGCTTTTGCTGTCGCCGATTTTGCTGGTACTGGCAGTGCCGATTTGTTTGTCATTAAAAAAAACCAGACCGGCAGCGGCAGTACCGAGGTGAGTGTTTTGTCGGCCGAGTCAGGCTACCAGAATTTTCTGTTGCAAACCGGTACGCCTCAGCATGAAACCGACCGGCGATTTGCGTTTACACTGGCCTACAACCGCTTGGCTAAGCACTGTGATTTGGCGGTCATCAAAAAAAGCGACACCGGCACTGGGAAAACAGAAATTGGTATTTTACGGTAAAAAAACCGGCAGGCGCTGCTTAGCCATTGGCGGGGTCAGCATTTTGCCATGCAGCCATCCACCAGATCGGCAACTCGGGCAGCTCACCGGCAGTGATGCACACTAGGCGTCCGTGATTGTCCTGATCGGGGCGCACGGGCAGGCGCTGCGGCGGGGACAGTCGGCCTTGGGCGGCTTGGATCAGCAATGGTCGGTGGTCATCGGCCGTGTAAACCACACCTTTCAAGCGCATTAAATGCTCCGGGAAACGAGCCAATAACGCGGTTAACACGGCCTGTAAACGGGACCAAACGACAGGGTGTTCGAGTTGCAACAAAACACTGGAAAACGGGTGTTTAGGTACCGTCAAGGCGGTTGACGGGCGGTAGCGGGGCGGGCCGGCGCAAACCGCCGCCAACAAGTCATTGGTTTCGCCCGGCAAAACCGACAGGCGGGGGATGCACGGCACCCATTGGTCCAGCGCACTGTTCAAGCTGGCGCGTTGTGCGTCGGTCGCCAAATCGCCCTGCGTAAGCACCAGGCAGTCGGCCCAAGCCACTTGCGCTTGGGCTTCGGGGAAGCGCGCTAAAATAGCCGCGCCATCAGCCACCGACACGGTGGTAATCAGTGCCTCCAGGCGGTAGCGCGTCGACAGCCAGCGGTCGCGCAGCAACGTGTCCAGCACCGGTTCCGGGTTGGCAACCCCACTGGTCTCAATAAAAACTCGGGCAAAAGGCCGGCCCGCTTTGTTCTCCCAGGCCATGCGTAAATTTTTCAGCAAGGGCGAGAGCGAGCCTATTACTTGACAGCACAAACAGCCGCCTACCAAGGTACTGAGCACGATGTTGTATTGCTGTAGCAGGTACGGGTCTACCGGCGTCTCGCCGAATTCGTTGATGATGACCGCCGCGTTCGGGTCTTGCTTCAGCAGGCGGTTGAGCAGAGTGGTTTTGCCACTGCCCAGAAAGCCGGTTAGCACGGTGACGGGTAGGGTCTTGACGGGCTTCATGACGGCTTCCTAAGCGAAGTCGGCACGGCTTTTAGGCAACCAGACAACTGTCTAGGGCGGCGCGGAACTCCGCCTCCGGCACGTTGCGGCCAATGAACACCAACGTCGATGGGCGGGGCTGGTTGGCAGGCCAGGGTGTGCCGATATGGTCGGCCAGCAGCATGTGCACGCCTTGGTAAATCACTTTACGGTCACAACCCTTGACATGCAAAATGCCCTTGTAACGCAGCAAATCGGTGCCGTAATGGCGCACCAGTACATCCATAAAGGCGATGAGCCGCGCCGCATCAAAAGCCTGTTCGGTGCGGTAGACGAACGAGCGGATAGTGTCGTCGTGTGCGTGGCTGATGTCGTCGAGGAAATCCGGTTCAATGTCTAAAATTGCGTTCAGGCTAAAGCCGTGTATGTCTAAAATGTCGCTAATGTCTGCCTGACCAAAATGCGCAGCGGCAATGGGCGCACGCGCGTTAATGAGCCGCAAGCGCGCCTCCAGATTAGCCCGCTCATCCGCGCTGACCAAATCGGTTTTCGACAACAGCAAGCGGTCGGCAAAGCCGACTTGTTCTTGCGCTTCGTGGTGTTCGTCCAATTGCTGAGGTGCGTGTTTGGCATCAACGACGGTAATGATGGCATCTAGCCGGTAGTAATCGGCAATGTCCGGCTCGACAAAAAAGGTTTGCGCTACCGGGGCGGGGTCGGCTAGGCCGGTGGTTTCGATGATCACGCGGTCAAACCGCAGTTGCCCGGTTTCACGCTGCACCGACAAATCACCTAGAATTCGCACCAAATCGCCGCGCACGGTGCAACAGATGCAGCCGTTGTTCATTTCTACGATTTGCTCGCGTTCGTTGAATAGCAATTCGTTGTCGATGCCCGCCTCGCCGAATTCGTTTTCAATCACGGCGATACGCAGACCGTGGTCTTCAGACAGGATGCGGTTCAGCAAGGTGGTTTTGCCGGCACCTAAAAAGCCGGTCAGAATGGTTACCGGGACGGGCAGGGTACGGGTGGGGTCGGACATGGGAGTCTCCAAATAAAGTTAGGCAAAATCCAGCGTCAGCAATAACCGGCGCGGGGCGTGGGAGGTGGGTTTAGGCGAGCGGTGCACGAGACCGTACCGTTCATTGCCCGCCCAACCGCAACCTTTCATTAGGCCGATGGCATAAGGGGCCAGGCAAGCAATCGCTGCGCCCGGACGCAGCAAGCCGGAGGTTTCGTCAGGCAAACCCTGTGCGCCCCGGCCCAACTTGCTGCGGTCTACATGCCGATGTTCTAGCCATTCAGTGCCTAGGCCGCCGTAACTTACGATCAGGCGGCACGGTACGTTGTCAACATGAAACCTAGGGCACATGGCTTGATCCAGGCTACGCAAGCGCAGGCCTAATTGCGCTAAGCCAAATAAATCGGCAAACGCTGTAGCCAATTGTTGGCTGTCGTCGCAGAAAGCCAGATAGCCGGGATAACCGGCTAGCTTAGGCAGTAACTGCTCAAAATCGAAGCGGGCCGGATGCAACACCGACAGCACGCTAATGGTGCTGGCGTTTTGCAGTGCAGCAGCAACAAAGCCGGCCAATTCAGGCGATGGCTGTCGTTGGATGACGCACAATTGGGTTTCTGCTTGGTAGATGCTGGCCAGGTCGGCTAGCTGTTGGCTGACAACAGTATGCGGGGATGCTTGGCGCAAAGGCAAAACGGCGGCCATAAATGTCTCGGGTTGGTGTGATAAAAGGGCCTGTACGGGTTTGGTGCTTGGGTTTTTTTAAGGCCCGTCGGTGGTTGGGCGGGGTGCAAAGAAGAAAACGCCGGGTAGAATCCTAGCCCGGCGTTTGAGGGACTACTAAAAAACTACGGGCGGGATACCCGCAGTCATTACCAGCGCCAGCGTTCGTGCTCGATGATGGCACCGGTATTGGCGTCGATATAAACCGCCATGCCGTTGCTCAGCATCATGTCCCAGGCCAGTATGCCTTCCTCGCGGGTCAGTTCGCCTTTGACCAGACGAGTTCCGGGGTATTGCGCTAAGGCGATGTTCAAGGCGCGCTGGAAGCTAACGGTGGTGGCGGGAGGTGTGGTGCCAGCCCGGCGCCAGCGTTCGTGCCGGATGATCTCGCCGGTGCGGCCGTGCAAATAAACCGCCATGCCGTTGTCCAGACGCATTTGCCAAACCAATACCCCAGCTTCGCGCAGGCGTTGGTGTCTGACCACCCGAGTACCGGGGTATTGCGCTAGGGCGATGTTACGGGCTTGTGCCAAGGTGATTGGGGCGGGAGGTGGGGTAACAACGCCTCCACGCCAGCGCTCTTGCTTGATGACGGCACCGGTTTGCGCGTTAATGTAAACGGCGATGCCGTTGTTTAGCTTCATATCCCAAGCCAATACACCCGCCTCGCGGGTGCGCTCGCCGTACACCAGCCGGGTGCCCGGGAACTGTGCTAAGGCAATAGCGCGCGCTTGGTTAAAGCTGACCGGGGTGGATAATAAAGACGCAGTGGTGGTGGCTTCTTGCGTCTGCGTGGATTCTGCCAGTGCGGGGGCGGCTACGGCGAAGTGTAAAAAACCGGCCAATACCAGGCTGCTAGCGACAAAAAAACCAGGGCTTTTTTGGGGCATTAGTACTTTCTGTACGGTTAAACCCGATTGAATGCGGTGCATTGACTTATCCTTATGAGATAGTTTGTGTTTGAATGCAGGTTGCGGCTAAGTGTTGCCTGCCGGAAAATGCCTCGGGTGAGGCGGGATTAAATGGTACATTGTAACACTCGCTGGCGCAAGCCTGATGCCGAGCACTGCTGAACGGCTGCCTCGCTAGCGGTCTGTCTCCAGTACGCTTTTTAGGCGGCTATCGGCTTCAACCGTGTACACCGAGGGCGCCATGAAGAATTTTTTGAACAGGGGCATAAAGCTGCCGGTTATCGGAATGGAATACAGGCAATAAATCGCCGCTGCTTCACCGGTGGTAGTGCCAAAAAATAGCTGCGGCACATACAGGGCCAGCATGGCCGTCACGCAATGGTAGTGGGCCATTCTCTTGTTGCCTTTCCATAAATACCCACTCAAAGCCAATGCGAACAACGAGCCGTACATCACCCATTCGCCATAGGCACTGCCTATTGAATAGGCGATATGGTAGCGGCCCATGGTCAAACAAGTGACTAAATCGCCGATAAAATTCTGCGGTATGTTGAAGAATTGCCAATGTTGCGGCAAAAAATTGCACAGCAAAAAAGAGCCGCTTAACAACACGCCTAACACAGTGGCCCGTTTAAGTGCGAGCCGATCCGACGAATACGTCGCTAAAGCCGGCATGATAGCGAAAGCCTGCAAGCTGATATGGTAGGTGGAAAATTCGCTTAACCATAGGTTGGTGCCATAGCCGCACTGGTTTGCGACCGGATAAGCAAAATACTGGATGAACTCCATCAGGGAGAAATGGAAAATAGCGTAAGCCCTAGCCGTCCGTACCCAAACAGGCTCCTCTTTATCCATTACCGTGATGCCTGCGGCAACCAAACCGATTACCCCAAGACTTAACGACATGGTGGCATTAAAACACATAGCAGACCTATAAAATGGTTGAATTAAATTTTCCAAGGGCTAACAACGCCGCTTTTCTTTTAGAGGCTTCGCTGTTTAACGCTGCGGGCTGATAAGCTAACACACCCAGTACTGCTCGTTAAGCATAAAAATGCTATAGAATATCCGGTTTTAACCTTACTTGCCGATAAAAAGGCGAATAGACGGTGGTTGCATGCGATGTCCGTTTTGTGGTGCACACGACACTCGGGTGCTTGATTCCAGGCTGGCTAATGACGGCGACCAAGTGCGCCGACGGCGCGAATGCACCGTTTGCAAAGAGCGTTTCACCACGTTTGAGATGATTGAATTGGTGTTGCCTCGGGTTGTTAAACGCGATGGGCTTTGCGAACCCTTTGAGGAAAAAAAACTGCGTTCTGGCATGCTGAAAGCCTTGGAAAAAAGACCGGTCGGCAGTGAGGCTATCGAAGCTGCTATCAACCGTATCAAAAAAGATTTGCTGGGTTCGGGCGAGCGGGAAGTATCGGCCCAGGATTTAGGCGAAAAAGTCATGAAAGAATTAAGCCAGCTCGACCACGTCGCCTTTGTGCGTTTTGCCTCTGTTTACCGCAGCTTCCAGGATGTCAGTGAATTTACCGAAATAATCGCTAACTTGCAGAACAAAACATGATCACGGCAGCCGCTCGGGAGGATGTTTTTTTTATGGCGCGCGCCCTGCAATTGGCGCGTAACGGGTTTTACACCACCGCCCCTAACCCACGGGTCGGCTGCGTACTGGTAAAAAACGGTTGCATCATCGCCGAAGGCTGGCACCAACGCGCCGGCGGTCCCCATGCCGAAGTGGTCGCTTTAGCCGCAGTCGCCAATGCCCAAGGTGCCACCGCCTACGTCACGTTAGAGCCGTGCAGTCATTATGGCAAAACCCCGCCGTGTTGCGATGCCTTAATCGCTGCTGGCATCCATCGCGTCGTTGCTGCTCTACCAGACCCCAACCCACGGGTGTCCGGTCGCGGTCTGGCCAAATTAGCAGCCGCAGGCATTTCCCTAACCGTAGGCGTGCTGGAAGCCGATGCCCGTGCTTTAAACCAAGGCTTCATCAAGCGCATGACTGAACAGCGCCCGTTGGTCCGCAGCAAGCTGGCAATGAGTCTGGACGGGCGCACGGCGTGTGCCTGCGGCGACAGTCAATGGATCACCTCGCCCCAAGCCCGCGCCGACGTGCAGCGGCTGCGCGCGCAAAGCTCGGCGATACTGACCGGCATAGGCACCCTGTTAGCCGATGACCCGGCCTTGACGGCGCGAGTGGATTTTCCAGCCGTGCAACCGATCCGGGTTATTTTGGACAGCCGCTTGCAGACGCCGCCAACCGCGCAAATGGCTAAACTGCCAGGCCGCAGCGTGATCTTAACCTGTTGCGATGATGGCAACAGGCATCGGCAATTGACCCAAGCCGGCTTTGAAGTCCATCGGCTTGCAGCGCACAACGGGCGGGTGGCGTTACAGGCGGTGATGGCTTTTTTGGCTGAACAGCAAATCAACGAGGTATTGGTCGAGGCGGGCGCGGTGTTGAACGGTGCATTACTGGTCGAAAACTGGATCGACGAACTGGTCGTCTACATGGCCCCGTGCGTGCTTGGTGATGAAGGACGCGGTTTGTTCCATTTGCCGGGGGTCAAGACAATGGCTGATAAAGTTTTGCTGGGGTTAAAAGATGTCCGGCAAGTGGGCGGGGATTTGCGGCTGACATTTGCGCCAGAGACAGGCCACGATCGGTAAATGCGCGTCGATCGTGGCGTTAACAGCGGTGGAGCATTTTAGTCCGGTTGGTGGTTATAACGGCGCCGCTACGGCACCGGTGTTCGTGTTTCGGTCTCCTGCGTTAGCCGTTGTGGCACGGGATAAAGTGCGCTTAACGTTATAAAGCGGATCAGTGTTGGATGCTAATTTCCTTGGCTTTGTTTTGCAGATCGAGGATTTCTTGGGGTGTTAGGTAGGCGGCCACCGCGTCCCTGGCGATCGCCGCATCGGCCATGCCTGCGGCGGCGGCTAGGCTATACCAAAGGTAGGCCTGTTTTAGGTCAGGTTCAATGCCGGCCTTAAACCGGTAGATATTACCCAACTCAAATTGAGCGCGGCTGTAGCCGAGGCGGGCAGATTTTTCCAGCCACCTTAATGCCTCGCCGTAACTCACTAAGACGCCTTGGCCGGCTAACAAGGCCATGCCATACCCGTAAGCACCCTCGGCGCTGCCATGTTCAGCCGCTTTTTTAAACCATTTAGCGGCCTTCCTGGCATTGTTAGGGGTGTGTTGGCTGTTGTGATAAAGCAGCCCTAATTGCAGTTCGGCTCCGATATCCCCGTTCAGGGCTTGCTGCTCAAGTTGTTGGACGTTGGGCGGCTCCTGCTGTGCCGGTGCGGCGGATGGCGGGGGCATCTGAGACAACCAAAAAACCACGCCGGCAAAACCGGCTAACAAAACAGTGCCGCCGACTGACCAAAATACCCGCACGGAATCCATGAGCGAGATACGGGCGCGGCAGTTCCGGCAGCGGTAATGGCGGTAGAAAACCCGATTGATAAACGTTTCGTTAGGCTTGGTGCGCGAACGCCTAATTTTTTTACCGCCGCACACGGGGCACGCGCTGGTAGGGTCTGGTGTTGCAGCCGGGGTGTCTTTCGTGTCGTCAAAAGATATTTTCATGGCAAAGGTACATGGGCTTTAAAGAAAGCGAGAAGGGCGTTGTGGGCCGGTTTGGCTGGATAGGATTTGCCTGACCAAGCCAGGTCCCTGATAAATCAGCCCGCTATAAATTTGCACCAAGCTGGCACCGGCTTTGAATTTTTCTTCGGCGTGCGCGGCGCACATAATGCCGCCTGCGGCAATGATGGGGCAATTGCCGTTTAATTCTAGGGCCAATTGTTTGACTACTGCGGTGGCTAGGTCTTTGACCGGCGCACCGCTGAGTCCGCCGGTTTCACTGGCTAACGGATGGTTGGCCAGCATATGGCGTTGCACCGTGGTGTTGGTGGCGATGACGCCGTCTATGGCAAACTCAAGCAATAATCGGGCGATAGGACTGATTTCTTCAGCACTCAGGTCAGGAGCAATTTTTAGCACCAAGGGCACATAGCGGCCGTGTTCTTGTTGCAGCGTGCCTTGCGCCTTTTTTAAGCCCTCCAGTAATTTCTTTAGCGCATCACCGTGTTGCAATTGCCGTAAGTTCTGGGTATTGGGAGAGGAAACGTTGACGGTGACGTAACTGGCTGCGGCATAAACTTGCCGCAAACAGCATAGGTAATCGTCTAGGGCCTGTTCAGGGGGCGTATCGAAATTTTTGCCGATATTGATGCCCAAAATTCCCTGGTAGCGGCTGTGCCTAATTTGCTTTAGCAAATGCGCTACGCCTAGGTTGTTAAAGCCCATGCGGTTGATGAGGGCGTGGTGCTCGGGCAAGCGGAACAAACGGGGTTTAGGATTGCCGGGTTGGGGGCGGGGCGTAACCGTGCCGAGTTCCAAAAAACCAAAGCCTAGGTCGGCTAGGGCATCGATGCAGTCGCCGTTTTTGTCTAAACCGGCTGCTAAGCCAACCGAGTTTTTGAACGTCAGGCCCATCACGTTGACCGGTTGGGTGGCGGGGGCGGCATAAAGTCGCTGGCTTAGCCGAGTAAAATGGCCCAGTTGCAACAGCTTTAGCGTCACCGTGTGCGCGGTTTCTGGATCAAGGGCAAATAACAGTGGCCTGAGTAAGGGGTAAATATCCATAGCCGTTAGTGCGGTCGGGTGAATTGGTAGGGTTCTTCGGCAAGACAGGGTGGGCGACCTAGCACTAAGTCAACCAAAAGCCGCGCCGAGGCGGGCGCCATGACTAAACCGTTGCGAAAATGCCCGGCGTTGACGCTCAAGTTGGCGATTTCTGGGTGTGGGCCGATGTAAGGAATGCCTTCGGCGGTTCCCGGTCGCAGCCCCGCCCACTGCCGGGCAATCGGATAGCCTTTGAGCGTTGGCAGCAAATTCAGGGCGAAGGCATTGAGCGTATCTAGCACGGTGCTGCTGGTCGCTTTGTTGAAGCCGTCAAATTCGACGGAACTGCCGGCTAGAATTTTGCCGTCGCGTCGGGGGATCAGGTAATGGCCGCCTTCTAAGACCATGAAGGCTAGGGTTTCAGGCTGGGCCTCGTAGAGCAGCATCTGCCCCTTAACCGGTGTAATTTTTGGGATGTGACCGAGTGTGGGCAATAACTCTTGGAAAATTTGCCCCGTCCAGGCTCCGCCCGCTAGCACCACATGATGAACCGGAAAAACTTGCTCATGGCTGGCCAAACTCACCACGCGATTGCCTTTTAGGCTGATTTTAGTAATGGGCTGATGCTGATAAAACTGACAGCCTTTTTGGCTGAGGTCTTGTTTCAGTGACTTAAGCAGCCGGGGGTTGCGAACGTGGGCAATGTCAGGCAGCCATAAAGGCGTCTCTGGCTCGGTTTGCAGGTTATTGAACTGTTTGGGTTCAGCCGGAAAACAAGCGACTTGATGCTGTTTGCACCAGGCTCTTGCCCGAGCAGCATCCGGGTTTTTTGTCACTAACAGACCGCACGGCTGCCATTGCGGGTCCAGCCCGGTCTGGGCATACAGGGCTGCTAGCAGGTGCGGGTAACTACGCAGGCTCTCTAAAACCAGTGCACTAATTGCCTCGGCCTGCCGCCACGGATACAACGGCAGCAAGATGCCGCCGCCCGCCCAGGAAGATTCTTGGCCAATGACCTGTTTGTCGATAATGGCAGTGCGGGCACCGGCGTTGATAAATTCCCGGGCAGTCAGCAAGCCGTTGATGCCGCCGCCGACAATGGTGAAATCGGGGATTGTGGTCATTGAGGCAGTCATGTGCATGGGGTTGGCAGGTGCAGCGGGCGGAAAAAGCGAAGGCGTTGTCGGTTTGGCCAAGCCTGCGCCAAAACAGGCATAGGTTAAAAGATAGGTCCTTAAGAATAAAGACAAAAGTTTTTTAGGGGTATTTGTTGTTTTTTTTAAACATCCAGTCAGCGTCGCTGTGTATTCCCAGTAATTGACAATTATTAGTTTTATAACAAGATATTGACTATTTCATGAAAGCTTGTAATGAAAGCAGTTTTGCTGGTACCATCGGCACCGTAGGACGCGTTTTGTTGTATAAATGCAAAATTTTGTAGAATAACAACCTAAATTATAAGGGGAACAACGATGAACAAATTCACGACACGCCTCGCTATAGCCACAGCAGTTACCTTAGTATTAGCCCCGCAGGCTTTAGCCAGCTCAAAAGCCGAGCGCATGGCCGAGGCCGCTAGCAGCAGAGTGGAAGCCCTAGAAGCGCAGTTGCAACAAATGCAGTACGAATTGCAAACTTTGCGGGCAGAAGCCGCCCGTCCGCAAGCGGACGATGCCGCTAAAGTTCAAGAGCTAGACCAATGGATGCGGGAAACCAAGACCAGCCCAGTCTCAACGAAACACGCCAACACCATGTTCTTCCGTGGCGGTTATGCCAGCATGGATAACCCAAGAAATGGCGTTTCCATTCAAAGTGATGTCGTCCCCTTAGGTGCCCAAGACCGCTCTGATGAAGACGGCTGGTATATCGGCGCAGGCTTTGATTTCGGTTTGACCGACGATGTGTGGGGTGCGTTAAGCGACACCGAAGTGTTGGCCGAACTGATGGTTGAATACAAAGAATTCGGCAGCGCCCAAGGCAACTGCTTGGCTTCTAACCCCACCTGTTTAGCAGCTCTTGTCGGCGGTGCAGGCGGCCCGGCGCGGGATGTGACGGTCAACCAACTGACCTTGAGTGCCGCACCAAAAGTGAAGTTTATGAAAGGCAGCGACTTTAGGCCGTGGTTGATCCCGGTTGGTTTAGGCTTTCACGTTATCAGCCCACCGTCTGAATCCATTACCGTATTAAACCCTGGCATGATGTTTGCTGCCGGTGGCGACTACCGGGTGTGGAAAGACATTTTCGTCGGCGTCGATGCCCGCTACCACTTAACCGGGGGTGCCGCCGATGGCGTTGACACCGATGGCTTAACCGCAGGTGGTTACATCGGTATTGGTTTCTAAGCAACGCGCTTAAAACGCACAAAAAAAAAGAGGGTGCGCCCTCTTTTTTTTGCCCTATAGCCAGAGCCGGGCGTATGAATTACCCGCCAGCCGCCGCAGAACGCATTAAGCGATCGCATCTGTGCAAACAGGGTGGTAACGGCACAGAGGTTAACTGGCAACCTCATCAGCCGCCAGTTCCGGCAGCAACAGCGACGCCTCATTTTTAGGCAACGCCTGCACCTGGCGCAATTGCCGGTCAATCGCGCGCGTGCGCACTTCCGCTTGGTCTATGGTGTTGCGGGCTTCATCCAGCTTTTTCTTGGTTTTCGCCAGCACATCGCCGAACTTGCCAAATTCAGTCTTGACCGCGCCCAACACCTGCCAGACTTCGCTGGAGCGTTTTTCAATCGCCAAGGTGCGAAACCCCATTTGCAGACTGTTTAAAATTGCCGCCAGCGTGGTCGGGCTGACCAAGGTCACGCGGTAGTCGCGCTGCAACAAATCCGACAAGCCGGGGCGGCGGATCACTTCCGCGTACAAACCTTCGATGGGCAAAAACAGCAAGCCGAAATCAGTGGTGTGCGGCGGTTCTAGGTATTTGTCGCGGATGGCTTTGGCTTCGGCCTTGATGCGCGCCTCCAGTGCTTTGCCGGCTTCTTCCATCGCCGGCAAGTCGGCCCGGTCCTGGGCTTCGGCCAGCTTTTGGTAATCTTCCAACGGAAATTTGGCGTCTATCGGCAACCAGACCACGGAATCGTCATGATCGCGCCCCGGCAGTTTGATGGCAAACTCGACCCGCTCATTGCTGTTCGGGCGGGTGCTGACATTTTTGGCGTATTGCTCCGGGCTGAGCATTTGTTCCAGCAGGTTCTCCAACTGCACTTCGCCCCAGGTGCCGCGTATTTTGACGTTGGCCAAGACTTTTTTCAGGTCGCCGACACCCGAGGCCAGGTGTCGCATTTCCCCCAAGCCGTTATGGACTTGCTCCAGCCGCTCGCTGACTTGCTTGAAGGATTCACCCAAGCGTTGCTCCAAGGTGTTGTGCAGCTTTTCATCCACTGTTTGCCGCATTTGCTCCAGCTTTTGGTTGTTGTCGGTCTGGATCTGCGTCAATTTGCTTTCCACCGCTTGGCGCAAGGTTTCCAGCCCGTCGCTGTTGCGTTGTGTCAATTGCTGCAACTGCCCGGTCAATTGTTCGCCGAATTGTTTTAGACTGGTGGCCTGTTCGCTGCGGCCTTGGCGGGCGTCTTGTTGGGCCAGATTGAGCTTGTCGTCAACTAGACTGCGTAGGTTTTCCGATTGGCTGCGGTGTTCCTGCTGAAAGGCCGCTAATTTTTCTTCCAGCGTGTGCCGAAATTGTCCCGTACTGGTTTGCAACAACTGGCTTTGCCGTTCAATCGCCGCTCCCAGCTCTTCGCGGTTTTGCCGTAACGTGTCGCTGATTTCCTGACGGTTAGCGGCCATTTCTGCACGCAGGCTGCGTTCAAGTTTTTCGTCATTGCCTTGCGTGGCATCCAGTCGGTTCTGCAACCGGGTAATTTTGCTGTTTTGCTGTAACGCCAGTAGCAACAACACCACCAATAACAACAAAATGGAAGCAAAAGCGGCTGCTAACAGCGGCGGTTCAATCAGCATGAGAATATCCCTTTATAAAAAACTTAAAAATAACGTCATCACTAGACCTGCGTCTTCACTTGCTAGGCTTGGCTTCACCTTTTTCTTCGGCCATGATAAAACTACGCGGTTTTTCGCTTTCTGTTTGCGGCATTGTAACGTAATGGTGCCGACTGCGACTTAAGACCGTGGATTCGGCATTGACCGGAACAAAGCGCTGGCTTTTTCCGCGCGCCGTCGGCGAACAGCCGGTTATTGATGGCTGATTGATGATTGAGTGCCAGAGCTTACGGTGTGTCAGCCATACGGGTGCCAGCCGCAAAGCGTTAGCCTAAGGAATTCTTTTGCCTAAAGTCACGTCCTCTTCTTGTTCCCCACAACCTTTTTTCAACCCGTGTACCCCATGCTCTCTAAACGCAACACGCTGCTACTGGCCGTGATAGCCGCTGGCCTGCTCGCCATCGTTGTATTCTGGTACCCTGACGTAACCGGGCAAGCCGGCATTACGCCGCCGGCAACGGTTAACAAAACTGCCGTAAATGCCGAACTCAGTGCCCAGATGCCATGCCCCGATCTGCATCCTGAATGGCGGCAGGCGCAGGCGGTAGAAGGTGTCACCATCGCCGCTGCGCCGCAATGCCAGCCGGATAATCCCTATGAAGTTGCAGCGGCAGTGAAGGGCACCAACAACGTGTCCATGGCTACTTTGATGCAAACCGATTTTGCCCAAGATGCACTGATTATGGGTGATGACAAGGACAACGATGGCGACCCTGACAGTGTTCATATCAAACTGGAAGTGATAGAGCTGAACGGGTCCAGCCCGGATGGCGATTTTTTGATGAACACATTCGACATCGCCCCTGGCATCCAACCCGGACTGTGGGTGTATGCGCCAAAATCGCGCGGCATGGGCGTGAAACACCTTAATTCCAAGGTGGCCAGCGCGATTTTACGCGCACCGTCGCCGACCATTCGTGTCGAGCAAGGCGATGAAGTCCGTGTTACTTTGGAAAACACCCATTACTTGCCGCACACCATTCACTTGCACGGCGTTGATCACCCGTGGATGACGGCGGACGGGCGCGACAACGACGGCATGGAGGAACACGCGGTTTACCCTGGCAACAGCCACACTTACGAGTTCACGGCGCGTCATGCGGGTGCCATGCTGTATCACTGCCATGTGCAAACCGCTCAGCATGTGATGATGGGCTTGGCCGGATTGTTCATTGTGGAAGAAAACCGGCCTAACAACTGGCCGCAAGTTTTCAATATCGGTGCCGGGCAGGTGCGTCACCCGTCCGTAGCGACGCGTCAACACTACCACCAAGAATACGATTTGTTCTATCAATCGCTGGACAAACGCCTGTCGCAAATCGTCCAACAAGCCAACGACCCGCGCCTGGTTGCCGAACGCATGGCGCGTACCTACAACATAACCGAATCGTTCGAGAATTATTTTTTGCTGAACGGCCACGCTTTCCCCTACACCTTGCGCGACAGTTTGGTGATCGTTAACGGCAACGAAAACATCAAACTGCATGTCGCTAACATGCAGCGTTCGCCGCTGGCTTTGCACATACACGGCCATAAGGCGGTTGTCGCCAGCATGGACGGGGTCAGCCTGGACCCTGGGCAACAAATTACCCGCGATGTCTTTGATTTGGCCCCCGCGCAACGCCTAGACCTCAACCTAAAAACTCAAAACGACGGTCTGCACAGTTACGGTCCGGGGCTGTGGATGTTCCATGACCACACCCCCACGGGTACCACCACCGACGGCATGGAGCCGGGTGGCAACATAGGAATACTGGCTTACCAGCCGTTGTTGGACGAACGCGGTATGCCCACCATGCACGACGGCTTGTTCGCGCAAGTGTTCAGCAAGGATTACTACGCTAAGCAACAACCGGTATGGCAGCAAGGCGATTTCGCGCACATGTTAGGCGATGCCGGTATGCTCACGCCTGACTTCGTGCGCGTGATTGGGTTTGGCTTGGCCAGCGGCGGCCTTATTGGCATAGCGGTTTGGATACGGATGTACCGACCCTTCGCTAAACGCAAGGACTGACTATGAAATTGAAAAACTTGCTTTTTTTTGCCTTGGCAAGCAGTGTTCTGAGTGCCGCCCCAAGCCCAGGTTATGCCACGGCTCCCGGCGGCATGATCATGGACGAATACGGCATGATCATGAATGCCAACAGCGACACGCTGCCCCGCGATTGCCAAGCTATCTCCGAAACCGTCGATTTAACCATCCGCGCCGGCCGCCAACACGCGCTAAAATTTAACGGCAAAATGTTTGCGTTCGACCAACAGGAATGGCAGGTTAAACCCTGCGCCAAAGTCAACATTGTTTTCATCAACGACGACCAAATCCGCCACCAATTGATGATCCACGGCTTGCCCGGTTATTTGTACCCGGACGGCATGTTCCATTTGGAGCTTTACGGTAAAGGCGAACTTAAGGCTGCGCTGATTCTGCCCAGCCAGAAAAAGACGTATCTCGTGCATTGCGAACTGCCGCAACACGCAGAAAAAGGCATGAAAGCGCAATTGAAAGCAGGCGGCGGTGATGGCGATTTACCCAGCATCCCGGGAATTAGCGCACCCGTGAAGGCAGATAGCTATCCGCTTGATTGGAATCAGGCAAACGTGGGGTTGCTGGCTTTATGCGTAATTGCAGGTGCGGCAGCGGCACTGTTACTGCTAAGAAAAAAGCCGCAAGCAGGCGCGTAGGGTGCGCCCGCTGAGTGCGGGTTCTTATTTGCCGTATTTTTTGCGGAATTTATCGACCCGGCCTGCTGTATCTACAACCCGCTGTTTACCCGTATAGAAAGGATGGCACGCGGAACAGACTTCGATTTGCAAATCTTTAGCTAATACAGAACCGGTCACAAAAGTATTACCGCAACCGCAGGTTACGGTGATTTGTTTATAGCTAGGATGAATTTCTGGTTTCATGGCTGCGCCTCTTACCCGTAAACGCCCGCAGACGGGACATGGAATGTTTGAAAAAGCCGCTCATAATACGGCCTCCCCACTAAAACCGCAAATGGAATTTTTTAATGCGTATCATCACCTTAAATGCTAACGGCATCCGCTCGGCGGAACGTAAGGGCTTTTTTACCTGGTTGCCACGGCAAAATGCCGATGTGGTTTGCATACAAGAAACCAAAGCTCAGTTTAGCCAGCTTGAAGCGGCGGTGTTTTGCCCACAGGGTTACCAGTGCTTTTACCACGACGCTGAAAAAAAAGGCTACAGTGGCGTGGCACTGTACTGTAAAAAAGCACCCGACCGCGTTGTCTGCGGTATCGGCTGGCCGGATTTTGACGCCGAAGGCCGCTTTATCGAAGCCTACTTCGGAAACTTGAGCGTCATTTCCCTGTACTTGCCGTCCGGCTCCTCCGGCGAGCAGCGGCAGGCCATTAAATTTCAGGCCATGGCTCGGCTGATGCCTTATCTAAAGCAACGCGCGCAAGAAGGCCGTGACCTTATCATCGCCGGCGACTGGAATATCGCCCATAAAGAAATCGACCTGAAAAATTGGCGTAGCAACCAAAAAAACTCCGGTTTTTTACCCGAAGAACGCGCCTGGATGGATGCGTTGTTGGCAGATGGTCAATGGTTGGATGCGTTTCGGATCGTCAATCAAGCGGCCGACCAATACACTTGGTGGTCAAACCGTGGCCAAGCTTGGGCCAAAAACGTCGGTTGGCGCATTGATTACCAACTCATCACTGCCTCACTCAAAGTTACCGTTAACGCGGCATACCTCTACAAAGACGCGCGTTTTTCCGACCACGCGCCGCTATTGATGGACTATGACTATCCGTTTTGACTGTCGGCACCAAGCCGCTTGAACACCCTAAATTTCAACGTTGTCGCCGCTTTTAACGCGGTTACAGGGGTGTTTCAGCTAACTAAAACACCCCGCATCCCGTGACCGGGTAGGCATCGAGTGAACGCGCTTGTTTTGCCACGGGTGCGGCTTTAGGGGTTTACATAACACCGAGTCGTGCTTGAACTTCAAGCTGGGAATTCTAAAATAGCCGCCATGATTCCACCCCTGTTTCAAGACCACGGCATTGCTATGCCGAAGGCAACATACCCGGCCACCGAGCCGAATGCTGAAGTAGATAACCAGGCCCCGCGCTCGCTTAAGAGCCTTCCAACACACTGATGACCCGTACCCCCGCGCAAACCCTAAAGACTGTTTTCGGTTACGACCGTTTCCGTGGCCAACAGCAGGCCGTTATCGAACATCTTGTGGCAGGCGAGGACGCCTTGGTGTTGATGCCGACCGGCGGCGGTAAGTCGTTGTGCTACCAAATCCCGGCCTTGCTGCGCGATGGCGTAGGCGTGGTGATCTCACCGTTGATTGCCTTGATGCAAGACCAGGTCAACGCTTTGTTGCAATTGGGGGTGAATGCGGCGTTCCTGAATTCCAGCCAAACCTTGGAGCAAGCGCGGGCGGTGGAGCGGCAATTGTTGGCCGGCGAATTGGATTTGCTGTACATCGCGCCGGAGCGGTTAACCACGGCACGCACCGCACGCTTGTTTGGCCAAATCAAGATCGCCTTGTTTGCCATCGACGAAGCCCATTGCGTATCGCAATGGGGGCATGATTTCCGTGCCGATTACCTGTCTGTGTCGTTGCTGCACGAGCAATACCCTACCATCCCGCGCATTGCCCTGACTGCCACCGCCGACGAACGAACGCGGGAGGAAATCATCTTGCGTTTAGGGCTAACCGGGGCGCGTGTGTTCCGCAGCGGTTTTGACCGGCCCAACATCCGTTATCGGATCGTGCAAAAGCAAAACGCCCGCCAGCAGTTGCTGGCGTTCCTCCGTGCCGAACACACGGGCGATGCCGGTATCGTTTATTGCCTGTCCCGGAAAAAAGTCGAAGCCACCGCCGACTGGTTGTGCGCCAATGGCATCGAGGCCTTGCCTTACCATGCCGGCATGGGTAACGAGCAGCGCCAGCGGCACCAACACCGGTTTTTAATGGCCGATAGCTTGGTGATGGTGGCGACGATTGCCTTCGGCATGGGCATTGATAAACCCAATGTGCGCTTTGTCGCGCATCTGGATTTGCCGAAAAGTGTCGAGGCGTATTACCAGGAAACCGGGCGGGCAGGGCGTGACGGCTTGCCTGCCACTGCGTGGATGGCTTACGGCTTGCAGGATGTCATCACCTTGCGGCAAATGCTGGCCGAATCCGGTTCGGATGAAGCCCGCAAACGCATCGAATACCACAAACTGGATGCCATGTTGGCATTGTGCGAGCAAGTGCACTGCCGCCGGCAAACCTTGCTCAGTTATTTTGGCGATGTGTTGGCGCAGCCGTGCGGTAACTGCGACACTTGCTTAGAACCCGTTGCGACTTGGGATGGCACCTTGGCCGCACAACAGGCGTTGTCGTGCATTTACCGTTCCGGGCAGCGCTTCGGCGTTGGTTATCTGGTAGATGTGTTGTTGGGCAAACGGACCGACAGAGTGAAAAATTTAGGCCATGAGCATTTGTCCACTTTTGGTATCGGCCACGCTTTGGATGACAAACAATGGTTTTCGGTATTCCGGCAATTGGTGGCGAAAGGTTTGGTGGCGGTGGACTTTGACCAGTACGGCGCGTTGCGCTTGACCGAAGCCAGCCGTCCTATTTTGCGCGGCGAACAGGTGTTGATGTTACGCAAAGACAGCCACCCGGAAAAAATCCGGCGTAGCAGCGGTGCGGCTACTACGGCGGCTGTACGTTCCGTTGACAGCGAGGCATTTTGGCAAGCGTTACGGGCAAAACGTAGGGAATTGGCCGAGACCCAAGACGTGCCGCCCTATGTCATTTTTCATGACGCGACCTTAATGGCCATGATGGAGACCAGACCGAAAAGCCTACGCGATATGGCGTTAATTTCAGGTATTGGTGAGCGCAAACTGGCACTGTACGGGGAGGCATTTTTGGCGCTTATCAAGCGGTTTGCTTAACCGGTGTTGCGCCCGGTCTTTGCCCGCAAATCTGGTGCTGAGTGGGCGAATGACCGAAAGTTAACCCGAGGGTATCTGAAGCACTAAAGTGGCCGGGCGGCGTTGGGTGATGAGACACTAAAATACCGCGAACCGTAGCGTCTAATGCCATCTTTGCGGCTAATCGTTGTACACTAGCCGCTCCCAAACCCAAGAAATCTAAGGAGTACAGCATGTTAAAGCAAGAGTTTGAAAAGCTATTAAACCAACTGGATGCGGTACGCACGGAAGTTCAGCTTAAATTGCATTTGGCGTCTATGGAGGCTAAAGACGAGTTTGATGAGGCTGAGAAACAATGGCAGCAAATTAAAGCTAAAGCGTCGGCAATTGCCGACGAGTCCATTGAAACATCCGAAGAATACATCGACAAGGCTAAAATGATTGGCGAAGAACTGAAAGAGGCCTACCAACGTATCGCTACGCGCTTGTCCGAGTAAGTTTTTATGCCTGGAAGTTTAGGATTTTTGGCTTCCAGGCATGACATTTAAGCGGCACTCGTGCAAACAAACGGTACGGCGGCTTTTTCAGCCCTCTCTTGAAACAGCCATCACCGGTTACTGAGGCGTTAAGGTTTTTTCAGCCGGTACAACGCCGAAATATCGTCATCGCCAAAACCCTGTGCCATCAGTCGGGCGTAATCCTGAACGGTCTGATCGGTTAGCGGTAACGCAACACCGGCTTGCTGTGCCATGGTTTGGCATATCGCCAAGTCTTTGTGGTGCAAGGCCAGTTTAAAGCCCGGCGCAAACGTGCCACGGACCATGGTCTTGCCACGATGGTCTAAAAACCAATTGCCGGCCGCGCCCCCGGCCAGCACATCAATTACCCGCTCCATCGGCAAACCGTGCGCCTCGGCGAAGGCCAAGGCTTCGGTGACAGCCTGGTTAATGCCCGCGCATAAAATTTGGTTAACAGCCTTGGTGGTTTGACCGCAGCCCACAGGGCCAATGTGGACGATGCGCGTCGCCACGGCTGCCAGCACCGGGCGGACTGTTTCCAGCACCTCGGCATCGCCGCCGACCATCATGGCCAACGTGCCATTTTTTGCGCCTTCCACGCCACCGGAAACCGGCGCATCCAGAAACGCCGCGCCACGTTCGGCCAGTATTGCCGCCGCTTGTTTGGCCGTGCCGCTGCTAACAGTGGACATATCCACCACCACCGAGCCGGGCCTTATTGATTCCGCAACAGCCTCCACCATGGCTAAAACGTCCGCATCCGCCGACACGCACAACACCACGGCATCAACAGCCGCCGCCAATGCCTGCGGCTGCCTGTAATAAGCCACGCCCCATTCCGCTGCCAATTGTTCCGCCACCGCCGCAGTCCGGTTGTAAACACCGGCCAACAACCCAGCCTTAGCGATAGTGCCCGCCATGCCCCGTCCCATCGCTCCCAGACCAATAAATCCTGCGTTCATGTCACGTTTCCAAGTAGGTGTAAGCGGCCAGACCGTTTAGCAATTCCTGTTCGTAGGCTTGCCGTTGTTCGGCGGTCAAGGCACTGGCCAGCAGTTTTTCCCGGTAACGGGCGGTTAATTCCTCGCTGCTGATATGGACATAATCCAGCAAATCGCTGACATGTTCGCCTTGGTGCAAGTCATAAAACTGGTAGCCGTTGCCCTCTAGGACAATGTTAACGGCGTGGGTGTCGCCGAACAGATTGTGCATATCGCCTAAAATTTCTTGGTAGGCACCAACCATGAAGAAACCGATCAGGTATCCGTCGTCACCGATGTCGTGCACGGCCAAGGTGCTGACGATGTTCTGGCCGTCGATGTATTGATCGATACTGCCATCGGAGTCGCAGGTCAAATCCTGCAAAATCGCCCGTCGGCGCGGTTGCTCGTCCAGTCGATGAATGGGCATGATCGGGAACACCTGGTCGATGCCCCAAATGTCCGGCAACGATTGGAACAGCGAAAAATTGCAGAACACTTTGTCGGCCAGTTTTTCGTTCAGTTCGGCCAAAATAATCGCCTCGTTCTGGTTGGCCGGGTCCAAATGCCGTTTGATTTGCTGGCAACGGATGGCGTAATCGTTTTCCGCCTGAGCCAGACCGGCGATGCTGAGTTTGTCGCGGATAAAGCGGGCGCGGGCTTCGGACAAGGCAAACTGGGCGTCGTGGTAGTGTTCGGCGACATTGCTGCCAACCGGCAGTGCCTGTCCGGCGGCCGGATGGCTGTAAACCGATTCCACATCGGTGACATTGGTGATCAGCACGGCGTGATGCGCGGTCAACGCCCGCCCGGATTCGGTGATGATGTTCGGCTGCGGCACCTGCTTCTCGCGGCAGATGTCGGCAAAGCTGCGGATGATGTTATGGGCATATTCGTCCAGGCTGTAGTTGACAGACGAGTCCCGGCGCGAGCGGCTGCCGTCGTAATCGACCCCTAGGCCGCCGCCGGCATCGACGGTCTCGATGGCCGCGCCCAGCCGGTGCAGCTCGACATAAAACTGCCCGGCCTCTTGCAAGGCCAGTTTAATATCGTGGATGTTGGCAATTTGCGAACCCATGTGGAAGTGCATCAATTTCAGGCAATCGAGCATCCCGGCGCATTTTAGTTTTTCCACCAATTGCAGTGCTTCATGGGCATGAAAACCGAACTTCGACTTCTCGCCGCCGCTGTTCTGCCACTTGCCCGCGCTAATGCTGGACAAACGGATACGCACCCCCAGTTGCGGCTTGATGCCTAATTGGGCGGCTTCCTCGATGATGTATTCCCATTCCAACGGCTTTTCGATCACCAGGTACAAGTCCAGCCCTAAGGCCAGGCCGATCAGTGCCAGCCGGATGTAAGCGCGGTCTTTGTAGCCATTGCAGACCACCACGCCGTGTTTGGACAAGGCCATGATCGCCAACAATTCCGGCTTGCTGCCCGCCTCCAGGCCAATGTTGTCCGCCGCCAGTATGCCTTCCACCACCTGCCGCTGCTGGTTGACCTTGATCGGGTACACCGGCGTGTAACGGCCTTGATAGGCGTGCTGGGCACTGGCTTTGTGGAACGCCGCCTGCAGGCGTTTGACCCGGTCTTGCAAAATGTCGGTAAAGCGCACCAGTACCGGCAAGGCTAATTGTTTGTCATGCAACGAGCGCGCTATTTCGTACAAATCCAGCACCGTATCGTGCGTACTGCTGGGTTTGACGCAGACATGGCCTGTTTTATTGATGGAAAAATAGCCATCACCCCAGTTATTAATGCCGTAAAGTTGCGCCGATTGCTCACTGTCCCACTTTGTTCGTTGCCTTGTGTCCACGGTTTTCTCCGTAAAAAGGAGTCGTTATGGTACGGAGTAATGGCCGGGGGGTCAATGCACGCGGCTGTGTCAAAAAGCATTAAAAGATTGTTTTAAAAGCACTATAAAGACGGATAGCGAGGTGTGTGAAACAGGGTAAAAAAACCGGCTGTGCCATTAGCGTGGCTGCGTCATTATGTTTTTTTCAGATAAATTTATTAAATAATATCGTTTAAATGAAAAAAGCAGCGTTGGTATCCTGATACCCGAGCGTTGCATCTGCTCGTTATAGCAGCTCCGATTGTAAAAACCTGCTCTGTATTGGCAAACCCATTCAGACCGGATAACAGAAAACGGAGAGAGAACGGTTTATAAAACCGGCTTGCTTTTATTATAACCTTCACTACATGAGTAACCCGGTCTGCGGCGACAAACCCGCCGTACAGAACCCAATACTTTTTATGGCAGAATTCCAATGACGTATTTGTCTCTTCCCATTAAACCCCCACTAGCGCGCTTACTCTTTGCCGATAGAGTTAGCATGGCTCGGCTCATGGGTTCCGTGTTGTTAAGCGGTCTGTCCCTGCTGACTAACAGCGGCGTACAAGCGGCAGAGAAAATAACCTACACCCGGCCATCGTTCTCGCCTTTTTCCAGCCAAATGTACGATTCTCTGCTGGGTACGGACAGGTTTGAAAAGCCCGTCTGGAACCTGCACGAAACCTTGAATTTACCGAAATGGCTAGATCTTTCAGTGGAACAGCGTACCCGCTATGAGACCATGGACGGCACGTTTAGAGCGGGCAGCACCGGCGGCGACCAGCACATTGCGCTGCAAACCGCCGTTTGGCTGCAAGCCCACCTAGGAGGATTGCGGGCAGGTACGGAATTTTTAGACGCCCGCGCCTTAGGTGTGGACACAGGGTCTGTACTCAACAACACCCACGCTAACACCGCCGATTTCTTGCAAGCTTACCTGGCTTGGGCCGACCAAAACCTGTTCAACAGCGGCATCGGTGCGGACGTGATCGCCGGTCGTCAAACGCTAAACTTTGGTAGCCGCCGGTTGGTGGCTAGAAATGCTTTCCGCAACACCATCAACAATTTCACTGGTGGGCGTCTGCGGCTGCAAGACTACGACAAATGGCAATTGAACGTTTTTGTCACCACTCCGGTACAGCGCTTGCCGAACGCTGCTGGTGACATTTTGGATGATGTTCATGAATTTGACGAAGAAAACCCCAACACTTTGTTTTCAGGGGCTTTTATGGAGATGTACGGGCTGCCTTATGGTTTTACCGGCGAAGCCTACCTGTACCACCTAGACGAGGGTGACGACCCGCACGTTCCCACGCGCAACCGCCGCTATTTTACCCCTGGGGTGCGTTTTTATACCAGGCCGGTCGAAGACAAATTTGATTTCACCTGGGAAACCGCCGGCCAGTTCGGTACCGTGCGGGCCAGTGCCGCTGCCACCGATGGCCGGGACCTTAACCATGAAGCCTGGCTGCACCATATCAGGCTAGGCTACACACTGGCCACGGCATGGCCGATCAACGTGGCCGCCATGTACGACTATGCCGGCGGTGACGACGACCCTAACGACAACCGCAACGGGGGGTTTGACACCTTGTTCGGTGCCCGCCGTTGGGAATACGGCCCAACCGGCATGTACGGTGCCATTCCGCGTAGCAACATCAGTTCGCCCGGTTTTTCCGTGCAAGTAGCACCACGGCCGAACCTGCAAGCCACGCTTATTCATCGGGCGGTTTGGCTGGCTTCGGCCAACGATGTTTGGTCCCCTGCTGGCCTGCGCGATAGAGACGGTGCTTCAGGCACATTTATTGGCCAGCAGACCGATTTGTCGGTACGTTGGGATGTCAATAGCAGTTTAAACCTGGAAACCGGCTGGGCCGCCTTGTTCAAGGGTGAATTTGCCCAACAAGCCCCTTCCGCACCCGATCCAGGCGATGTGAATTATTTTTATGTACAAAGCCTCTTGCGATTTTAATACTTTTTGGAGACACCTTATGAACTGCGTTTTTTTAAGCCGCATCCTGCTGACCGTGCTGCTGCTCACCACCCAAACCTTTGCAGCGGCTGAGACCACCTTGGTCGCCGTTGCTACCAATTTCACCCAGCCGATGGTCAAAATTGCCGAGCTGTTTCATCAAGCCACCGGTTATACCGCCAAGCTGTCGTTTGGCTCCTCCGGCAAGATTGCCTCGCAGTTGCAAAACGGTGCCCCATTTGAGGTGTTTTTATCCGCTGACGAGGACAAACCGCTGAAATTGGAACAAACCGGTGTAGCTGTTGCAGGCAGCCGTTTCACTTACGCTTTCGGCACCTTGGTGCTGTGGTCGGCTCAGCCCGGTTTCGTTGACGACCAGGGGCAAATTCTGGGCAGCGGTGCGTTTAAGCATCTGGCCGTAGCCGACCCGAAACTAGCCCCTTATGGGTCGGCAGCACTGGCCGTGCTGGAAGAAAAAGGGCTGCAAGAAAAATTGCAGCCGCTGCTGGTTTTGGGCGAGAACATCGCTCAAACCCACCAGTTCGTTAGCACCGGCAACGCCGAGCTAGGATTTGTCTCTTTGTCGCAAGTCATTGACAACGGCAAAATTAGCCAAGGTTCCGGTTGGATTGTTCCGAGCAATCTCCATGCGCCCATTCGCCAAGATGCGGTGTTGCTAGAAAACGGGACTGACAACCCGGCGGCCATCGAGCTGATGGCATTTTTGAAATCACCACAAGCCAGAAGCATTATCGAGCAATACGGTTACGGTTTGCCCAAATGACCGCCTGGCATTAAAAAACCCGCCATGCTGGATGCAGCCGATCTTACCGCTTTGTGGTTGACGCTGAGGGTGGCCTCACTGGCCACCGTGCTGATGCTGCTTTTGGGTACGCCGCTGGCCTGGTGGCTGGCGCGTACCCGCTCACGCTACCAAGGCATGGCTAATGCCTTGGTCGCTTTGCCGTTGGTATTGCCGCCGACGGTGCTGGGTTTTTACTTGCTGGTGCTGATGGGACCAAACGGCCCGGTGGGTCGATTGACTACGGCCCTGGGGCTGGGCACCTTGCCCTTCACCTTCACCGGTCTGGTGGTCGCTTCGGTGCTGTACTCGTTGCCATTCGTCGTACAGCCGCTACAAACCGCGTTCGCCGCCATCGGCGAACAACCGCTGGAAGCCGCCGCTACTTTGCGCGCTAACCCTCTGGATACGTTTTTTAGCGTGGCTGTGCCATTGGCCTGGCCCGGTTTTCTGACGGCGACTATCTTAGGTTTTGCCCACACCGTCGGTGAATTCGGCGTGGTGCTGATGATAGGCGGTAACATCCCCGGCCGCACCCAAGTGGTGTCGGTACAAATTTACAACCGTGTTGAAGCCTTAGAATACGCCAAGGCCCATTGGCTGGCTGGCTGCTTGCTGCTGTTTTCGTTTGTGGTTTTGCTGTTGATGTACACTGTGTTGAAAACTAGGCCCAGTATCCCATCGAGATGATCCAAGCCGTCACCGCCCAGTTCCAACTCGACTACGGCGCCTTCACGCTGGATGCCGAACTGAACTTGCCCGGCTCCGGCGTTAGCGTGCTGTTCGGTCATTCCGGCTCAGGCAAGACCACGCTGCTGCGCTGCATGGCCGGATTGCAACGCGCGGCACAAGGCTATCTGGCCGTTAACGGCGAAGTTTGGCAAGACAACGAGCACCGGCTGTTTCTGCCGCCGCACCAACGCCCGCTCGGCTACGTCTTCCAAGAAGCCAATCTGTTCCCGCACTTAACCGTACAAGGCAACCTGCATTACGGCCTGAAACGGGCAAAAGGCAGTCAGGTTATTTTAGACCAGGCCATTGCCTTGCTCAGTATCGGCCATTTGCTCACGCGCAAGCCCGAACGGTTGTCCGGCGGCGAACGGCAACGGGTAGCCATCGCCCGAGCCTTAGCGACCAATCCGAAGCTTTTGCTGATGGACGAGCCGTTAGCGGCACTGGACTGGGCGCGCAAGCAAGAAATCCTGCCGTTTTTGGAAAAGCTGCACAGTAGCCTAGCTATCCCTATCGTCTACGTCACCCACGCCGCCGATGAAGTCGCCCGCCTGGCCGACTATTTGGTGGTGATGGCGCAAGGCCGCGCCATCGCCTCAGGGAGCTTGCAGGAGACCTTGGCGCGTTTGGACTTGCCGGTTCAGATTGGCCGGGAGGCGGGCGTGGTGTTGCAGGCTGCAATCGTGGAAAAAGACCAACAATGGCAACTCGCCCGCGCTGAATTTCCCGGTGGCGCCCTGTGGCTGCGCGATGATGGGTTTGCGCTCGGGCAGGCCATTAGGCTGCGGATACTGGCCCAGGATGTCAGCCTGGCACTCACCCCGACACAAGACAGCAGCATTTTAAATAGCCTGTTCTGCACCATCGAAGCGTTTGCCAACGGTGAACACCCGGCTATCAAACTGGCGCGGGTAGCAGTGGGGGAATCCCGCCTGCTGTGCCGGTTAACCCACCGTTCCGTCCAGCAATTGGGGTTGGCCGTGGGCCAGTCGGTGTGGGCGCAGATCAAATCCGCCGCGTTGGTCAAATAACCTACCGCTTACGGCACTGCCCGGATGTCCGCTCGTCTGCTTAAGCCAGAGCTTTTCAATACCCCCCGACTCATTTACACTTAGCGTCCAGCCAGCCGTTGCTGGGCGGTAAAAAAACCGACACATAACTAATAATAACTAATGTCATACCCGCATCCCTCGGTGATTCAGGTGATTCATGCCTTTTGATCCGGCTTTCAGCACATCGTATTTCGTGGCATTTTTAATGGGCTTGGTCAGCAGCCTGCACTGCATTGGCATGTGCGGTTCGATCATTGGCACCCTGACGCTGAGTTTGAGTCCTGAAATTCGCAAAAACAAGTTGGCCATGATCCCCTTCGTCTTAAACTACAACTTGGGGCGCATCATCAGCTACACGCTCGCGGGTGTTCTAGCAGGACTGGTCCAAGCCCTCGCCATTGCGCACTTAAGCGAAGTCCACGGCCACCGTGTTTTACAAATTTTGTCCGCGCTGGTAATGTCCAGCGCCGGCTTGTACATTGCCGGTTGGTTCCCCCGCTTTGCCTACATTGAAAAAATCGGCCTGCATTTTTGGCGCAAAATCGAACCCTTCGGCCGTCGGCTTATCCCGGTGAAAAACCGTTCTCAAGCGTTGCTGTTCGGCATGGTGTGGGGCTGGTTGCCCTGCGGTTTGGTTTATGCGGCATTAGCACTGGCCGCTACGGCCGGGGATGTCACAAAAAGCGCATTGACAATGCTGGCTTTTGGCTTAGGTACTTTGCCTGCGGTGATGGGAGTGGGTATAATGACCGGCTTGCTGGCACGGCTTTCTAGGATGCACGGATTCAGAAAAGCCATTGGTTTGTTCATGATTGCCCTAGCCTTATTAGCCGCGTTGCCTTGGCTCAATCCAATGGCCTTCACCTCAATACACATAACGACACATTAACGAGGTAGCGATGGATCATTTTAATTTGATTATCGGTCAGTCCCCTTCTTTAGATGCGCTGATCCGCAGCGCAAAAATTGCCGCCGCCACCGATGTCACCCTGCTTATTAAGGGCGAAACCGGCACGGGCAAAGAGGTTTTGGCGACTGCCATCCAAAAATCCAGTGGCCGCGCTGAGAAAAAATTTATCACCTTAAACTGCGCCGCACTGCCTGAAAGCTTGATTGAATCCGAACTGTTCGGGCATAAAAAAGGCTCTTTCACCGGCGCTACCCACAACAGCCAGGGTATTTTACAAGCCGCAGACGGTGGCACCTTGTTTCTGGACGAGGTCAATTCCTTGCCGTTGGCCATGCAAGGTAAGCTGCTGCGTTTTCTTGATTCCGGCGAATGCCTAGCGGTCGGGGATACCGCCCCTTACAAAGTCGATGTGCGTATTATAGCCGCCACCAACGCCGACCTTAACACGCAAATCCAAGCCGGTGAATTCCGTCGAGACTTGTATTTTCGGCTCAATGTGGTGCCTCTGGAACTGCCGCCGCTGGCCCAGCGTACCGACGACATCGAGCATTTGATTAGGCATTTTTTGGCTCTTTTCTCTATTACTCACGCCATTGCCGCGCCTAAGTTCAGCAAGCAATCGGTCAAGCTGCTTAAGGCTTACCCTTGGCCGGGTAACATTAGGGAATTGCGTAATCTGTGCGAACGCATGAGCATTTTGCTGGCGGGCAGAACCATAGAACCTGAAAATCTTCCCAGTGAATTCAAGACCCGACAAGCCATAGGCGTGACCGCACCGGCAGGTTTTCTCCTGCCCGAAACCGGTTTACAGCTTGACCAGCTGGAAGCCGATCTTATCAGGCAGGCGCTACAACGTACCTGCGGCAACCGCAGCAAGTCGGCTCGTTTGTTAGGGCTTACCCGCGACACCTTTTTGTACCGTATGCAAAAATACGGTTTTACTGCTCAGCTATAAGAGACAAATACCCCGCCCCTTACAAAAACAGGGTGGTCAGCCGCTCATGGCCGATTTAACGGACACAAACGAGCATTTTTAAGCGTTCCTCAGTAACAAAAATCCGTTTTAGCGTGAGCTGTTTTTAAGGGATAGCTTGCCGCCTCCCTACTAAGGTTTCGGCTTTATCGCTAGGAATACAGCAAACCGGGCATACCTACTGTCTAGGCCGTCGGTAAGCCGGGAAACAGGTACCGCTGGTCAAACCCTTGTTAATCACCCCGTCCATTGCCCATGAAAATGACCGCTTTGACCGCATTGGTTGTTGCTACGTGGCTAGCCGCTTGCAACCCATCCCCTCAAATCCAGAAAATTTCTGGTACTGCACAAGGCACTACCTACCACATTCGCTATTGGTCGGTGCAACCGGTTGACAGCACGGCCATAAAAAAACGTATCGAAGCCGAGTTTGCTCGTTTAGATAGGCTATTGTCCAATTACCGCCCCGATTCCACTCTGGAGCAGTTCAATCAAACGCTTAGCACCGAGGCATTGGCTGTTCCTGAAGAAATCGTTAGTCTGGTGGCTCAGGCCCGCCTCGTCAGTATTGCCAGCCAGGGCTGTTATGATTTAACGATTAAACCCTTGTTTGATCTTTGGGGATTTAAAGGCGAACAGCTAACCCCGCCCGACCCGGCCGCGCTGGATAAAATTCGCCAAGAACTTGGCTTTGGCCGTTTGGAAATCGTCGATAAAAGCCGGTTACGCAAACAAATCCCCAAACTCAGTGTGGATGTCTCATCCATCGCCCAAGGCCACAGTGTGGCGCACCTCGCCGCGTTATTGGTAGAGCAAGGCATTACTGATTTTTTGGTGGAAATTGGCGGCGAACTGGAAACCCGTGGCAAAAAGCCGGGTGGCGAACCGTGGCGGGTGGCCATCGAAAAACCCTTGCCTAACGAACGCAGCCTGCACAAAATTCTGACCATAACCCAGACTGAACCGTTGGCAGTGATGACTTCCGGCACCTACCGGCATTACTTTGACGTAGACGGCAAACGCTACAGCCATATTTTGGATGCGCGTACCGGTGCGCCCATCACCCACAACACTGTCGCCGTTACTGTTTTGCATAGCAATGCCACGTTGGCCGATGCCTGGTCTACCGCCTTGCTCTGCCTTGGGCGGGAAGACGGCTTGAAAGCAGCCGATCAAGCCGGTATCGCCGCGTTGTTTATCGAACAAGCAGGGACGGGGTTTGACGAGCATTCCAGCAAAGCCCTCGCTGAGTTAAGAACGGTTACGATCAAGTGATGTCGGCTTGGATTTAGGTGGCGGCTACCGCCTACTTCCAAATGGCCACGATATTGCTGAAATCGTCCGTCCAGGGGGCGAGGTCAAAATACAACGGCATGTTTTGCCAATGGCCTAGTCGGCTTAACTTCAGTGGTTCAAGGACTGCCTGCCGCTTAGCCATCACTACCCAGTCGGTAGCCACAATCATGGGTATTTCCGGCAGCGGCTGGTAGGCTTGAACCAGCGCCGCTAGGCGCAAAGTTTCGGCGTGGACGGACAGCACTTTTTGCAATAACAAATGCCGGTTAGTGATGTGAAAAGCCAGGATGCCACCGGGCTTTAGTTTTTTGAAATACAAGGCAACAGCTTCTTGCGTCAACAAATGAGCGGGTACGGCATCGGAGCTGAACGCGTCCATCACCAGCAAATCAAACCGACCTTCCGGCTCCCCCGCTAAAGTCAAACGGGCATCACCCAAACGTATTGCAGCGTGTTGGGCGCATTCATCTAGGTATTTGAAGTAACGGCTGTCTTCGGCGATTTTTAAGACCAGAGGGTCTATCTCGTAGAACGTCCAGTGTTGCCCCGGTTTGGCGTAACAGGCCATAGCACCGGCACCTAAGCCGACAACGCCGATGGCCCAGTTGGCATTGACCGCATCGAACTCGCTGAACAATTGCCCGATTGGCCCGGATTGACTGTAATAGGTCAACGGCAGCCGCAAACCGTCAGCGTCCATGCGCTGCGCCCCGTGCTGGGTGGTGCCGTGGAACAATTCGTGGTACTTAATGAGCTGGCCGTCGGCATCCGCTAAAAAACGCTCCTTGACAGCCATCACGCCAAAAAAACTGCGGCCTTGATACAAGGTATGCGAAGCCAAACCATGCAATGCTAATGCCAAGGCTATGACCGCCCCGGTTGTTAAGCCTAACACCACGGGCCTTGACCGCAGCAAAAAAACCAACACGCTGATCGCCATCAGGCTGATGGCTAAGCCATCAAAATACGCCACCAGGTTTTCAGTAATCTGGTACAAAATCACCCCAAGAAGCAGCAGGGCCAACGGCAACGCTACTTGCCAGGCCAGGCTGCGCACCGACCAAACCTGTCGGCTTGGCCGCAGCATTAAAGCGGCGGCAATCATGAGGGGGTATTCATAAATACCGTTAAATACCCACGGAGCCACAAAGGTATTGAATAGACCGCCTAACAGGCCGGCAAAAGCCATCACCAGGTAGTAACGGGTTAAATGATGGGACGGCGGCCTGTGTTTAGCCAGCTCGCCGTGGCAAACCATAACCGCGAAAAAAAACGCCACGACATGCAGAACCAAGTACACCCAGTACGGCAAATCCCCCGGATTGACAAAAGCAAAGGCTAAAAAAGGCACTAGAAACAGCGGTTGCAGCCGCAGCATCAGCGGGTGGATGAAGCGATGCCAACGCGAAAACACCCACACGAACGAGAACAGATACACGGTTAAGGGGATAACCCACAACAACGGCATCGAAGCAATATCGGTGCTGATAAAGTTGGTCAAGCCCAACAGCAGGCTTGATGGCACCAACGCCAGCAGCAGCCAATGTCCCTGTACCCGCCAACCGGGCGGGGCTTTGTCTTCGCCGTGCGCAGGCTGTGTGGCCTGAGCCAGGTAGCGGGATTGCCAGAGCACCAAGGCACAACCGGCCAGTAGCAGGCAAAGCACGGCAAAACCCGCGCTCCAAGCCAGGCGCTGGCTGTTGAGACCTAGGTAAGGCTCCAGCAAGAAGGGGTAGCTAAGCAATGCCAACAAGCTGCCGGTATTGCTAGCGGCATACAAATAGTAAGGGTCATGACTGGTGTGGTGGCCTACCTGAGCAAACCATTTTTGCAGCAACGGGGCGGTGGCCGACACCACAAAAAACGGCAGGCCAATGGCCCAGAACAACGTACTAAGCAACCAAAAAGTCGGGTCGCCTTCAGTAGGCGGTGCGGGGTTTTCCGGCAGGGCCACCGGCAAACTTAACAAGCTGGCAGTCATGATCGCTAAATGCAGAAAAATTTGCTGATTAAGGCGTAACCGGGTCGATACCGTATGGGCATACCCGTAACCCAAAAACAACACACCCTGGTAAAACACCATGCAGGTGTTCCATACTGCTGGCGTTCCGCCTAACAACGGCAATAGCAGCTTGCCGAACAAAGGCTGCAACACGAACATCAAAGCTGCGCTGGCAAATAACGTGCCAGCAAACAGGAAAATTAAACGAAGGCGGCGGTCATTTACCGTTGCGGGTGCTGGCTTCATGCGATAAAAATGGGCAGTTTTCAAAGGGTCGGCCATGATAAAACATATTACCTTGCACGGTACCGTTTGGTTAGTCGGTATTACGCTGAATACTTTGGCCGAACAGTGCTTTTGCGATACCTAACCCTGCACAACTAGACTTTAAATATCAATGACGAGGTTATCATGTTACAAAACACCCCTATCACGGCGTTAATTCTTGGTGTGTGCATTTTTTTGGGGCTGGTCGGGCTGGGTTGGTGTTTGGGCGATGCGGCACGGGATTTGCGTTCGTATGAACGTACGGTCACGGTCAAAGGCTTGTCAGAACGCGAGATGCCTGCCGACATAGCCATTTGGCCCATTCAATACACGGTTGCCGATAATGACTTGGGCAAACTTTATGAAACCTTAGACGGCCATGCCCAAACCATTAAAAGCTATTTGCAGCAAGCGGGCATCAAGGATAGCGAGATAACCGTCACGCCGCCTGCCATCACCGACAAATTGGCGCAAGTTTACAGCAGCAGTCCGGGTGAATTCAGATACTCTGCGGTACAAACGGTCACCGTGTACAGCCACAACGTGGCCTTAGTGCGCCAGCAAATGTCGGATATTTTGCAGCTAGGCAAAAAAGGCATCGCCCTGACCGGCAACAGCCAGGGCCAAACGGAGGAGTATTTGTACACCCAGCTTAACCAGATTAAGCCAGACATGATTCAAGAAGCTACGACTGCGGCCCGCGCAGTAGCGGCAAAATTTGCAGTGGATTCCAACAGCCAACTGGGCAAAATTAAGCAAGCTGTGCAAGGCCAGTTCACCATCGAACCCCGCGATACTAACAACCAGCACATAAAAAAAATTCGCGTGGTGTCCACTGTCGAGTATTACTTGTCAGATTAATAAAACGCGGGCTGTCGCCGTTAAACGCTGCATTGCCAGAGCGTTACCCTGTTTAAGGTTAGGACGCTTGCCTTTGGCCTGCGTGGTAGCCCCTGGTACCCGAAAACCGGCCGATAATCTCTTCTTGGGCTTCAATCCAGTCCAGCACGTCGTGCCCGGGCATAAAATTGCGCTTTTCGGCTTTGTAATAAGCCGCCTCAGCAATCATTTGGCTCAGATTGTTGGGTAAAGCGGCGCGGTCGTTTGCCGTCGCCTGCCGGATGGGGGTAAAGCCGAACAAAAGCAAGCCAAAAACCGTCAACGGCGTATCGCCTTGCAGGCCGAGCGCGGCGGGTTGTCGAACCGTCAGGCTGCCGAACAAACGGTCCCAAATAGACAGTACCGTGCCGTAGTTGCTATCGTGTTCGCCCCGCAGCGCGGAGTGGTGGATACGGTGCAAGGCCGGGACAATAAATACCCTGCCCAGCCATTTTTCGGTTTGGGTGTTAATGGTGACGTTGCTGTGATGGAACAGCACCGCCCCGGCCATGAGGGTTTCGTTCACCAACACCATCAGTTGATCGACGCCCATAACGACAATGTAGGCGGCTTTGAGCAGATTGGTCAAGAGCAGCTCAAGCGGATGCACCCTAAATCCCGTCGAGGCGTTTAAGGCCGGGTCGTTGTGGTGGACCCGATGGAACATCCAAAAAAGGTTCGTGGCATGGCACAGCCGATGCCACAGGTACAGCAACAAATCCAGCAGTAAAAAAGACAACACCGCCTGCCAGTATGGATTTTCCAAGTACCGCAACAAGCCCTGTTGGGTGTTTTGCTGGGCCAGCAGGTACAGGCCGGATACCGACAGCAGCGACATGACGATGCTGTTGAAAGCGAGCAGACCCAGGTTGGTGCGATACGAATGACCGCGTATTTTTTTCGCCGTCGGGTGGCGTGGCCACACGGTTTCGGCAAGCGAAAACACAACAAACAGCACCAACACCGACAGCGGTACCAGCTCGTTATCGATTCCAAATAGCGTATTTTGACTGAGCATTGCAGCCTCCAAAAAAACACTGACGTTGCACTAACGCTGGAGCCACTATAGACCCGTGCGGTGACAGGTGTATGAAAAACCGCTAGGCTAACAGAGGCGGTTTATGCCGGAGTGAGTCCAGGCAGACCCCCGCTTTCTGGTTTTTTCAAGACAGTGTCTTGATATCGCAGAAGGCTACTGGTGATTCTTTCATAACCAGCGGTTATTGTGAAAGCACTGGTAGAGCCGTGTTAATTCCAAAAAAAACTAAAATCCTCAGGCGTGGGTTGCACGGCGTGTTTTCGCTGGCAGCAGGGTAGGGCGCAGTCAGGTAAAGTAACGGCGGGCACTCAGTAACGGGGTGTGCGGATTGAGGGCAAGCTTGACCGAAATGCTATCGAGCAACGGCGCAAACCGGCCTTTGTTTTTGAAGGCGTTTAAGAACGCGCCGTTTTCTAGCGCGGGAGGTATTTTCGCGCCGATGCCGCCGACCGCTAAGCATTTCAAAGCCAAATTGCCGGCTTCGGCAGCGTAAATTTCAACAAACAACCGCTTCACTGCGAAAACCCGCCCGTTACTACGGCTATCGGGAACTAAAAATCTTCACTCCGCTTACGCTCCGTTTCCAAGATTTTCAGCGAAGGTGTTAAACAAACCCGGAAATCCGATAATTTGGCATAACATATGCTTTATTATTCGTTCAAAACCTAACAACTAAAAAGCCATGAAATCTATTTGGGAAAATTACAAAACCGATTCAGCCCATGATGAACTGATGCATTCAGAATTTCAGCCACGCCGGGTCAGCCATGCGTTATGCCAGTATCTGAATCGCTTGAAAAAAACCGATATTGACAAAAGGAAACTCGCGGCGGAACTGGCCATCATGGAAATGGGGATAACCTTTACCGTCCATAGCGATGAAGGCAATATCGATAGGGCCTGGCCTTTCGATATTATTCCCCGGATTATCGACGCTAAGGAATGGCGCATGATCGAACAAGGCCTTAAGCAGCGGCTGACGGCTTTAAATTGTTTTATCAGCGATATCTATGGCGAGCAACAGTTCATCAAAGACGGCAAAATCCCTAGCGAAATCATTAATAGCTCGAAAAATTTTAGGAAAGAGTGCGTGGGAATGAAACCCATGCACAATGTTTGGGCGAATATTTGCGGCACCGATTTGGTGCGCGATACAGACGGAACCATGTATGTTGTGAGGAGGCAGATAAATTGCGATAAAAACAGAATCGTTACTTAGCGTTATATTTCGTTGCTATTACAACGAGTTAGGAGAGAATTTCGGATTTTGTTTGATTTTGCGATAAAAGTTAAAAATGGCGGTTTTTGGGATTTTTGGGCAGTTGATTTGCGATATTAAATGACGACCATTTAAACGTTTAAAAAGCGTTTAAATGGCGTGTAAACAACCATTTCGGGGAAATCCTCGGAATGGTTTTTTTTTGCCTTGGGGTTATTGCAGCAGCAGCATAAACCGGGCAACGGTGGTGGGGACGCTGGTGTGGGTGTGGGTAGCGTATTCGTAGACCAATTGGCATAAGACGGCTTTTTGTTGTTGGGGTAAGGTTAGTTGGTGTTCGGCCAGGGCCTCGTCAACGTTTATAAAAACCTCGATTAGCACGGCGGTGTCCAGTTTTGCTCTGGGCTCGGCATGGGCGGAAGCCACGATTGGCGCGGCTTCTGGTGCCGGTTCGTTGGTTTTTTTGGTGTCGGCGGGCGGCTTTGGTCGCGGGGGCAAAGCCGCCGTTAGCATTTCCCCTTCGCCGGTCAACAACCAATGAATGTTAACGCCGCCCGCCGCCAGATTGCGCAATGCGCCTGAGCCGGGTTCGCTGGGGCCTAACTCGTATTTCTTCCAAGAACCTACTGGTATATCAAATTTGCTCGCTGCATCTTGTTGAGATAGCTCTAATTTGCCTCTTAAAAAACGGAACCTTTCGTTAATTTTCACCGCGCAACCCAATTACTCCGGTTGCGTATTCCGGTTACGCACTGAAAAAGATTGCGCGTAACCGGATAACATTGAAATTTATAACAATTTATAATTTTCATAATTAAACCTAATGTGCTCTGTTACGCGGTGTAAATTTGCTTATTTATTTTGTTTACAGGGTTCTAATTTGCTTTTATCATGAGCCTAAATTAGAAACAAAGAAAAGGTTACACGCTATGAAAGCGAAAAAACAAAAAAAAGCCAGCCTGGTCGCGCAAGACTGGCATCCCGCCGACATCGTGGCCGCCTTGCGCAAGGCGGGTTGGTCGTTTCGGCGGCTTTCCGCCCATTATGGACTGGCGGCCACGTCGTTGAACAACGTGAATAAAATCCCGTGGCCCAAGGGCGAGAAGCGCGTCGCCGAGGCCCTTGGCATTCAGCCTTGGGACATCTGGCCCAGCCGTTATGCCGTTAGTGCTGATGCCGACGGCACTGTGATTGGGGTGCCGAACCGAGGCCGGCCGGGCCGTAAAAAGGCCAATGATACGGCAAGCGCAAAAAAGCGCAACGCAAAGGCTAGGTCAAATGACAGGGCTTTAGTATGAGCGCTGTGGGTTATTACAGCCCTGGGCAATTGGCCGGTTTGTCTGGAATGCCGTTATGAGCGAAATTAATAAAACCTTTTTTGCCGATGCCGAAGAAATACGGGTGGCAACTGGCAAAAAAATACGCTGGATTCAGGAACTGGCAATTAAGGATAGCTGGGTGTTCGTGACCGAAAAAACCCGCAGCCGCCACCCCAAAAAATGGTTCTTAATTTCGGCTTTGCCCAAAGATATTCACGACAAAGTGGTCTTGCAACGCAGCCAAGCCGAGGCCGCCGTGCTGTACGGCGTGCAGCCGCCGGTGTTTCCGGCGGCGGTGCAGGCGGCGGTGGATGCCGTTCATGCCGCCCAGCCGGAAGCGGCCGCCGCTGTTTATACCGCCGACTGGGAGTGGTTCCGGCGGCGGCCCGGCTCCCTGCAGGCCAAGGCCCGCGCGCAGGCGGCGGTGGTGCGGCAGTTGAAAGGGCTGATTGACGCCCAGGCGCGGCGGCAGTTTGAGGCCGAAAGCGCCGGCCTGAGGGCGAAAAAAACGCCGGTTCACGACCTGATGCAGCAGGTTAGGTTAGCGAACCCGGAAACCTGCCAAAGCTGGAAAACTTTGCAAAACTGGTGGGAAGGGCGTGGGCCTAAGGTCGGCTGCAAGCATTTTCAGCCGGCCGATTACCCGGCGGTGCTGGCTGGCTGCCACCGGGGGCGGGTGGCGTTGGCGCCGGTCAGCGAGGCGGCGTTCGGGTATTACGCCGGGCTGTATTTGCACCGGCGCAGGCCCTCGCACCAGGACTGTTACCGGCGGTTACAGGACAAGGCCCAGGCCGAAGGCTGGGTGATTGCCGCCGCCAGCACGCTGAAACGGCGGTTTGAGGCTGAGTATTCACAGGCTTTGATAACCCTGATGCGCGAGGGCGAGGAAGCCTTCCGGCAGTTGATACCGTTCCAAGAGCGGGACAAGCGGGTGTTTAGGGCCGGGCAGGCGGTGTCGGGCGACGGGTTGAAGTTTGACAAGCTGTGGGTGAAGTTCCCGGACGGGGAAATCATCAACACCGCCACGGCCTGGTTTTGGGCCGACATTTACAGCGGCTCAATACGCGCCTGGCGGCTGGGCAAGACCGAAAGCACCGACCTATTTAGGCTGGCGACCTACGACCTGACCGGGCAGTTTTTGCCGAGCTACACCCAGGTGGACAACACGCGGGTGGCGGCGAACAAGATGATGACCGGGCAAGCGGAAGGCCGCCACCGGTTTGGCAACCAGCCGAACGACCCGATGGGGATGCTGGTAATGCTGGACATGGGCGTGCACTTCACCAGCCCGGACCATACGGTCAGTTCACCGGGTTCTAAACCGGTGGAGCGGGCGTTCGGAATCGGCGGGCTGCACGACAAAGTGGCGACCAACCCCCGGATACGCGACCGGGGTTACAGCAAGGCCACGGCCATTAGCAGCGAGCAATTGGCCGAGGCGATTGGCTACGAAGTGATGCGGCACAACAGCCAAGAACGGCGGCGTTCGCCGGTGTGCGGCGGGGTATTGAGCTTTGACCAGGCGTTTGAGCAGTCGTTTAAAAGCTGGGCGCCGCGCAAGGCGAGCGAAGCGCAACGGCGGCTGTTGATGCTGTCGATTGAAGTGTCGCGCTGTGACAGCCGGAACGGGCTGGTGCGGATCAAGGCCGGGCGCAGCCAGTTTGGGGTAAACCGGTACTGGTGCGAGGCGTTGGCCGGGCACCGGGGGCAGGATGTGGCGGTGTTTTTTGACCCGGACGATTTAACCCAAGACGTGGACATTTACAGCCTAGACGGGCGGTTTTTGACCACGGCCCAACACGAGGCGCAAGCGGCGTTCACCGACAAGGCAGCCGGCGCCGAGTACCACAAGCGCACGCAAAGGCTCAAGAAATTGGCCAAGAAGCAGGCCGAGGAAGTGAGGGCCATACAGAAGCTGCATAACGGCCCGCTGCCGGATTTGGCGGCGGCGCCGATGCCGGCAAGCACCGTTGTGGCGGGGCTGTTTAAACAGCCGTTGGCGCAACCGGGCGAACAGGCGGGCGAGGTGATTGATGCCGAGGCCGCGTTTATGAACTTTATGAAAATGATGGGGGCGTGATGAATGCGTTTCCTGCGCCATTGGCCAGCCCGTGGTTGACGTGTTGGACGGATTGACAGTGAAGCATTTTAAAACTGGAATCCGCCGCCAATATGCGGCGATTACTAAATTATTAGGAGAACAGCAATGACATTTAAAACCGCAATACGTCAAATTGGGTTATTTGGGCAATCGGCAGGCGGCCTTCGCCAATCAGCATGTCGAGCCGCTGCGCGAAGGTTGCGGGCAGCAGCAGAACAACTTCATCCGGGAAATTCTTGCCCATTATGCCGGGTAGTCGATGCAAAGCTTCAATTGTTTTCAGGATACGTTGACCCAGCGCAGCCACGAGTTGTCGATCAGTGCCTTCAAGAGCATGCCTCACGGCCGCGGTGGTCGCTGGAAGCGGACCGAAGCAAGACACCAGGAGCGTGATGAAGTCGCTCCATTGTTGCCCGGTAAGCTCCACTTCTGGCTGGTATTCAAGACCGGTGCCGACAAGGATGTCGGTGAGTTCATTGGTGATTTCGTTGATAGAGAAAATGGCCAATGCGGACTTTCTAGGTAATGGTCTTGGATAAATGCGTAGGCGAAATTCAAGGTCGTTCATGGAGGCCTTCATTATGAAGGTTTTGTTGTGGCATCAAAGCTTAGCACCGGGTTTTACCTCCGCGCGCCGTTTAACAAGCAAGCAGCGGGGCGGACAGGCACAAGAGATGTCGGGCAGAAACCGCCTGCCCGACCTACAAAATAACCGGTTTTTGGCAGCACAAAAACCCGTTTAAACCACGGCTAAACGCCGTTTAACTGGCGGCAAACTTAAGGTTTGCCGCCCCACTAGAAACCGGAGTATAGCAAATGAGTGACATCGGCACAAACGCCCCACGGGGCCTAAACAACGACTTGCGCGGGCGGGTGAAGGCGGAAATAGCCGCCTTGGACCTGAGCCAGGCGCAGGTGAGCCGGGCCGCCGGGATTGAAGCCAGCGGCGGCAGCAAGCTGAACCAATGGCTGCAAAATAAATACCAGGGCGACAACGAGAAAATTGAAATCCAGTTGCAGCGTTGGCTGGACAGCCGGCAAGCGGCCCAGGAGCAGCAGGCGCAGATGCCGGTGGCGCCGGGCTGGGTTAGGACACCGACGGCGGAGAAGATTTTTGAGACGCTGGGCTATGCCAAGCTGGCCGCCATTAGCGTGTGCGTGTACGGCGGGGCCGGCGTGGGCAAGACCTGCACCTGCCAGGCCTTTGCCGCCCAGCAGCCGAACGTGTTTATCGTGACCGCCTCGCCGTCGGCGGCCACTTATGCCGCGTGCCTGCGGCGCATCGCCCAGGCCATCGGGCTGCGCGGGGCCAGCACCCGCACGGCGGATTTGGAAGACGAAGTGATTGCCCGCTTGAAAGGCACCCAAGGCTTGGTGGTTATCGACGAGGCGCAACTGTTAAGCACCGAGTCGCTGTGGGGCATCAAGCATATTTTCGACATGGCCAAGGTGGGCGTGGCTTACGTTGGCTCAAACCAGGTGTACAGCAAATTGGCCGGGCAGCGCGATGAACTGAATGCGCCGTTATTCCGCCGCATCAGCAAAAAACATGCGTTGGGCAAACCCAGCGCGGAGGACGTGGCGGTGTTGCTGGCAGCCTGGGGCTTGGACGGCGCCGGCAAGCCGCTGTTGGACTATTGCGCCAAGATCGCCGCCAAGCCGGGGGCCTTGGGGATGGTGACGGAAACGCTACGGTATGCTGCGGCACTGGCCTTGGGCGCGGGCGCGGCGCTGGGATTGGCCAGCATCAAAAAGGCTTACGAAAGCTTGGGGGGGGAGTGATGGACGGTTTAATTAGTTTGGCGGAGATGGCGGCGACGAGCGGCTTTAAAATCGATAACTTGCGGAGCATGTCAGTGCGGGACACGGAGTTTCCGCCCTTGGTTTGCCGGAAACGGGCACCGGACCGGATGGGGCGGCCGGAAAAACTGTATGACCGCCGGCAAGCCGCCCGTTGGTTGGCCAACAAAAACCCCCCAAAAAAGCTCCGCCCTGGGCTTGACCTGAGTGCGGCCAGGGAATTCTTGATGCGGGGATGCCGCCATGGCTAAGCACTACCCCGACAGCTACGGGCTGCAAGAAAAACACAAAAAGGCGGGGCGCGCCCTGGACACTCTGGCGCGGCTGAACATTGAGGCCAAGCGGGTGGACTTTGGCGGCGCCGTGCCGGTGATAGAGGTTTACCACTGCCCCGGCAACCGGGCCTTGGCCGGGCAGTTCGAGGTGGGGCAAGGCGAGGCCGACAACCGGGCCTATTTTAACAAAAGTGCGGCGGTGCAAGGCTGCCGCGTGGTTTGGAGGGAGCACCTATGAAAACGCTATTTCGACGTAAACAAAGCAAATGCGAACTGTTGCGGGCGGCCGAACACCGCCTGTTGTTAGAAGAGATGCTGCAAGTGACGGCGGCCTTTAGGCTGCGTTGCTTGGCGCGGCAAAACCGGCGCACCGCCGCCGAACTGGAACAACGGGGGGTGTTATGAAAAAAACCCGCATCAAACAACCGGCCATTACCGTGCCGGTGCCGCAAGACGCGGCCGAATGCGCGGCCTATATCCACGCCGTGGGCGAGATGGACCGCGCTATTGGGGCGCTGGAATTGGCCATGAACGGGGAAATTGCCGAGGTCACCGAACGCTACGCCGGCCGGTTCACACCGCTAAAAGCCCGGCTTTTGGCCACCAGCGCGGCGGTGCAGACCTGGTGCGAGGCGCACCGCGCCGACCTGACCCAGAACGGAAAAGTGAAGACGGCCGGGTTTGTCACCGGCAGCGTGCAATGGCGGCAACGCCCGCCCAGCGTTCTGGTGCGCGGCGCCGACAGCGTGATCGAGACGCTAAAAAGGCTGGGCTTGGGCCGCTTTGTGCGGGTGAAGGAAGAGGTTAACAAAGAGGCGGTGCTGAACCAGCCGGAGGCGGTGGCGGGGGTAGCGGGCATCAGCCTAAAGACCGGGGTGGAGGATTTTGTCATCACCCCGTTTGCACAGGAGGCGGCATGAACCTATTGGAGCAGGCGGCGCAGTTGCGCGAGCGGGCGGCTTCGGCTTCGGCGGCGGCGCAATACGCCGACGACCCTAAAGCCTACCGGGAAGAAAAAGCCCGGGCGCGGGAGCTGCTGGACGAGGCGGCGCGTTTGGAAAGCCAGGCTAAGGCCGTGGCCGCGTCCGGGCCCCGGCGCACGGCGTCCATTGCCAAAATCCACATTGGCAAAAGCCAATTGCTGGCGGCGGGGATATTGCCGGACGAGGCCAGTTACCGGGCCTTGCTTAAAGCCTACGGCGGCGCCGACAGCAGCACACGGCTGACGGACGCCGGCATCGGCCGGGTGCTGGCTAGGATGGTGGCACTGGGCGCGGTGTTCGCACCGCCGGCACGGGCCGGCAAGCCCCCCCACAGCCTGAACAGCCGGCTTGATACCGCCCTGCAACTGAAAAAAATTGCAGCGTTGTTAGCAGACATGAAGCTACCCTGGGGCTATGCGGCCCAACTGGCCCGGCACATGTATAAACTGGACGCGCTGGCGTTTTGCGACAGCCGGCAGTTATCCGGCATTATCGCCGCGCTGGCGAAGCGGCAACAGAAGCAGCGGGGTGGCTGATGGATGCTGCCGACTTGTCGCAACGGCATGATGAAATCCTGCTGAAAGCCAATTTGTACAAAAGCAAGAAAGCGGCGCCAAGCCCTGCTGCCTGCGGTTGTTGCCTGAATTGCGAAAAACCTTTGGCCGAACCCGGCCGGCGCTGGTGCGATGCCGACTGCCGGGACATTTGGTGGAGCGAAAACGCATGAGCAAAAAACGCTTTGTCCAGGCCGTGATGGCCCGCAGCTTGCCTAGCCCCGACAAGCGCGGGGCGGCACTGGCCTACGCCGAAGCGCTGTGGCACTGGTTGACCGCCCAAGGCTACGGCGACAACGTGGACAGCCCGGCCGGGCGTGACAGCAAAAATTGGCACCAAGCCCTTGAGCCTACGGCGCGGCGGTTTTTTGATGTGTTTTGGGAGGCGTTCGGGCACAAACAGGGCAAACAGAAAGCGGCTCAGCGGTGGGCGCAACTGGGGGTGCTGACCGACGCGCAGTACCAGGCCATCATAGCCGCCGCCACCAAGGAAGCCCGGCGCGAACGGGACCCCGGGCAGGTGCGGAAGATGGCCGAGGGCTGGCTGTTCGAGCGGCGCTGGGAGGATTTCGAGCCCGCTAAAACGGCGGTTAAGGCTGAGAAAAACCACGTTTTAAGCCGGCTGCTGGCCGAGTTGGAAGGGCTGAAGCGGTTGTATCAGCAGAGCGGCGACCCGGCCTTGCAACCCCAGGTGGACAAGCTGGAGCGGGCGGTGCAAGCCGCACGGGAGGGCAATGACTGACCTTACGCTTGACCTGATCAGGCCCTTATTGCCCCGGCGGGTGGCGGAGCTGGCCGAGGTGGCCGGGCTGGCGGCCGCGTTGAAGCTGGTGGAGTTGCGCGGCGGGCGGCGGGTTTACATCCCCAAAACCGCCGATGCCGGGCATTGGCTGGCCGAACACATCGGTTTGCCGGCGTTGGCGGTGTTGGCGGCCCGCTACGGCGGCGCCGATATGGAGATTGACCGCTGCTGTGGCCTGCGCCGGGCCTTGGTGGTGGCCGAGTACGAGCGCGGCGTGCCGGTGTCGGTGCTGGCCGAACGCTACGGCTGCACCGAGCGGGCCATCCGCTACATGACCGTGGCGGCGTCGGCCAAGCTCCCGGCGCGGTTGGCGGAGCAGATGAATATGGATTGGATAGACCAGTATTTGTGACGGTTTTTAGGTGGCGTAGGGTACGCACCGGTTAATGTTTATGATTGCGCGGGGCTTTTTTCTTGGCCAGGGTTTTAAGGCCCGCCACGGCCACCTTAAAATGACCAATGGCAAAATCCAGGCGGTCAAGGTCAATATCGGAAAATTCATGTTGGAATTGATCGGGTTCGCAATTGTAATCATGACTGACATTCGGGTTAGCGGGCGAACCTTCAATAGCCGCCCGCAGTTCCGTGTAATACTTGTCTAATTGTTCCAAATAGAGGGCTAAATGAGATTTTCTAAAGAGGGCCATAACCGTTCCGGGAGGAATTATGAATAATGAAACCGTCAGTTTAAACCAAGCCCGCGCCCGGCGCATTGTCGGGTTAATGCCGGAACTTGAACGCCGATACCAAACCCTGCGCGCCAAACTGGCGGCGGCACTGGCCGATGCCGGCGGCGTTGATGGCGACAGCCTGGCGCTGGCGCAAAAAGACCTGGAAAGCGTGGTTGCCCTTATAGGTGACGAACCCACGGCGATTGAAAGAAAGCCCATGCTTGGGCGAACCCCGCACACGGCGTAGAGTACGCACCGCTTTGCAATTATGCCGCATGTTCCTTAAGCCACTCCCTGAGCGCGGCGTTCATGCGGGTTTGCCAGCCCTTGCCGG
>DBNW01000021.1:18822-39096 GCA_002299425.1 Methylococcaceae bacterium UBA662 | reverse complement strand
AGGTTTTTACCCAGCGTCCAGATAGTACCCGGGACTTTATGGGTATCGGCAATGGTCTGCTCGAACGCAGCTAGGACATGGTCACGGTCTTTCAGGCTTAAATTTAATGGCGGCAGCAGCTTGACTACATTCATGCCGTGGCCGGCCACCTGGGACAAAATCCGATGCTCTTTAAACAAGGGAATGGTGATCATTTGGCAGAACAAGCCTTTATTGGCCGCCTCAAGCATTTCCCAGGCCGCTTTCAACGCCAGGCTTTTGGGAGGTTTGAATTCAATGGCGATCATCATGCCTTTGCCCCGGGCTTCCTTTAGGAATTCAAACTGGCCAACCAAGGCATTCAGGCTGTCTATAATATCAGCCCCCATTTTGGCACTGTTTGCAATCAAGTTTTCTTCCTTGAGCACATAAAGCGTGGCCAAACCGGCCGCCATTGCCAGGTTATTTTTGGAAAAAGTGGAGCCGTGCACCACCGCCCTGTCCATGCGACTGTAAACCGCCTCCATGATTTTTGTAGACATCGCCACGCCGCCCACCGGCACAAAGCCACCAGACAATGCCTTAGCCATGCAAATCATGTCAGGCTTAGCGTCCCAGTGGTCGATAGCCCAAAATTTTCCGGTGCGGCCTAGACCGGTTTGGACTTCATCAGCCACAAACAGGGTGCCGTAATGCTTACAAAGCCGCCCGACTTCTTGTAGATAGTTATCATCAGGCAAATTAACGCCCTTGCCCTGGATCGGCTCAACGATGAACGCAGCGACATCATGGTTCAACAAGGCTTCTTCCAATGCAGGTAAATCGTTGAACGGAACCGCCATGCAGCCGGGCAGTAAAGGACCGAACCCTTCGCGGAAAATGGTTTCGCCGTTTAAGGACAACGAACCCATGGTCAGGCCGTGGTAGCCGTGTTCGCAGAAAATAATTTTTTCTCGTTTTGTAGTGTAACGGGCAAACTTAATCGCGGCTTCAACCGCTTCTGTACCCGAGTTGCAAAAAAACAGTTTGCCAATGTTGTCCGGTGTCGTTTTTAACAATTCTTGAGCCAGCAAGCCGCTGAGTACGGACACGTCCAATTGCACTAAATTGGGCAATTGCAAATCTAGGGTTTCTTTTAAGGCGTTGATGAGTGTTGGGTGGTTGCGGCCAATGGCAAAGACACCGAAGCCGCTCAGTAAGTCCAGGTATTCTTGGCCGTCTTGGTCGTATAAGTATTGGCCGGCTGCTTTTTGATAGTGCCGGTCGTAGCCAATGGTTTTTAACACCCTGACCATTTGGTTGTTGAGGTATTGTTCGTGCAAATAAAATTTGTCGCAGCTATGCTGGGCAAGAAGTTCGGCGATGCTGAAAGTCATGGTTTTGGAAAAATGTTCGGGCAGAAAAAACGTAAAGGACTAAGCTTGGTCTCGCTTGTCAAACAGCACCAAAGACTGACAAGCTGTCCAGTTTTTGGGCAACCCGCTTTAACGTCGATTTAGCGGCGTTGAAATAAAGGCCTAGACGGATCAGTTTGGGCAGTTCGGCCGGGTGCGTGGCCACAAAAATGCCTAATTTCCCCATTACAATAACACCTTCCGCATTAGCGGCATAGGCGATCGCACGAGGCATATCCATGCTCGCCGGGTCAACGATGGCGCGGATGGCGAGGAAAGGCAATTTTTTTTTATCCGCAACCTTGGCCACTGCAACCGTCTCCATATCGACGGCCTGGGCTTTGGTAAACGTATGCAACTGCCGTTTTTCCTCGCTGGCGGAAATAATGCTTGCGGTTTCCGCCAGCTTGCCCGGGTGCAGCCGGGTTATCGGTGCCAGCAACCGACAGGCATGGCGATGCCACGCTGCATCCACCGTCATGCTCACGTCGTCGACATCAAGCAACTGATCAGGCAAAAACAAATCACCCGGCTTCAATGTTGTGCTGAGGGCACCGGCGCAACCCCAGCTTATCAATTGGGTTGCGCCTTTGCTGGCCAACAGCTCTGCGGCCGTCTTGGCATTGGCTGCGCCGACTCCTGAACAGGCCAACAATAAACGGTCGGCAATGAAGATGCAGCGGCCTTTATCGATCCGTTTGTTAGTTAACGTGACCAGCTCTTCGGGGAGCGCGACGACAATACCAGTAATCACTTTTTATTCAGCTCGTTACGGTACCTGGCCAAGGCCCATAGTGGAAAAAACTTGTCATAGCCGTGGTACTTTAGATAGAACACCCGTGGAAACCCCGGCGCAGTAAAACACTTATCATTCCAAAGACCATTAACTTGTTGATGATGAAGAATGAAGTTAATGCCTGCCTGCACTTCTGGACTGTCCGCCTCGCCGGCCGCCAGCAATCCCAACACCGCCCAAGCCGTCTGAAATGCCGTGCTAAAACGGTATTGCCCACGACAGTTTTCATCATGGTAGCTGTGGTTGTCTTCACCCCAACCGCCATCGGCGCGCTGCACACTTTTTAGCCAAGCAACGGCTTTGCGGTACATAGGGTCAGATTTAGGCAACCGGGTTTGCTCCAAGCCCAGCAATACCGACCAAGTACCGTAAATGTGGTTAGTACCCCAGCGGCCAAACCACGAGCCGTCGGCTTCTTGCTCGCTACGCAGGTAGGCAAGGGTGCGCTCCAGTGCGGGCAAATAAGACGGATGCTCCCTGGCCACCACCGCCATCAGCATGGCACAGCGGGCACTGACATCGGCAGTTGGCGGATCCAGCAAGGCACCGTGGTCGGCAAACGGAATTTCATTCAGGTAGTAATAATTGTTATCGACATCGAACGCTCCATAACCGCCGTTTTTGGACTGCATCCCTTCAATCCAGCGGCTGGCCCGTTGCACGGGTTCGGCCAAACCGGGCTGCTTGGCCTGCGCCATGGCAAAAGCTACCACGGCGGTGTCGTCCACATCAGGATAATGCGGGTTGTTAAATTGAAATGCCCAACCACCGCCGGCCAAGCCCGGTTTGCTGATGCGCCAATCGCCCGGTTCGTCCTTAAGTTGTTTGCCGCATAGCCAAGCAAAGGCCCGCTGTAAGCTTTGCTGGACTTGGGGCTGACGGGCGTTTGCATCTACTTCTTGCAAGGCTAACGCCATTAATCCGGTATCCCAAATGGGTGACAAACACGGCTGACAATACGCTTCTTTTTCATTGATAACCAACAGCTTGTCAATGGCCTTTCGGGCCGTGACTACGCGCTCATGGTCTTTTGGGTAGCCTAATAGCAATAACGCTTGGTAGGCACTGACCATGGCCGGAAAAATGGCCCCCAATCCGTCTTCGCCGTTAAGCCGTTCGACAAACCATGCCTCAGCTTTTTTCACAGCGTACTGACGCAGCTTTTTTGGCGTCAGCCTCTGGGTGAGGCGGCCGATTTTATCCAGACTCAAAAAAACTTTATTCAGCAGCGTACGTTCTGAAAAATAATGCTTTTCTTGGTCAGGATGCGTGACAAATAGTTCTAGAATGCCGATTTTCTTGGGGTTTTTTGCCTTGGCTTTGAGGCTGCACAAAATAAACAAGGGAACCATCACCGTTCTGGACCAGTAAGCGACTTTGTCCAAGTGGAAGGGAAACCATTTCGGCAACAACATGATTTCTACAGGAATATACGGGACACCCCGCCAGGGCAACTGTTCAAATATGGCCAGCGCGATGCGGGTGAACACGTTGGCGCGCGCCGCCCCGCCCCGGCCTAGAATGTAAGCCCTTAATGCTGCCATGTGCGGGCTATCAATAGGATCACCGGCCAGTTTTAGCGCGTAGTACACTTTGACGCTGCAACTGAGGTCGCCGTTGCCGCCGGTGAACAAGGGGTAGCTGCCGTCTTCGGATTGGCGGGAACGCAAGTAAACGGCGATTTTCGCCTGCAACGGTTGGTCGATTTCACCCAGATAGTGCATCATAAGAATGTACTCGGCGGGGATGGTGCAATCAGCTTCCAGTTCAAACACCCAGAAGCCTTCCGCGTCTTGCAGGCTTAACAGTTGTTGTTGGGCGCGTTGTATGGCTTTGTCCAGATCGTAGGCATTGGAATGGATAGCGGTGGCGGAACTCGCGCCATAATGCTTGGCAATATGCGTAGTGGCATCGGTAAACATAGTGCGTCCTTTAGCGGTTTGCGTTAGCTTGTGCAAGTTTAGGGGAGTACTGCCAGCCTGGCGTACTCAGCCCGGCACTGGCCAAATCAAATATCAGGGCAAGCAAGGTATTGTTGGAACCGGCCAGACGAGAGGCGACAACGGTTGCCTTAACACTGCGCCGACCGATTTTAACCTGGCTAGACTGGGTGAAGCCTGGGTTGCGCTTGATTTTTCTTAGCGTTAACACGGCCATACCTAACGCCCACAAGCAGAAATTGCGCAAGCCCGACTCATGGCTAGGCAGCAGTTGGGTAAAGCACAGGGCGTTGTACAAATGACTGTGGGCGATGCTGACCAAGCGCTCTAGGCCGAGCCGGAAACCCGGGTCGTTGCTGGTCTGGACGGATAAATTTTTCAGCACAAAACCGGTTTCATCAAAGATGTCCTGAGGCAACCAACAAACCCCACGGGCGGCATCATCCCAAATATCTTTCAGGATGTTGGTCATTTGCAGGCCCTGCCCAAAGGAAACCGACAGCTCCAGCAACTTTTCCCTCTGCTGGGCAATATCTTTAGAATAATGGCAAAACAGCGTAGCCAGCATCTCGCCTACGCAACCGGCCACGCAATAACAATACCTGTCCAGTTCCGCTAAAGTAGCGACGCCGCCGCTTAAGTCCCGAGCCTGAAAAACCGGCATACCCGCAGCCATCGTTTCCACACACGCAGCCAAGGCACTGGTTTGCTCCGGCATCAATTCATGGGTGATCTGAATAACTCGAGGCAAAACATGGATTAACACATGTTCAGCAGGGAGGGTTTGCGCAGACAACAAAGGTGCTAACTCCACTGCGAACGATTCGGCATTATGCCCGGTCTTGACTACGTCGATAAAATCGAGACAAAAGCTTTCTTTTTGCCGCGCCGACAGGGCCACCTCATCTTCTATGGTGTCGACAATTCGGCACAGCAGGTAAGCGTTTGCGACCGCCCCGTGCAGGGGCCGAGGGAGTTGCGGGATGGTCAAGGCAAACGTCCTGGACACACCCTCCAGCAAGGCAGCTTGGAACTCCTTGTCAGGCAGTTGGCTCAGCACTTTTGGATCATTTAACAAAATTGCGCAGCTCATGGTCTTTAAATGATTAAAAGTCTACTTGAAGTCCATAATAGACGTTTTGTTGGCAATTTGCAAAGTGATGTTGTTTTAATGTTAATAAGCCCGACTTTACCGCAAAAAATTTTTTATTTTTTTATACAATACAGTCAGATAGAATTTTATTCTAGCACCCGTCCAAGGCTCTTCTGTATGCGCTTTATTAATGATTTGTTGCAAATACTGGAGTCGCTAACAAAAACGGAGTATGCTAAACCCAGTTCTAAGCAGTTGTTTAATACGCTGTATTGGGTGAAAAACAGAAGACCGTCCGGGGATAGCTAGACAACCGGAATGCGACCACCCCGTTTTTGTTGTTGTGAGCATACAACAACTAAACTGCAGCACGAGCAGCACCCTGCTAAACCTAAAAACCCCACCCGTTTCTTTGGCTATTGCCATTAAGCCCTTACCGCCCATTTTTATTTTTAGGAGGAATTTACCGTGGCAGTCCCTTTACGCCAACAACTGACGGTTGGCTACTATCTGATCAAGCAAAAACTTAAAGGGGTTAAAAAATACCCCTTGGTCTTAATGCTAGAGCCTTTGTTCCGCTGCAATCTAGCCTGCGCGGGTTGCGGCAAAATAGATTATCCCGATGAAATCCTTGACCGCCGCTTGTCTTACGAAGAGTGCATGCAGGCAGTCGATGAATGCGGCGCCCCAATGGTTTCCATTCCCGGCGGCGAGCCCTTAATCCACAAGGAAATGCCGCAAATCGTCGCGGGCATCGTAGCGCGGAAAAAATACGTTTACCTGTGTACCAATGCCTTGTTGCTAAAAAAACGCATTGATGACTACAAACCGTCGCCCTACCTGACATTTTCCATCCACTTAGACGGCCTAAGGGAACGGCATGACGCTTCGGTTTGCCAGGAGGGTGTTTTTGACCGGGCTGTCGAGGCGATCAAGCTAGCCTTAGCTAAGGGCTTTAGGGTGAGCGTCAACTGCACCTTATTCCAAGGGGAAAAAGCCGAGGAAGTGGCTGAATTTCTGGATTACGTTACCGCGCTAGGAGTTGAGTCGGTCACTATTGCCCCCGGTTTCAGCTACGAGCGGGCACCACAACAGGGTATTTTTATTAAAGGCAGGGAAGTCAAAGACCTGTTCCGCAGTATCTTCAGAATTGGCAAAACCCAAAAACGCCGATGGCCGTTCAATCATTCCGCGTTATACCTTGACTTTTTAGCGGGCAACCAGAACTACCAATGCACCCCGTGGGGCAATCCCACTCGCAACGTTTTTGGCTGGCAAAAACCCTGCTATCTGCTGGCAGACGAAGGCAATGCGGCTTCTTTTCAAGAGCTACTCGACACCACCCCCTGGCACCAATACGGCAACAGCAACAACCCTAAATGCGCTAACTGCATGGCACACTGCGGCTATGAGGCCACGGCCGTAGAAGACTTGTTGAAAAATCCATTAAAAGGCCTTTTCGTCGGGTTAAGGGGACCTAAAACCCAAGGCACCATGATGCCCGAACCCGTCCCTGTATCGGTTCTAAAAAGACCCGATTCAAAACTGTCCAGCATACCCGTCAATGTAGAAAACTAACTCATTGCAGGCAATGTCGCTAATTTACGAGGTACCGTTACATGCGTACAAAATACAGACAAATTATTGCACTGGTGCTGGCAGCGTTGTTCCCGGCTCTGCTATTAGCCGCCGAACCGGAAGCAAAAACGGCCAGGCAAGTGGTTGAGGTGTTCCAGGGGCATTTGCTGGAGGCAATGAAAAGCGGCAAACGCATTGGCTACGCCGGCCGCTACGAAAAATTGTTCAACCCCGTCGCGCAAAGCCATGACTTAGAAAAAATTGCCCGAATCATTGTTGGCAGGGAATGGGAAAAACTCACAAAAGACCAACAACACACTTTTGTTGATGTACTTATAAGACTTAGTGTGTCCTCCTACGCCCACAATTTCAGGGACTACAACGGGGAGTCTTTTGTTTTTGAGTCTTTGGAGGAAACTGGCAAAGGCGGCGTTGTGGTGCGCAGCCTGTTTAAAATTCCCAACGACAAGGATGTTAAGTTTGATTACATGCTCAAACAAAACGGCGACACCTGGCGGATTATCAATATAATAGCCAACGGCGTCAGCGACCTGGCTTTAAGACGCACCGAATATACCAGCGTTTTGCAACGGGAAGGTTTTGATGCCCTAATAAAAAGGCTGAATGAAAAAATAGACAACCACTCAAAAATGTAAGCTAGGGATTTATGCACCGCACTTATAAAAAGAACTTCACGGACGGCCGTTTGTTGTTAGCAATCGCCCTAGCAGGGCTGGTGTTCCTCGGTGAGTGCGCTGCCGAGAACGTAAAAAACCAACCCATCGCCCGCAGCAAAGCCGATCCGTATGAAAGAGTCAACCGCAAAATTTTCCAGTTCAATGATACGGTCGATGAGTATTTAGCCGAACCCATCGCTAACGCTTACAAGGCAATCACTCCCCAATTCGTGCGAACCGGTATTTTTAATTTTTACAACAACCTAGAAACTGCCAACACTATCGTTAATGCTTTTTTGCAAGGCAAACCTCGGCAAGGGCTTGATAATACCGGACGCCTGCTAGTGAATTCCACGCTGGGCTTAGCGGGGTTTGTGGATGTGGCAAAATACCTAAACCTAGAGCATAACGACGAAGATTTTGATCAAACGCTAGCTCTTTGGGGCCTGCCCAGCGGCCCCTATTTGGTTTTGCCTTTTTTGGGTCCGACTACGGTCAGGGGTATTCCCGGCATCCTATTTGACACCGCCGCCAACCCGACTAGCTATGTCGGCATCCCCGTGCAATTGTTGTACTTATTGAACGCCCGTGCCAATGCCCAAGGGGCATTGCAGTTTATTGATGAGGCCGCCTTAGACCGCTACCTGTTCACCCGTGAATCGTTTTTGCAATGGCGCCAAAATCTGGCCAGTGACGGCCAATTTGCGAGCCTGGATTATTTCGAGGAGTTCGCTGAAGCAGACACCGCCAACGCAGCCGGATTTCCCGGCAGCGTCGAAACATTCAATACGGCATCAAACGCCTTTACCGGTGCCACCGCAGCATTCGACAAAACGGCACTGCATTTTCGCACTGTCTTAGCCAAGCTCAGCGGCTCCCAGAAACAGTAAACCGGCTACAGGAATCGCTGTCTGCGCACTTGTGGCTAACACTGCACCAGTGCGTGTACCTCATAGCCTGCCAGCTTCTCTCTGCCCTTTAGCGCATCCAGCTCGACCACAAAAGCACACGCCACCACATGGGCACCCAGCTTTTCCACCAACCGGCAGCTCGCCTCGGCAGTCCCGCCGGTAGCGAGCAAATCGTCCACCAACAACACCTTATCGTCATTTCCGAAGGCATCGACATGCGCCTCCAGCGTCGCCGAGCCGTATTCTAAATCGTAACAAACGCTTTGCACGTCGTAAGGCAGTTTGCCGGGTTTACGCAACGGCACAAACGGCAGGCCCAGCTCCCAGGCTACCAACGCGCCAAAAATAAACCCGCGCGCTTCCATACCGGCTACGACAGTAATGTCGCGGCCTAAAAAAGGCTGCAACAATTGACGAACCGCTAAACGCAAAGCGACCGGGTCTTTCACCAACGGCGTGATGTCTTTAAATACGATTCCAGGTTTTGGAAAATCGGCGATGTCACGAATTTTACTGGCGAGCGTTTCCATGTCGGCTATTTTAGACGGGGTGCGAGTGGGTCGGTTTAGCGGTTGCGCTGGATGATGTACAGCGACAAATCCCGCAACAAATCGGCTTGTGCACCGAAAACATGCAAATGAGCCAACGCCATTTCATGCAGTTCCCGGGCTTTTTGCTTGGCCCCAGCCAAGCCTAGCAGGGCCGGATAGCTGGGTTTGTTGTGGTTTTTGTCTTTGCCCTGGGTCTTACCCAGCGTGGCGGTGTCGCTTTCTTCATCGAGGATGTCATCCTGAACTTGAAAAGCCAGGCCAATGCACTTGGCGTAATGGTCCAGCCGGGTGGCCAGACTGGGGTCTAAGTCCGGTTGCGCTAAAGTAGCCATAACCACGCTGGCGCGAATTAAGGCCCCCGTTTTGTGGATGTGCATGTTTTCCAACTCCGGCAGTGTCAAACGGACACCTACGGATTGCAAGTCGATGGCCTGACCGCCCACCATACCCAGAGAACCGCTGGCTTTAGCGAGAACGGTCAGCATTTTCAAGCGGTTTTGTGGGGGCGCGGCAATGCTAGTATCGTTAGCCAACACTTCAAAAGCCAACGCTTGCAAGGCATCGCCCGCCAAAATAGCCGTCGCTTCATCAAACGCTACATGGCAGGTGGCTTTGCCACGGCGTAAAGCGTCGTCGTCCATGGCTGGCAAATCGTCGTGAATCAACGAATACACATGGATAAATTCCAACGCACAAGCAATACCGTCCAAAGCTTCTGGTGCGAGTCCCACGGTTTTGCCGGTGCCATAAACCAGCAGCGGACGCATTCTTTTGCCACCATCAAGAACGCAGTAGCGCATGGCCTGATGCAGGCGTTGCGGCAAAATGGCGGCATCGGGCAGTCGTTGCGCCAACGCTGTTTCCACGCGCTGTTGACAAAAAGCCAAGTAATCGTTTAAGGCGTCACTCATCGGTAAAAGACTCCAAGGTTTGCGTACCGTTTTTTTCCAATAAAATTTGCACTTTTTGTTCAGCGTGCTGCAAAGCTTGTTGACAGGTACGCGCTAAGGCCACGCCTCGTTCAAATGCCGCAAGAGACTCTTCCAAAGAGAGATCGCCCTGCTCCAGTCGCACCACCAACTGTTCCAGCTCCGCTAAGGTGTCTTCAAACAGGACGGGGGGTTTTCTTTTGGTCATTTTTCACATCCGGCAAACCTTCGCATTATAGAGGTTTCAAGCGACTTGCGGCAAACCGGTTAGCGGCTTGTTTGTTGTTGTCACAACCTGTTCAGCACCGTCAACGGCGGCTTAGCCAGCACCTGCCGCACCCCCCAACAACCAGCACCCGCCACCGCGACACCGCCCAGTACCGGCACTGCCAGCCACAACCAGGGGTTAGGCTGGTACGGCATCAGCAGCACATAGGTGTACACCGCATAAGTGACGATTTCCGCCACCAGCACGGCTAAAAAACCGGCAATAACGCCCAGACTGCTAAATTCAAGCACATGGGCGGCGACCAGCAAGCGGCGATGGGCACCTAGCGTGCGCAGCAGTGCACTTTCGCGGATGCGTCTGTCCAGGCTGGATTGAACGGCGGCAAACAACACCGTAAACCCGGCAGCCAAGGCAAAATACAGCAGGTAATTGATGGCAGCGGTCAGTTGACGTAGAACGGTTTTAAGTTGTTGCACGATACCGTCCACTTCCAGCACCGTCACGTTGGGGTAGTGTTTTAGCAAAACGTTAAGCCGGTCTTTTTGCCCGCTGGGTAGGTAAAAGCTGGTCAGGTAAGTGCTGGGGAAAGCGTCCAGAGTTCCAGGCGAGAAAATCATGTAGAAATTCGGCTTCATGCTGTCCCAACGCAGGGTGCGGATGCTGCTGACAACCGCGTTTACGGTCTGGCTGCCGATGGCAAAAGCCAGTTCATCACCCCGCTTGATGTTTAAATCGCCTGCCAGCTTTTGCTCCACGGACACCCTGTGGGTGCGCCCGTCGGTCCACCAAAGACCGTCCACGAGGGTATTGTCCTCGGGTAGCTGCTCAGCCCATGTCAGGCTAATTTCCCGGTGCGCGGCCAGTGTGCCCTGGTTTCCCTGGCTGGCAATGCGCTGCACCGGGGTACCGTTGATGGCTGCTAGTCGTCCCCTGACCATTGGGTAAAAACGATTACTTTCCGGGGCCTGGGCGTGCAAATCTTGTTTGAACGCCGCCAGTTGTCCTGGAAAAATGTTCAAAGCGAAATGGTTGGCAGCGTTAGCCGGTAATTGCCGTTGCCAATCATTGAGCAAATCATTGCGGACGGTAAAGCTTAAAATCATTGCCACCAAGGTTAGGCTGAACGCCAGAACCTGAGCGGTGCTGGTCCAGCGGTTGCGAACCAGGCCAGCCCAGCCCAGCCGCCAAGCCAGGCCAAGTCCGGGCAGCAGCCTGCCGAGCAAACCCAGCACCCCGTAAACCCATGCGCCGACCACGCCGACCGCCAGCGTACCTGAAGACACCAGCGTCACAGTCATTGTGATGTCGCCGCTGTAGCGCCAAACCAACACGCTCAGCACAGCCAAGGCTAAACCATAAACCAGCCAAGCACTGGCCGGCAACGGCGTCAATTCACGGCGCAACACCCGCAGGGGCGAGACCTGCACCAAAGACAACAACGGCGGCAGAGCAAAACCCAGCAACAAGGCAAAGCCCACTCCAAAACCAAACCAAAGACCCAAAAGGCTAGGCCGGGCTAGGGTCTGCGGCAGCAGGTCTTGCAGCAACCAAAACAGGCCGCTGTGCGCCAGCCAGCCGAGCCAGCACCCAATGGCACCCGCCAGCACACCCATGATGGCAAACTGGCTGGCGTACAGGCTAACCAGTTGCCGTTGTTTCATGCCCAGACAGCGCAGCAGCGCAACGCTGTCGAAATGGCGCTCACTGTAGCGGCTGGCGGTCATGGCCACAGCAACCGCAGCAATCACCACCACCAACAGGCTAGACAGCCCAACATAACGTTGTGCCCGGGTCAAGGCCGAATCCAGCTCCGGGCGGTCATCACGAATATCCATGAGCCGCTGGCCTGGCGTCAACTGCGGCTTTAGCCAGTGTTTGTAATCTGCCAAGGCATCGACCGGGCCTATGAATTGGAAAAAATAATGCACATGACTGCCCGGCTGAATCACTGCAGTAGCGGCCAGATCTGCTTTGTTAATCATCACCCGGGGCGAGAAACTGTAAAAATCGTTTTGTTTATCCGGCTCGTAAGTGATCAGGTGGGTGACTTTAAAAACCTGCTCGCCCACCGTCAAGGCGTCTCCTAAATTCAGCTTCAACACCGACAACACCCGCCGCTCTACCCAGGCCGTACCCGGTTCCGGGCCGTGTTGGTTAAGGCTTTCGGTGCCACCATCGGTGCTGGCCGTTTTCAATTGCCCACGCAGCGGGTAGCCAGCACTAACGGCCTTAATGCTGGCCAGCAGCATTTCTCCGTGCTCCAGCAACACGCTGGAGAACTCCACCGTTTGTGCCTGCATCAACCCTAAAACGCCGGCCTTTTCCAACCAGCGTTCCGGAATGGGGTGAGCGGTGGTGATCACCAAATCGGCCGCTAAAAATTCGGCGGTTTGTGCCGTCATGGTGCGTTGCAAACGGTCTGAGAACAAGGCGATCGCCGAGCAACTGGTAACAGCAATCACCAGTGCCGCCAACAACAGCGTCCACTCGCCAGAGCGGCGGCCTCGCCATAACAGGGTTAAGGCCAAGCTAAAACGGTTCATAGCACTTCCCCCGCCGAAAGTTCGATACTGTCCCGGCAGCGCCCCGCTAGGTGGTGGTCGTGGGTCACCAGCACTAAGGTAGTTTGATTTTCCCGGTTCAGCTCAAACAACAAGTCGATAATTTTCGCGCCGGTTTTGCTGTCTAGGTTGCCGGTGGGTTCATCGGCAAACAAAATGGCCGGTCGGGTCACAAATGCCCGTGCCAAAGCGACCCGTTGTTGCTCGCCGCCGGACAATTGCTTGGGCGTATGGTGCAGGCGGTGGCCGATGCCGACCCGTTCCAGCAAGGCCTGCGCCAGGGTCTTAGCCTGTCGGTTACCGCCCAATTCCAGCGGCAGCATGGTATTTTCCAAAGCCGTAAGATCCGGCAGCAATTGAAAAGACTGGAACACGAAGCCGACGGCTTGGTTGCGCAACACGGTACGGCTTTCCTCATCCATGTCGGTCAGGCATTCACCGTTTAGGTAAATTCTTCCGGAACTTGGCGTGTCTAAGCCGGCCAATAGGCCGAGCAAGGTTGATTTTCCCGAACCGGATTCGCCGACAATGGCTAAGCTCTCACCGGCTTGGATGGCTAGGTTAATGCCCGATAAAATCGACAAACTGCCTTCGGAGGTGGCTACGGTTTTGCTTAGGTTTTCGGCTAGAATGGCCGTGCTGGATAACTTTTTTTGCGGAGTGGTCATGATAAAAATACTCGTAGTGGCCGTTATGGTTTTACTGTCCATGACCGTAGCGGCCAAGTCAATAGTGGTGTTGGGCGACAGCATCAGTGCCGGTTACGGCATTGAAACCGGGCAAACGTGGGTGGACGTGTTACAGCAAAAACTGGACGGTCACAAAATTTACAACGAAAGCGTCAGCGGTGACACCAGTGCCGGCGGCTTAGCTCGGATTGACCGGGCTTTAGCTCTGTACCAGCCGGATCTGGTGTTGCTGCAACTGGGCGGCAACGACGGCCTGCGTGGCCTGTCACCTGCAGAAATGAAAGCCAACTTAACTGAAATCATCCGCCGTACCCGCGCCACCGGTGCCCAGGTGTTGCTGCTGGGCATGAAAATCCCGCCCAATTACGGCAAGCGTTATGTCGATATGTTCTACGCCATCTACCCGCAACTGGCCGCAGAACTGGGCGTGCCGCTAGTGCCGTTCATTCTTGAAGACGTGGTGTTAGACCCCGACAAAATGCAGGCCGACGGCCTGCATCCTAACTCCGAAGCCCAGCCGATCATTGCCGAGAAAATAGCCGCCCATGTGCTGCCGTTGCTGCAATAAAGCGGAGGTTAAGGAATGCCGCCGCGTTTCTTTAACACATCCCTTGCGTCTCTACCGCATTCACCGTATCACCCGTTGGACACTTTTTTTCTTCAGCACAGCAATAGACCGAAACCACGCCATTGCGGCCTTGTGCTTTGGCTTGATACAGCATCTGGTCTGCTGCGATGACTAAATCTGACGGTAAGCAGTTCGTGCTGTCGGGCATCAAGCAGGCGATACCAAAACTGAGGGAAACACACCGATGGGTTGGGGAAAATGCGTGCGGGATGGCTTTTTCCAGCACAGCGGTACGCATGCTCTCGGCAATGCGGGTGGCATCGTTGATACTGCAACTAGGCAGCAGGCAGACGAATTCCTCGCCGCCAAAACGGGCGACTAAATCCTCGTTGCGTTGCGGTACGTTGGCTAGGGTTTGGGCGATTTCGCGCAGGCAACTGTCGCCCTGCATGTGGCCGTAATTGTCGTTGTACGCTTTAAAATGGTCTATGTCGGTAAAAATCAAGCTCAATTCAGTACCTTGCCGAACCGCTAAGCGCCATTCCCGTTCTAGGGCGGACTCAAAAGCGCGACGGTTGGCGATGCCGGTCAGCCCGTCTAAAGACGACAGTTGGCTTAATTGATCGCGCTGTCTTTTCAATTCTAAGTGGTTGTGCAACCTCGCCTTGATGATGGCCATGCGAAAAGGTTTTGCGATGTAGTCCACGGCGCCCAATTCCAAGCCTTTGACTTCGTCTTCTTCATCGGCTTTAGAGGTGACAAAAATAACCGGGATGTTGGTTGTTGTGTCGTTTAATTTCAAACACCGACAGACTTCATAGCCATTCATGCCCACCATTTGTACATCTAAGAGGATCAAGTCAGGGCGTAAATCAACAGCCCGTTTTAACGCTTGTTGGCCGTTTAAGGCGACACTGATTTCGTACTCGTCATGCAGCATGGCATCAAGCAGTTTAAGATTGATCGGCTCGTCATCAACCAATAGAATTCTGGCCCGTTTTTTGTTCATGTTCTTTTGGGGACTGCTCTAAAAATTTTTGCCACAAACGCAGTGTCTGCAAAGCTTCGTCAAAGGCGAATTGGTCAATTTGCGCGGCCATTTTGTCTGCGTATTCTGGCACTTTTACGCCCAAACCGGTACGGATTTTAACCAGTACATCGGCGGCCCTAGGGCTGCCGATTTTCAGTTGGCGTGCCAATTCCCGCATTAACGGGCGTATCTGCTCGGGCGGCACTGGCTCTGTCGCATTCGGCATTTTTTGCTCCGCCGGGGGTGGCAACGTCGCTAGGGTATCGGTCACTTGCGCGAGTTGCCGCCGAAATTCTTGCACGGCTTTTGTCAATGCCTGATCGTATGCTAGGGCCTGCTCAATGCGGGATGCCGCCTCGGACAGCCCTGTCATCCCCAAATTACTTGCCAAACCCTTGACGCTATGGGCCAAATGGCTAACGGCAGTTTTGTCGCCCTGAACCAGGCTCTGTTCCATTAAATCGGCGGCACCGTGGTACTGCTGGTAAAAATCAAACAGTAACGTGTGGTACAACCCTTCATTTCCCCCTAACCGGGCCAAGCCGTCCGTGGTATCAATCGTGCGATCTACTTTGCCGGGCCACACCTGCCGGAATGTTGCTGGGTTTGGCTCGCTAGGCGGGGTGTCGGCGGCCGGCTCCAGCCACTCGCTTAGCACCCGCGACAAAATAGCGGGGTCGATGGGCTTAGCGACGTAATTGTTCATGCCAACCGCCGTTCGCCGCTCTCTGTGGCCTAAGGTGATGCTGGCGGTAACGGCAATAATGGGCAGTTGTTGCGGGGAAAATTGCTGCCGGATGAGTTCGGTCGCTTTGTAGCCGTCCATAACCGGCATGTCGATGTCCATCAACACCAGGTCATAGACCCGTATTCTTACCTTGTCTACGGCTTCTTGGCCATTTGTCGCCAGTTCGACACGGACCCCTAAACCGCCTAGCATCTCTTGGAGAATGCGTTGATTAATGGCATTGTCCTCCACTAACAGCACAGTGCCTTGCAATTTTTGCTTGTTGTTAACTTGTGCAAACAAGGCGTCATCGTCAACCTGCGGTTTTTTCAGGCTGGACTCGCCTAAAACGGCAACCACCGTCTCGTACAGACTTGAATAAGTAAATGGCTTGCGTAACACGGCATCGAAGACAGCCTGCTCCGTGTCCAAAAGCTCCGCCTCCTCCGCCAAAGAATTGACCATCGCCACCAGGGCCACCGGTTTGTACTGGGCATCGCCCCGAACGGTGCGGGCAAGCGCTAGGCCATCCATGACCGACAGGTACCGGTTGATGAACACCACATCGTAGGCGTTCTGGTTATTGGTTGCCTGCAATTCACTGAGTGCGGACATCGCATCCGACACTTTGGCCACAGAAAATTTGAGCTGCGAGAGCATCGAAGCCAAGATGTCGCAAGCCACCCGCTTGTCATCCACCACTAAAACGCGCAGCGCAGGGCCGTGACCCACACGGGCAAAAGTGGCACTGTTTTGAGATTCGGCGGCTTTTGCCAAAGGCACGGTAAAGAAAAATTCGCTGCCTAGGCCCGGCTTGCTCCTGACCCCTATTTCACCGCCCATCAATTCCACCAAACGCTTGCTGATAGCCAGCCCTAAGCCGGTGCCGCCAAACAAACGGGTGGTCGAGTTGTCCGCCTGGGTGAAAGGCCGAAACAACAAGGCAAGTTGTGCCTGTGTCATACCAATGCCGGTGTCCTTAACGGCAAACCGCAACACCGCTTTGTGCTCCGTTTCGCTAACTACGCCAATGCTAACGACCACGCACCCCTTACTGGTAAATTTTAGAGCATTGCCAACCAAGTTGACTAAAACTTGACCAAGGCGTAAGGAGTCCCCTATCAAAGCCTGAGGGAGCGTGACCGGGTAGTTGAACAGCAATTCGACCGACTTTTGTCTTTCTTGGGCGCAAAACAGGCATGTGAGACCGTGCAACAGGGTGCCCAACTTAAATTCGTTGCGGTCGATGTCCAGTTTGTTGGCCTCAATTTTGGAAAAATCAAGGATGTCGTTGACGATGCTCAGCAAGTTTTGCCCGGCAAAATGGATAGTTGCCAAGTAATCGGCCTGCTTTTTCGTCAGCTTGGTTTTGCTTAGCAGGTAACTGACCCCCAGCAAGGTGTTCATGGGCGTGCGTATTTCATGGCTCATGTTGGCCAAAAAATCGCTCTTGGCCCGGCTGGCCGACTCTGCGACTTCCTTAGCATGATTCAGCTCAACGGTGCGGGCTTGAACTTGGTCGTACAACTCTTTTTGTTGTTTAACCAAGCGGCGGTCACGCAACTGGATTTCCTCCAGCATGTAATTGAAGTTGCGAATTAAGGCATGCACTTCATCGTTGTTTCCATCCAGTTCGGCGCGAATGCCGTAATCTTGGTACTTAGCTACATAATCAGCCACCCGTGACAAGGCCATAACCGGCCTGGTGAGGGCTTGGTTTAGCCAGCTGCCCAACAGCAGTGCCACGCCCATGCTCAGCAAGGATAACAAGACGCTAACCGCCAGATTGGCCGCAAAATGCTGCCAGGTACGGTAGATATTGGCCGACAAAACAATTTTGCCAATCACCTCTTGGCCTTGCTGGATGGGCTGCTCAACGCTAATGCCAACCGGCAGCACGCTTTGTAAAATTTCTTGAACAATCCCCTCGCCGTTGCGCTCAACCGGCGGAAAATAAGCGGCAAACAAACCGCCCTCGGCATCGTAAACTACGGCACCGGTAATGTTAGGATTGGCTTGCAGGCTGGCTAAAGTTCTTTCAATGCTTTCTTGATCCCTGAACAAAAGAGCAGCTTGGCTGTTGTTGCCAATTATCATGGCCAAGCCGGAAAGGTGGCTGATGGACTCCTGGTAAACCTTGATGGCGATGCTGGCAGCAAAAGCTAGGGTGCTCAGGCCAATAGCCAGACCAGTGGTAAACACCAAGATAACCGAAAACCGTTGCGCTAACGTCAACCTACGGCTTAGCCAATTCAGTTGCATCATTGCGCCACCTCCACGGCCAATTTCAGCAATTGGCTATCGGCGGAAAGACCCGCCGCTTGTAGGGCCCTTAGGTTAATGGCAAACCGCACCCGATTTTCCCTCACCATCAGGCCAATCATGCCGCCCTGTTGAATGAAATCAGGTATGTCGCTGACCGTCAGCGTGGGTGTGCGGGCTATTTTTTGCAGGACTGCCGGGTAATGCGGCTGTGCACTGATGCCTATGTACGCCAGCTCGCAGGCCTGAACGCCGTCCGCCGCCATCAGGCCGTGCACAATCTCAATGGGCCGCCCGTTGAGCAAGCGGTTTTCCAAAACCTGGATAGACGCGGATAAAGGCCCTACACCTTCCGTGCAAATGCGAAAACGGCTGATGTCTTCAAAGCGGGGGTGGGCCGGCCACCGAATGAATTTGGCAAAATTGTACAAATAGCTGACCTTGATTTCCGCCTCATCGCCGACGGTCGTTGAGGCAGCCAAGCCGCCGATACCCAAGCACAAGAAAAAGAACGCCATGCAGCAGCATGCGGCATCCGCCGGTTTAAGGCGACCGCCTAAACACACCGCCTGCCCTCGGCGTTAAGGGCGCTCAAGCAGAGCACCTAGCCACTCTGAAAATTACCACACCTGCCATTTTGCCCATAACCAAAACGTGGTTTTCTCCAAAGCGGGTGCGCCGTTGGAAACGGCTCCGGTGACATTGTTATTCATCGGATACAAATTGTTTTCACCCAAGAGGTTTTTTACGTTGAACGCCAGCTCTAAGCGCCGCGACGGGCTGTAAATTAAAGCTGTATTAAGTAAATGCCCCCCCTCGGTACGCTGCCCGGTGGTGGCAAACCAGTCGCTGTAAAACAAATAATTGACCCCTAGTGAGACCTTTTGCAAAGGCTTCCAAACCAAGTTCAAGCGCGTTACGTTTTGGGGTACTGCTCGCGTTTCGCCGGTTTTACCCACGTACATGCTGCCTAGGTTTTGCTCGCTCGCAGACAGAATATCAACATACGCATGGCTAACCGTCGCATTAAAAAATTCTGTAGCATAGCGACCGCTGGTCTCAACGCCCACTTGCCGGATGGCACCGGTATTGTTTTTAAAAAACCAATAATTGTTGTTGCTACCCGGCACATCCGTGCCAATAGGCGGCAAAGGTTGTTCTGGCGACCCGACCATCCCGCCAACATCAATGATGTTTTTAACCCGGCTGTAGAACAATACCGTGTCCACTTGCCAATGGGCATCCACGCGCTGGTTAAAAGCCAGCTCAATGGATTGAATGCGTTCTGGTTCGATGGCGGATAAATTACTGCGCCCTGGGATGGCCGCTTCAACCTGATCGAAATTAGCCTCTTGCAGGAAGCCGTCATAACGGCAACAACCGCCGTAATGCATGCCCACAGCACCACGAAACCCTTCTTGATAGGACAGCCGGAAGAGACCGTCTTGCCAAGGTGCAACAAACATTCCCGCTCTAGGCGAAACATTACCGCCCCAAAAGGGGTGTTGGTCGTAGCGTAAGCCGCCAAACAGAGTGAGTTTTTGCGTCAATTGGTAATGGTCTTCCAGAAAAACACTGTAAACACCCAGTTTTTTGGGGTAAACATAACGATGACTTTGCCTTAGGGCCGCTAGGTTGGCGCGGTTTTCCGGGGACAAGACATTGAGAATAAAATTGTCGCCGTTGCGGTTGTTCTGGCCAAAATTATAAAAGCGCAGCTCCGCCCCTAAAACCAATTTATTGCCCTGCCATAGGTCATTAATGCGCAAAATTTCTTGCACACCGTAACGGATTTCCCGGGTACCGCCCGTGATAACCCCCCCGTCATGCGCATACAACGTGTAATCATCGACGGCAATATCCGCCTTGCTGGTTAAATCTATTTGCGGATTGATTGGCCAGCGGTGGGTCAGCCCGGCATGGGTGAGGGCTTGACCAAATTGACTACGATCCCGGTACGCGTTGTACAAATTCCGGGATTGGTCAACATGCAATACATCCAGGCTCAGTTGCTGGTAACGCAGATGACTGAACACGCTAAGGTTTTCTGCCTGTTTCAAGCGGTGGCCAGCATCGGCCACTACGCCGCCAGCATAACCCAAAAATTTTTGGTCGGCCGCCCAGCCCTCCTCGCGCACTGCCTGGCCAGCGTAATTGCTTTGGTTGATGTGCACAAAAGCATCATAGTCCTGGTCGTTATAGGCCCATTCCCCGCCGCCTTGCCAAGCATGGTCCAGACCGGCACCAGCCCGTACATTAGCCCTATGTTGCCCGCAGCCAGGAGCCAGTTGCTCTGCTTGTCGGGTCACGATGTTAATCACCCCCAGCAGTGCTCCCTGCCCCAAAGTGACCGAACCCGG
>DBNW01000021.1:0-18527 GCA_002299425.1 Methylococcaceae bacterium UBA662 | reverse complement strand
TGCCCCAAAGTGACCGAACCCGGCCCGCGAATCACTTCAATGCGCTCTACCCAGTCGAAATTGTTGCTGTTGAGAATGGCGTCCGGCGGCCCATAAAACCACTCGGCATTTAAGTTATGGCCGTTCAGCAGCAGCATTACTTTAGAGTTGTTGTCGGCCGCCAAACCCCGGAAGGCGGCAATAACGTCATCCTGGTCCTCAACCATAAAATAACCCGGCACATACGTCATCAGTGCCTCGTTTAAAGTACGCGCGCCGCTTAATTGCAATTGTTCACGGCTGACCAACGTCACCGATGCCGGCTGCCGGTCCGGTGCGACCGATACTTTGGAGGCGACATTAATTTCAGTTTCCACCAATTGGTCGAAGGGAAGCGTAAGCAATGCGTCAATACCGGCACTACAGCCGGCCCTAACGCCACCGCCGTAAACCAAGCACAACAGGCCTGCGGCCACGGCCCCCCGGTAACGGTGAGTCTCCCAACTCTGTTTACCGCTAACAGGCTGTGTCATGGCCGGCCTGCGTTGGGTGTTTAAAATTAAGGCAGGGGCAGGATGCCGGGTGCTTCTAGGTGAAAGCGGTCTTGTAACGGCCAATCGCGGTAATTGAACACCTGGCCTTGGCTGCGGACGTCGCTAATTGCCGCTAACGACAGCGTCGCGTACACCCACTGCACCTTATCCCATTCGCCGCAGGCCAAAATGCCGTTGTCCGGGAAACCCCGGTCCACCGGGGTGTACACCGCCGCCACCCCGGTATTGATATCGACCGCCTGCGACCACGGTGCGTCACCTACTAAACACGCTTGTGCCACATAACATTGGTTTTCCAAGGCGCGGGCCTGGCACCCTATTTTGACCCGATGGTAGCCGGCCAAGGTATCGGTGCAGCTGGGCACTAAAATCAGCTCGGCACCGGCCGCTACCTGCCGCCGCGCCAGCAGCGGGAACTCGCTGTCGTAGCAAATGGTGATGGCGATTTTGCCGTACTCGGTGGCAAAGCATTTCAAGCTGTCGCCGCTGCGGATCAGCCATTGCTCGTTTTCAAAGCGCGTCATCATCAGTTTGTCTTGGTAATCGACCCGCCCATCAGGATGAAACAGATAGGCACGGTTGTGATACGCCCCTGATTTCAGCCTAACCGGAAAACTGCCTGCCTGAATCAAGCAATGGTGCTGTTTTGCTAGGCTCTGGTATAGGTCCATAAAATCGGCCCGCACGGTTTGCATGGCCGCCAGTTGTTTTTCCAGCGATGAATACACCGCCTGACCGAACAACGAGGCCAGTTCCAGCGCATGGTATTCTGGAAACACCAAGATATTGGCACCCTTGTCGGCGGCTTCGGCCACCCAGCGGGAAATTTTTTCACCGTAGGTCTGCCAGCTTTCCAGAAAGCTGATGTCGTATTGGGCGGCGGCGATGTTAACGCGCATGGTTCAACCAAAACGTCATGGGTTTTAGGGTTTCTTCTGCATCGTCTAAGTCCTTCCAGAGGTATTCGGTACGCAGTTCAGGATGCTTAAAATAACCGCGTTTATTCCAGAAGGCATCCAGCGGCACATAATCGGCGGGGCGGCGCGGATGGTCGGCGGGGCGCTCCACGCAGCAGAAGGTGATAAATTTAAAGCCGCCCAAAGCTTCGGCGTGGGCTTCGCGTTCCTCAAAAAAACGGACACCAATGCCCTTTCCCCTATAATTTTTGTCCAGCACCGATTCACTGCAATAAAACACCTCGTTCAGGTCGTAGCCGTGCTCTGTGAACGGTCGTTGCAACTCCTTCGTTTCATCGCGCATCGGCAGGGCCGTGGAGGCACCGACCACCCGATCGCCGTCCAAAGCCAGTACCATCACGCTGTCGGGTTTGTCGATGTAGGTTTGCAGGTATTTTTTTTCGTAATCGAGGTCGCCATCGTACAGATAAGGAAAATCGCGGAACACTTCGATTCTAAGTCGGGCCAGGTCAGGGATGTAAGGGATCAACGCTGCGCCGCTGCGGCGTTCAACACGGATGTTTTGAGTCATCTTTTTTGTTCCTAAAAAGCCGATTATTCTAGCAAAAACTTATGCATTTGATAGATGCAAAAAACACCTAAGCCCGCCCCGACCGTATCGGCCAGCCAGTCCAGCCAATCGGCACTGCGCCCTTCGACAAAAGACTGATGCCATTCATCGGAAACGCCATAAAGACTGGCCAGCCCCACACTGACCCAAGCCAAGACAAGCGGCGATTGGATAACGTGCCGGGCACTGCGCCAAAACAAAATGGCCAAGACAAAATAAACCACAGCATGAGCCAGCTTATCTTGATGGGGAAACCACACGGGTACCGGTAAAGTCGACCGGCTGGACATCCAGAAAATAGCCGCCATGAAGCCTACTAAAACAAAAAAATCTAAACCCTTAAGCATAAAAAACCCCGTTTAAAATGACCGTAACCAAAGCCTTGATGACTTCAGTGTTAAAAAAACTGATTAGCACGCTGTTTCAGCGGGCAACGTAAAGACCGTCATTCCGGCAAAGAAGCCTTAGCTCATCAGAAAAAAAATCGAACCTAGCGGCGGCGTTCCAGGGTTTTTACCGCGCAAAACCCGTTTGAACAGCAAACCCGCCAGCCTAGGCCACGCAGGTTAATTCAACCCGCGCCAGAATTAATTCAGCACCCGCTTTAAGCTCGGTGTTACCGCTGCCACAGCTCCGGCATAGCAGGTTGTTGGCGGTAGCCTCAGACAGCAGCGCACAATCGTGGCAAAACACCTGCACCGAGCGGGTCTCTAAAACCAATTCAGCCTGTTCGGCCAAACTCCCTACGCACAGCAGAGCAAACGCCGTTTTTAACAACAACGGCTCCACTCCCGACAGCGGTCCCACCCAAACGACAATCCGCACGACCTGCACCGCCTGGTGCGCCTGAGCGATGGCCGTCACTTGCGCCAGCAAATCCTGGCACAAAGACAATTCATGCACCGGCTATTTCCTGTTGGTGCATTTGCTCAAACAACTCCCAGCGTGTTTGCGCCTCGTCTGTGGAAATTTTTTGGATGGCGTAGCCGACGTGGACCAGCACACAATCGCCCACCTCAACCCCTTCATCCTGCAATAAAAACAAACTGACATCCCGCTGTACACCCTGAACCGTACAGCGGGCGGTGCAACCGTCGATTTGGCTGATTTGCATGGGTATTGCGAGGCACATAATGTTTGCATCCCTTAGTTTTTTAAGAAAAAAGCAACCCGCGTCGATGGTACTCGAAGCCACACGCCCAAGGCAAGGTGCAAGCTTGCCGCCAAAACAGACTGAAACCCGCTTTTAGGGTGGCCTACTGGAGCATACTGCCACAATCTAAAAAAACCTGTACCCTAAAGCCGTAGCCGCCACCCGACACGCTGTGTTTTTTTCACTACATCGAAAGCATCCCCCATCATGAAGCCTGCCCGTCACTTCACAGAATCCCATATCAGCCTGGCACACGGCAACGGTGGCCGCATGATGCGCGAGCTGATTGAGACCGTGTTCGTCTCTCATTTACAAAACCACTTGCTGGACACCTCGGCCGATGCGGCGTTTTTGCCGATTAGCGCGAATGCGGGAGACATTATGATAACCACCGATGGGTTTACGGTTGAACCCTTAGAATTTCCCGGTGGCACTATCGGCAGCCTAGCCGTACACGGTACGGTCAACGACCTGGCCGTATCTGGGGCCACACCAAAGTTCTTGACGCTGAACGCCTTTATCGAGGAAGGCCTGGAGCTGGCACTGCTGGACCGAGTGCTGGCGAGCATGGCGCAGGCCTGCCGTGACAGCGGGGTGCGTGTTGTAGCAGGCGATACCAAAGTGCTGCGCCGGGGTCAGGGCGGCGGCATTTATTTTGCCACCACCGGGGTAGGGTTACGGCCATTTGGTCTAAAGCTGGGGCTGGCGCAAATTTGCCCGGGCGATGCCGTTTTAGTCAGCGGTGCGGTAGGCAACCACGGTACCGCGGTGTTGTTGGCTCGGCAGCAGTTTGGTTTATCGGGCCATCTGCTGTCCGATGCCGCCAGCGTTTTGCCGATTACCCAAGCCTTAATTACCTTGCCCGGCTTGCGCTTTATGCGCGACCCGACCCGGGGCGGTTTGGCCACTGTGGCCCATGACATGGCCAAAACAACCCAGACCAGAATCCGTTTGTTTGAAACAGCAATTCCGGTGCTTGAACCGGTCCGTGCAGTTTGCGAAATACTCGGTTACGACCCTTTGTATTTGGCCTGCGAGGGACAGGTTGTCGCCGTACTAGAACCTTTTGCCGCCGCCGATGCCATCAGCCAATTGCACCGTTTAGGCTATAAAGATGCGGCCATCATTGGCCGCGTAGAAACCGGCCCCGCCCAAGTAGTGTTACACACCGAAATCGGCGGCGAGCGCCTGCTGCAGGAACTGGAAGAAGACCCGTTGCCCAGAATATGCTAACCCGGCTTGCCGGAACGGGTGCTAATGATGGCTCGCGTTAACGACCAATGGTTTGCGGGAATTTGTCTGCAATCGTCACGGCCGTTGCCGGGTGATACCATAGCCGACGTAACCCCTGCACCCGAATTCATCGTCGGCAGCCCCTCACCCTTCACCCTTTCTAGGTACGCCCATGAACCGTAAAATCACCGCAAACCCCTATTTGTTGCCCGCCCTAGCCTTCAGTTTATTAGTCAGCCCCTTAGCCGGAGCCATAACTTACGAACCGTCAGCACTTGGACAGACGAACGTCACTGATACCGAAAACCCTAATCAGATGTCCACCGAGGATTTAGCCCCACCCTCTTTTTTGGACTCGTTGCAAAAAACCGAAGCCGGCAAAAAAAAGACAGATTTCCTAAACGTGCTGGACCTGCTCAAGACTGGCAAGCTTAAAGAAGGCAAAGCCAAAATCGCCGCCTTGATCCAGGAACACCCCAATGTCCCTGAATTTTACAATTTACAGGCCTTGTCAGAGGTGCTGGACAAAAATCCCAAGGCGGCGCAGCAAAGTTATCAAAAAGCGTTGGCTATTAACCCGAGCAATACCCTTGCCCTGCTGGGCTTATCACAACTGCATTTTGCCGCCGGAGAACTGGACCAAGCCCACCGCTATGCACGCCAAGTTCTCACCATAAACGACAAAAATATCAATGCTTACCGGCTGTTGGCAGGGATTGCGGCGAAAAGAAATCAACCCGACGAGTATGAATCCGTTTTACTCTCGGCACTGGAAAAATCAAAAGGTGACATCACTCTGGAAAAAGCCATTATTACCGATTTGATCAAGCTGTACGGCTCGCAAAAAAAACCCGAAAAAGGCCTGGTACTTGGCGAGGATTTGCTCAAGCGCCACCCTAACCACAGTCAGGCACTGTCGGTTTTAGCGATTGCCCAACTGGCCGCCAACAAAAACGACTTAGCCGAGCGCACATTGCGCCAACTGATTGGCCAAGAAAAAAAAGATGCTCTCAGCCGTTTGCTGCTAGCCCAATTGCTAATGGCGAAGCCAGGCCAAGAACAAGAAATTTTGCGTCTACTCGATGAAGCGATAGCGGCGGATACCCAAAATCCTCAGGCCCTCACGTTGAAAACCGCTTATTTGATCCAGCTAAAGCGTTTCCCAGAAGCGTTCGCCGTAGCCAATAAGGCCGAGATACTGTTTCCAACCTTAGCCTTAGGCAAGGCCCTGCAGGGCAGTATCTATTTGGCGGAGAAAAAACTCGACAGTGCCTTAGATAGCTTCCAGCACGCGTACAGCAGACAACCTAATGACAAGTTGTTGTTTGTTATCGCTGATTTACTAGCCGCTCAGGACAAATTGCCCCAAGCCCTCACAACCCTCAACCAAGCTCTGGAAAAAAGCCCTAAAAATAACGCCATTCACTTTAAATTGGCAACGCTGTATCAGCAACACAACGAACCTGAAAAAGCCGAGCGGCATTACTTAGCCATCCTGGCCGAACAGCCCGACAATGCCTTAGTGTTAAACAACTTAGCCTGGCTGTATGTGCAGCAAAACAACCCTAAAGCCTTAGAGATCGCCAAACGGGCTTACGAAAAAGCACCCGAATCAGCCGCCATTGCAGACACTTACGGTCTGGCTCTGGTTAGGCAAGGGCGGCACAAAGAAGGCCTAGCCATGCTGGAAAAAGCCACGCAATTGGACCCTGCGGCCCCTGATATACAATTCCATCTGGCACAAGCCCATGTAGCCAATGGCAACACCAGCAAGGCCATAACCCTTTTGGAAAAGCTCACTAAAGCCGAGCAAGATTTTCCCGACAAAAAAGCCGCCGTCGCGTTGTTGGCTCAATTGCAGGCCCGTTAACTTAACCGGTGAGCCACCTTTATAAGCGTTGCCAAGACCCACAGAAAACTTAAACAGCCGTGCTTGGGAGCAAAAAATGGCAAAAAAAACCAAACCCAAATTGCTGTTTGTCTCAGAATCTGTAACGTTGGCGCATTTTGCGCGGCCTTTTGCGTTGAGTAACAGGCTTTCAGCAAGCGACTATGACATCCATTTTGCGTGCGCCACGCCCTATCAACAGTTCTTAGGGGCGTCAAAACATAGCTTACATACCCTCCCTTCCATCCCGCCCGAGCAATTCAAGCAGGCCTTAGCGAAGGGCAATCTGTTATACGATTTTGCCACCCTAAAAAACTATGTCGAAGCCGATTTAGCCTTAATCGACACCGTCAAGCCAGACCTTATCATCGGCGATTTTCGTATTTCCCTGGCCGTTAGCGCACGGCTGGCCAAAATCCCTTATGCCGCCCTCAGCAACGCCTATTGGAGTCCTTATGCCCCTAAGCACTATCCGTTGCCGTGCCTGCCGCTAACCCGCTATTTAGGGTTAACCGCCAGTAACTTACTGTTTCAAAGGGTAGCCCCTGTTGTTTTTAAGGCCCACGCCCGTCCCATGCGCCAATTGCAAAGTCATTTTGGCCTGCCAAAAACAGAGCTTGACCTAAGACGGGTCTACACCGAAGCCGATTACACCTGGTATGCCGACCTCCCCTCGCTGTTTCCGCTGACTAATCCACCTAGCCATCATGTTTTTATTGGCCCTGTACTCTGGTCGCCGCCGGTGCCAGAACCGGCTTGGTGGCATCACTTACCCACCGACCGCCCCATTGTTTATGTGTGCCTAGGCAGTTCAGGCTCGCAGCAGGTATTGCAAGTGGTGTTAAACGCTCTGAGCCGGGAAGACGTGACCGTCATCGCTTCCTTAGCCGGGGTCACGGTGCCGTTACCCCAAGTGTCAACTATTTTTACAGCGGACTATCTTAACGGCGATGCGGCTGTTAAACGTGCCGACCTGGTAATTTGCAACGGCGGCAGCCTAACCTGCCAACAGGCGTTGGCCCACGGTAAGCCGATTATCGGTATCGCCGACAATATGGACCAATTTCTCAACATGGCAGCCGTGGTTAGGGTTAAGGCCGGCTTGTTGTTGCGCTCGGATAACCTGACCGCAGGCGGCGTAGCAGAGGCCTGCCGCGTCATTAAAAGCACCCCGACGCTGGTTAGCGGCGTTACGCCGTTACAACAAGAAATCGCCGGCTTGTCAGACAACCGAGCCTGTGCACGGCTGATAGCGGCTGTGCTGGTCGGATTCAGTCAGCTTTAGTGTCAGGTTTGTTTACAACAATAACACGCGCGCGTTAAGCTATCGCTGTATTTTTTTTATCTCTTTGTTTTTTAAAACAAAAAACAAATGGCATGAAACATGCTCACCATTACTCCGATGAATTTATTCATCTTCTCTTGCGCATTTTCGCCAGACTACCTTCAAAATTTCGAGGACAGACTATGAAAACGAAAACCTCACACCTACTGGCCGTATCCGGTCTAGTATTGGCCTTAGGCTTTGCCCCATCCGCTTCTGCCACAATATCGTTTACCTTTGACCCCACAGGTGGCGGCGGCGGCCTGACCGATTATGTCTCCATCGACCAAGCACCCGGCAACGCACTGGCAATCGGCGGCATTACCGCAATCCAAAACTACCTTGCAGGTTCCGGCAGCACCCAGTTTACCTTGGCGTACCAAGGCAACCTGAACACGGTCAATCGCCCTGGTCTGGATTTTCTTAATGGAACCGGCGGCAATTTCTTTAACTTCACTATGCAGCTTCAAGAACAAGTGACTTCGGTGTCCGGTAATACCGCTACCTTCGGTTTTGTTTCCGGTGGCACAAACTTGTTTCAAATGTTTGCCCACACGGCTGAAGGCAATGATCTGACTGGGGCAGGTTTCGGTTCAGGCACGCCAATTCTGACTGCCACCGTAGCCGCAGTCAACTCCAGCAGCTTTACCAACAACGGCGGCTCCACCAATCTGGATAATTTTTTAGGAGACAGTTGGGCGGGGCAACAATCCGTTCGTGGCAGTGGGGCAACCGACCTGCTTTTGACGGTGTTGTCAGCTGATCTAGGGTATTTCCCCACTCTGCAAGCATCCAGCCCCATCGTATTCAGCTTTTTTAACACCTCGCAAGTAACCCCGTTTAATGAAACCGATCCCTCCCGACTCTTCCCCTGGTTAAACGGCGGCACCGCGCCTAGTCTTGGAACGCTCAATGGCGTGAACGGCCCGGACTTTTTGTTCCAAGCCGATGCCAACCAAAGTTTTGAAGTACCCGAACCCTCGGCTTTATTTTTAATGGGCTTAGGTTTGGCCGGGTTCACTTTGCTACGCAAGCGCGCTTAACCACCCAACCGCCTTAGGTGTTGCCCTTATACGGCCGGCCTACGGCGGGCAAAACTCAGCCTCGGAAGCACAAGTCCGGGGCTTTTTTTATGTCACCTAAATCAGGCCCGGCATTAACACGTAGAGAACTCGCTGGTTTATCATGACCGGGCTGTTAAACCGCCACGCAACAAGTCAAGGGAAAAACCGTGCGTAAAATCACTGCTGTACAAATGATCGTTTTTTTTAGCTTGCTGGGCCTAATGCTGTTTTTAGGGGTTGGGCTGGCGTTTTTTCTGTTTGGATCCCTGCCCTTAGGCGATTTTAGGGGCGTTGTCCTGAGCCTCGCCATGCTCGTCAGTACCTATGGTGTCGCCTTTACCGTTTACCGGCTGATTTTTTTAACGTTCATGCCGCTTAGGGCGGGTGAAATCCCAAGGGATTCCTCGGCTGAATTCATTTACCACCTGTACCTGATGTTTTTTTTGATTTTGTTTTACCCGCTCATGCGCAGCGGTACCGTCCCGGTACCCCTCATGCGTCTGGTGTATTTGGCCTTAGGTGCTAAGCTTGGGGAAAACACCTACAGCTCCGGGATTATCCTCGACCCCTTGTTTGTCGAGGTGGGCAGTCATTCCCTCATCGGCCAATTCGCCTTGTTAATACCCCATGTCATAGAAGGCGACAAACTGGCCCATTACCCCATTAAAATAGGCCATAACGTGACCATCGGCGCCCACTCGGTGGTGATGGCCAATGTGGTGATTGAAGACGGCGCGGTGGTGTCGGTAGGGGCAGTGGTCACTAAAAACACCCGTATCGGCAAAAATGAAGTCTGGGGTGGGGTACCGGCAAAACGGATCAGGTGAGGTTTTCTCGGCTGGGCGTTGCCCTACCTTTTTTACGCCCCCGATTTAACGGCGCGCCGTACCGAACAGATCGAATCAGCAGCACAATCAACCTGTTGTTCAGTTTACTTAAGAAAAAAGCTTCTTAAGCTGCTGCTGCGCGTCATCGATGTAGGTATAGAACACCGGCACCACCAGCAGGCTGAGCAAGGTCGATGTCACCAGCCCGCCTATCACGGCAATAGCCATAGGCGTGCGGAAGCTGGAGTCCGCGCCAATCCCCAGTGCCAGCGGTAACATGCCGGCAATCATAGCAATGGAAGTCATAACAATGGGGCGGCTGCGCTTTTGGCAGGCCTCAACTAAGGCATCCAATCGGCCCGTGCCGTGGCGGCGGGCAGCGATAATGTAATCCACCAATAAAATGGAGTTTTTGCTGACTATGCCCATCAGCATAATCAGGCCAATCAAAGACGGCATCGACAAGGCACTATGGGTTATCAGCAGTGCCACAAACGCCCCGCCGATTGACAAGGGCAAAGCGATCAAAATGGTCACTGGCTGCATGAAGTCTTTAAACAGCAACACCAGCACGCCGTACAAGCACAGCACACCAATAGCCATGGCCAGGCCGAAGCTGGCGAACAGGCTTTGCATTTCCTGAGTATCGCCGAGTTCGGCAAGGTTGACCGCAGGGGGCAGATTTTTAAGCGAGGGTAACAACAGCGCCTCTTGGTACAGTTCACCCAGGCTGCGCGTACCCAGCTCCACATCCAGTTTGACGGTGCGGCTGCGGTCTAGTCGGTCGATTTGCACTGGACCGGATTCCAGGCCAATGCGGGCGACGTTGGTCAGTTTGACTGGGCCGTTTTTTCCGGGCACATCGAGCCCTGCCAAGGTATCAAGGTTCGTGCGCACGGCATCAGGCAGTTTTACCCGGACTGGAACTTGCCGTTCATTTAAATTGAGCTTAGGCAGGTTGATGCCGTAGTCGCCTGCGGTAGCGACGCGCAGGGTGTCGGCGATGTCGGCGGCCGTGGTGCCGAGGTCAGAGGCGCGGGAAAAATCTGGCCGCACGGTTATTTCCGGGCTGATCAGACTGGCGCTTGAGGTGACGCCGCCAATGCCTTTAAGGGTACGCAAATCCCGCTCGGCGCGCTGTGCCGCTGCCATCAGAGCTTGCGGGTCTTGGCTTTGCAGGGCAATTTGCATTTTAACGCCGCTGTCCGGTGGCCCTATTTGAAAGCGGATGCCTGGCACTTTTGCAAGACTCAGCCGTATGGCCTGTTCAATGTCTTTGATGGAGGCTGTGCGTTCATCGCGGTGGGCTAGGGTCAGCGTCAGCAAGGCCCGGCGCACTTCCGCTGCAGCACCCGGGGCGAACACGTCGCCGCTGGAACCGCCGCCAACCGAGCTAAAAACGGCTTGCACATGGGGCAGGTTTTGCACGGCCAGACGGCAACGCTCGGCTGCGGCGAGGGTTTCTTTCAGAGAGCTGCCGGGCGGCAGCTCCAGGTTAATTTGGGTCTGGGCCCGGTCAGCGGCCGGGATGAACCCGGTCGGCAACAGACCGGCTAAGCTGACAGAGACCATAAAAAACACCAGAGCACTGGCGATGGTGGCCAAGCGACGCCTTAGACACCAGCGAACCATGCCCAGGTAGCGCAGCATGATCCCGCTGTGTTCAGGTTCAGGGTGCTGAGGCCGTTGCAGAAAATAAGCTGCCATCATGGGTGTCAACAAACGCGCCACCAACAAGGAACCGAGAATGGCCAGCACGGCGGTCCAGCCAAATTGCTTAAAGAATTTGCCGGCCACACCGTCCATAAAGGCCGTAGGCAAAAACACGGCAACCAGTGCTAATGTGGTGGCGATAACGGCCAAGCCAATTTCATCGGTTGCCTCGGTGGCGGCTTGCTGGGGCGATTTACCCATCCGCAAGTGGCGGAAGATGTTCTCTATCTCGACGATGGCATCGTCAACCAAAACACCCACTACCAAGGCCAGAGCCAGCAAGGAGACCGTGTTTAGGGTAAACCCCAACAAGCTCATGCCAAAAAACGCGGGGATGACCGATAAAGGCAGTGCCACGGCGGCCACTAAAGTAGCGCGCCAATCGCGCAGAAACCACCACACCACCAGCACTGCCAGCACGGCACCTTCATAGAGCATGGCTAACGAGCCGTCCACGTTTTCTTTTACGGGAGTGGCGTTATCGATAACTTGAGAAAATACAACGGTGGGATACTCGGTTTGCAGCCGGACCAAAACGGCGCGGGTATCGGCAGCCACCGCAAGCTCGCTGGCCCCTGTGGTGCGGAGAATTTCCAGGCCGATCACTGGCTTGCCCTCTGCTAGGGCCAGGCTGCGGCGCTCTGAGACGGCGTCCGTCACTTGTGCGATTTGGCCGAGCCGAATTTTGCGGTTTTCCCCGTTTTGGGTCGGAAAAGGCAGTTCCAGCACCGTCAGTTCAGCCGCTGAGGTTACCGTTGCGATGGTTCTGATGCTTTGCTCGCCGCCACCCACATTCCCCTTGCCTCCTGGTGCTTCTTGTTGCACCCGCCTGAGTTGACGGGAAACATCCAGGGCAGTCAGCTTCAGCGCGGCCATTTTGATAGGGTCAAGTTCAATGCGGACTTCCCGGTCAACGCCGCCTAAGCGTTTGACCGCCCCCACCCCGGGCACTGCCAATAGCCGCTTAATGGCTGTATTGTCTACGAACCAAGACAGTTCTTGTTCGTCCAGAGTGCTTGAGGCAGCGGTAAAAACCAAGACGGCCCGTCCGGCATTGTTAATTTTAATGACATTAAGACTGCGTAGTTGTGCGGGTAAATCTGCACGGATGCGGTCGATGGTGTTTTTGACCTCGTACAATGCTTCAGCGGTGTTTTTTTCCAAGACAAATTGCACCAAAAGAACGGTCTCGCCCTGGCGAATGCTGGTATGGATATGCTTTACCCCTTCCAATGTGGCAACGGCATCTTCCATCTTGCGGGCGATTTCGGTTTCAATTTGGGCGGCCGCCGCACCCTCAAGCGTGGCACTTACGGCGATAATGGGCAGGTCGATGTCAGGGAAATTTTGTACCGGCATGGCTTTGAACGCCAGCACCCCCGCAAGGCATAGCAAAACGAACAGCATAATAGCGGGGGCCGGGTTTTTGATGGAGGCACTGGAAATGTTCATAAACCCTAACAGGCCTGCATTGCCGGCGGCTGTGCTGGGGCCGGCGGATTGGCGACCTGAACTAAGTCGCCATCGCTCAAGAAGCCGGCACCGCTAGTGACGAGCTCGGCATCCGCTTGCAGCTCCGTGAGAATCTCTAGGTGATCGCCGCAACGGCGGCCAGTCGCCACTTTTACTTGCACAACGCGCTGGCTAGGTTCAAGCCTAAAGACATAACTGAACCCGTCACGCATCACTACGGCTTGCTGCATGACGGTTAGGGCATTGGACTTGCCGAGTTCAAATTGACCGTTAAGATACATGCCGGTTTTTAATTCGGGCTGATAAGGCAGGTCGGTATAGACCAGCCCTAAGCGGGTGCGCGGGTCGATGGTGGGGGCCACAACCCGCACAGTGCCTAAAACCGTGCTGCCACTAAGGGTCTTGATGCGTACCGGGGTGCCAGGCTGCAACAGCACCAGTTCAGCAGAAGCCACTTCGGCCCGCCATTCCAGGCGATTTTGGCGGATTAGGCGGAATAACTCCTGACCCATTGGCAGCACAGCACCGACGGTTGCGCTGCGGGATGAAATGATGCCGTCGTCTGGGGCTAGGATTTGAGTTTGCTGAAGCCGCAGTTTTTGTACAGTGGCACTGGCCTGGAGTGCTTCAAGCCGTGCTTTTGTAGCATGCTCTTCGGTGAGGTAGCGGTAAACTTCTTGCTCACTCCATGCTCCGGTGGTTTTTGCCCGCCGGGCTCTTTGAGCATTTCTGGCGGCATTCTCGTAAACAACCCGTGCTTCGGTTACCCGGGCGTTTATTTCGGTAAGACCGGCTGCTAATCCTGCCGAGGCAAACGTGGCCAGGACTTGGCCGCGCTTGACTTGATCGCCCACATTCGCCCTCACATCGGTAAGGCGCAGCCCGTCGGTCTCGTTGCCAATGCTGGCTTCTTGCCATGCGGCAACGTCGCCATTGGCACTTAAGGTGTTGGTTAACGTGAGGGTTTTGGGGGTTGCCGTGGTGACGGTGAGGACAGGTTTTTGGATGTCCTGAACACCTTCGCCGTCGTTAGCGTACACCGATAACACCACGCCGTTAACCAGTACCGCCATGACCGATAAAAATTTTAGTGGCTGCATAAGTCTTTAAGGATGCTGCGCCGTTTTAAGGAGTGGGCTAATACCGGCGCGGAACATTAAGGACGCACTGTTACTAACTGGGCTACCGACAGTCGCAATGACCGTGCGTAAGCCGGTTTGCCATGACCTATTCTGCCTAAAAACACCGCCTGTTCGCTCTCTTGTTCACCTAGCAAAGCCACCAGTCTTTTCGCTAGCTGGGTTGCATATACCGCAAGATTTGCCTGCTGAGTGAACGCAAGCTGTTGCCTAACGTAACCAGAAAAAATCAACGGCGTCATCTCCGGCTGCATTTGCAACCCCAGTTCGGTGGCGGTCAGCCAAAAACGTTGGAGTGCGCGACCGGCGTGTAGGTAATCGTGGACGGTTTGCGGTTTGTGCTTGGCCACTAAAGCGAAGTGGGCAGCGCAATAAAGTCCGGGTAGTAAGTCCAGTTCGATGCGCGGCAGTAAGGTTCCTGCGAAATACGTGTTTAAAAACACGACGCGCGCCCAGCTTTTTAACGCCCAGCGCATCAGCCGTATGGCCATAGGGTCCAGACCGATGGCTTGGTCGGGGATTTTGTCGTCACTGAAACGGGCACCCCAAGCAATGACCGTGCTGTGGGTTGGGAAGGCCTCTGGCAAAGTCAGCCGTAGTTTGCCGTTTTTATACAGTAAAACAGCCGCTTGATAGCGATTTTTGCAGCCTTCAAGCCAATGGACACGGTACCGATCGCCTAGGGCTTGTTGCAAGGCGGCTTTCTGTGCGGTGCTAAGGGGCTTGGTGGCTAACGGCCGACGTTGCACGCTACGAAGAGGCAAATACGGCAACAAGGGGTCGCTACTGAGGCTAGGGTTGTGCGTTAACGCAACATCAATGACGATTTGGTTTTCCTGCGTGCCCTCGCGCACTTTAAAATCCACCTGGTGCTGGTAGTGGCTGGCCGCTATGGCAATGGACTCTAACAACGCCCCGATGGCCAGTTGGCTGGCACGGCCTTGCAAATCGTAAACGCAATGGTCGCGTGTGTCATAGCCCTGCACAACAAAATGTTCGGCATCGACTATTTCAAAGCGCCAAGTTTGCATGTTGTCGCCACTCGGTGCCCAGCGGGCTTGTTCTAGTATGTTTTCAATTAAGTTTTCGGCTTTGTCAGACATAATCAGTGGCCTATGATTTGCGTTAAAGACAGGAAGAGCACTCTTTTGGTTATTTAAGCTGCTGTTGCATAAAAAAAATCTTTAACCGCTGCCAGGGGTTTCGATTGCCACCCGGCAACCAGCCGCGCCGCCATTGGCCGGTATAAGCATCAAATTGATGGTAATGCGGGGCGGCAAAAGTTTTGCCCCGTTGCAGCAGTATCTTCAGGGTTTCAACACCGGCAACGGCGGCGCAAAACTCACAACCCATAAACGTTGACGGGGCCTGGTGCTTGGCGAAATCAAAACGACCGGGTTCTACCAGGTAGCTTTTGTGCAGGCCTGCCGGCACTAGCCCTGCGGCAAAATGGATTTGTTGGTCAATCGGGCTTAGCCCTGAAAAACCAAAGTAGTCTTCAAAAGTCATTTTTCCCGGCATAAAAATCAAGTAGCCCACCCCCATGCCAAAAGGTGCGGCAGTGATGGCCGGGATGGCTAATTCGGCGCAACGGGCAAACAGCTTGCGCCTGATATCCAGAACGTAAAAGTCCAAACCGTCGATGCAGATGTCCGCACCGTCTAGGAATGCGTCCAGGTTGTCCTCGGTGAGACCGTCGCCAAATTTTTGGAGGTGCAACTCGGGGTTAATGTCTAAGGCCATGTTGGCCAGCACCTCAATTTTAGCGGCACCGAGGGTACTCATCATAGCACCCACTTGACGGTTGAAATTGGCCAGCTCAAACCGGTCGTGGTCGGCAATGTGGAAGCCGCCTATGCCCAATCGTGCCAAAGTCAGCAAATGGGCACCGCCCACTCCGCCCATGCCGGCTAGGGCGGCTTTTTTTCCTCTCAGCTGTTGCTGTTCTTCTTGAGTAACCCAGCCCACGTTGCGGCTAACTGCTTCATCGTAATTAAATTTTTTCATTTTAAAATGCGCCAGTGATGAAAAATGTGGTTAGTATAGGGGCGTTAAGGTCTGTTTTGGAAATTAATTGTAGCCGTTTTTCAAACAAACTCATTGGACTAAACCGCTTTTGTTCAGCTGCCATTAAGCAGATAATCCGACCCATCCCCGCCTGTAGTCAGGCATTTTACCTGGGGCAATTGACGGGCCGGCGTTTGCACCCGATAGCCATCGAATAGATAAAGAAACGGTGCAGCCTTGGTTTTCAGTGTGCGTACAGAGTTAAAGTTATGGTCAGCGATATCCTTGACAGCTTCTGCCGGTATTTCGAGATGGTGCCTGCTCTCTCAGAGCGGCTAAAACAGGAAGCCTATAAACTGCGTTATCAGGTCTATTGCCTTGAAACGGGCTTTGAGAATGCTAGGGCTTGTCCTGGAGGCCTTGAACGTGATGAGTACGATAGCTATTCAGCGCACTACCTCATCCGCCACCGAAAATCAATGACTTTTGCCGCCACCACCCGTCTCATTCTTCCTAGCGGGATGCCGTTTCCCGTTGAACGTCATACTCAAATCACTGATAGTTCAGTACCCAGAACCATTCCCCGAGAATACTTAGCGGAAGCATCGCGGTTTTGTGTGTCCAAGGCGTTTAAGAAAAGACAGCATGAGGCGGGCACCTTAGCAGGTATTGACGCAGAGCAGGATTGGGTTTTGACGGAAGACGAAAGACGGATTTTCCCCCACCTAACCGTCGCTTTGTTTGCCTGTTTGATAAAAATGAGTGACGACCACAACATACGCTACTGGTACGCTGCCATGGAACCGGCGTTAGTGCGCTACTTTACCACCTTGGGCATCTACTTTTCTGGTATCGGCCCCATCGTCGAGTACCACGGGCAACGGCGGCCTTACCTGATAAAAGTCAGCGATCTTCTAGACGGCGTCGCACAAAAAAACACCCACCTCTGGAACATGATGACGAGCAATGGCACGGTTGGCCACAAGCTGTCTATCAATGACTAAGCTGGCTGATTTTTTCAAGCTCTCTGCTTCGGCAAAGCCTTAAGTGCGGGGGTTACCCGTTATTTTCAAACAAGCTAAGCCTGACCGGCGCAGTGATCAACACGGCGTTGATGCCGATTGCCGTGCGTGTTTTGGCGGCTTAACCCGGTTGCTCCAGCGTTTGTGATAATTGCCGCCAACGGTTGACGACCTCGCAGAATATCTCCGCAGTCATTTCCGCATCGTACAGTGCGGAGTGAGCCTTGCTGTTATCCCATGTTAACCCCGCCGCTTCGGCAATTTTGGCCAGCACCGTGTGCTGGTAGACCAGACCGCCTAGCGTGGCGGTATCAAAGCTGCTGAACGGGTGAAACGGGCTGCGTTTTATCTGGGTGCGGGTGATGGCGGCGTTCAAGAACGCTAGGTCGAAGCCGGGGTTGTGGCCGACTAAAATGGCGCGGGTGCAGTGGTTACGTTTGACGGCATGGCGGATGGGGCGGAAAAGCTGCTCTAACGCGGTTTTTTCCTCAACCGCCATGCGGAACGGGTGGTGCGGGTCGATGCCGTTAAATTTTAGTGCCGACTCGTCCAGTTCGGCGTTTTTAAAGGGGATGACATGGGCACTGTGGCGTTCAGTGATGGCAAGGCTACCTAAACCGTTAAGCTCGACAATGATGGCGGCAATTTCTAGCAAGGCATTTTTTTTCGGGTTAAAGCCTGAGGTTTCAATATCGACGATGACAGGCAAGTAACCCCGAAAACGGTTGCCTAAAGGGTGGGTTGTGTCCATTGCAGGTGCAGTGTCCTTGGCGAAATAAGCCGTTGATAGTACGCGAACCGACCGGGCAATAACAATAGAATCCCTCTGTCGATTGCAACCGCAGCGACGTTTCCCACAAAGTCAGTTATCAAAGGCAAAGGCGTTTGATAAATCGCCCGTGTTTTTTCGCACACCCGGCAACGGCTCTAAGCCAAACCGGCGGGTGATAAATTGGAGAATGGCGGTGGTATCGTAAGGCGTGTGGTCAACAAAGCCGCGTTTGGCAAACGGCGAGATGATGATGGCCGGAACCCGTGTGGCCGGGCCCCAGCGGTCGCCGTTAGGGGGGGAAACATGATCCCAAAAACCGCCGTTTTCGTCATAGGTGACGATGATGGCGGTTTTCGGCCACATCGGGCTTTGTTTAATCCGCTCAATGACGTCAGCAGTGTGTTGGTCGCCGGACAACACCTCGGCATAGCCTGGGTGTTGATTAAGCCGTCCGGCCGGCTTGTAAAAAACCACTTGCGGTAACCTGCCGTCGCGGATGCCCTGGAAAAAAGCGGCGGCATCTTGCAAATGCCGTGCTCGCTCGGTGCTGCCGGGGGCAAAACGGGCGTAATAATTAAACGGCTGGTGGTGTGCTTGGAAGTTCATTGCACCGTTGCCGTGGTGGTAAATGATGCTGCGCTTGTGTTCGGCGGGCTGTGTGCCGTCCTGGCTGGCTGCATCCCAACCGTCGGCGTACCAGGCCCAGGAAATGCCTTTGTCGGACAAGGTATCGCCGATGGTTTTGGCGGTCTGCGGCGGCAGCGGCTGCCGGTTCGGGTCGGCAAAACGCCGGTCGCCGCCGGCCGCTGGCGGTAAGCCGGAGGGCTGGTAAGGCGGTTGCACGGTGTTGAC
>DBNW01000028.1 GCA_002299425.1 Methylococcaceae bacterium UBA662 | reverse complement strand
TGCCTGCCGGTCGGCAACGCCGGCAATATCACCGCCTATTGGCAGGGCTATACCGAATATGCCCGTTATTCGGCCAGCCACACCGCCGTCACCCGTAATCTGCCGATCCTGTGCGGCTACCAGGCAGCGGGCGCGGCACCGTTCGTGGCCGGCCATCCGATAGACCACCCGGAGACGGTGGCCACCGCCATCCGCATCGGCCATCCGCAATCTTGGGACAAGGCTTGGGCCGTGCAACGGGAATCGGGCGGTTGGTTCGACAAATTCACCGATGACGAAATTTTGGCGGCGCAAAAGCTGCTATCAAAATACGAGGGTGTGTTTTGTGAACCGGCCTCGGCCACTGCATTGGCAGGCGCATTGCGCGACATCAAAACGGGCAAAATACCCGAGGGCAGCACTGTCGTTTGCACCTTGACCGGCAACGGCATTAAAGACCCTGAAATTGCCATGAAACAATGCGCCGATACCCAGCCGGTGACCATTGATGCCCACCTAGATGCGGTGAAGCGGGCCATTTTCGATGTTTTATAAGCACGCGCCTTAATCGGTTGTGTGACGGAGTACGGATTATGATGGAGTTACTGTTTGTATTGACAACGGTGTTTGTGGCGTATGTGGTGCACTCGAACCACCCGGAACAGCCAGCCATGGCTGCGCCCCCCAAGAATTCTGCCGAAAAACCGGATAAACCGGTTGCAGCCGGTCCGGTGCTAAGTAGCTTCGTGCCAGACCGACCGGTGCGAACCCTGCAAAAAATACCGCTAGCACCGGTCGGTATCCGGCCAGTAGTCGGTGCTAGCGGCAATAAACCGTCGATCCGCAACCCTAAAACGGGGGAAATTGCCAGTCTAGCCGGCAACTACCGGTTTATGAAACGCTGGATAAAAGAGCTGCTGGTTGACGAAAATTTGTTGGATAAAATTTATAAAAACAATGAGTTGGACAGTGAATCGGAAGGCAAAATCAAACAAGCACTGATCCGTCTGCACGCACTGGAGCGTTATCGCTGCTAATGCGGGTCTCGTGCTCTGGTCTTAACTTTACGCCGAGGTCGCCGTTATGGATGAAATCCGTCTGCTCTATGTGGAAAACACCATCAGCCGGAAAAAACGCCAAAAACAGCAGCACTTGGTGTTTTTTATGCGGGTACAAGACTTAAGCTACCACAAGCAGGTCGAGGTGCTGTGGGCGGGTGAAGACGGCCAGTGGCAGGTGTTGCCGGCCGCTTTCCACAGTAAATTCGGTGGCGGGGAGTACTGGCAGGCGCAGCAAGTTTTGCACGACAGCCACGATAAATCGTTGCCGGGTAATATCCAGTTCAGCCTGCGTTACCAGGTTTTGGGCCGGGAGTTCTGGGACAACCAGTACGGCCGCAACCACCGCAGTCAGGCGGATACCGGCATTAAGCTGATGGCGGGTCAAAGTGTGCAGAACACCGGCTTTACCAGCCGTTTAATGGAGGGGCAAAAATACCTGCCCGTCACCGTCGCCGTAAAGTCTGCTTTAAAGGCCGAAACAGTCACTGTCCACTGGACTACCGACAACTGGCAGCACCACCGCACCGCCCAGTGCAAATACCGGCGCCATCACTGGGACAAAAGCCAGTTTAGTAACGCCCGCAATCCCAATCACTACGGTGTTCAGATATGGCAGGCTTGGCTTAGGGTCGGCCAAGCTTTCAAGGTGCAGTACCGTGTTTGCGCCGAAAGCGGCGGGCAGAGTATTGGCGATGACAACGGTGGCGGCCATTATGTGTTGTCGCGCAAACCGTTGAGCGTGCTGATCCTAAACTTGCATTGTTACCAAGAGGACAACCAGGCTTACAAATTCAGGCAAATTGCCAAGGCCATCGACGAACAACAAGCCGATGTGGTGTGTTTGCAAGAAGTCGCCGAATTTTGGAACAACGGCGAAGGCGATTGGCAGTCTAATGCCGCCCGCATCATCAACGAACACTTGGCTAAACCTTACCGTATTCATAGCGACTGGTCGCACTTAGGTTTCGGCCGCTACCGGGAAGGGGTGGCCATCCTCAGTCGTTATCCGATGTACGGCTATGAGGCCGGTTATGTTTCCGACAGCAGCGATGCCTACGACATCAACGCCCGCAAGGTGGTCATGGCGACGGTAGACGTGCCATACATCGGTACCGTGAATGTTTTTTCCGCACACCTAAGCTGGTGGGAGGGCGGGTTTTCCGGGCAATTTCGCCGTTTGCACGAATGGGCGGCAAGCAAGCAACAAGCAATCGCTACCTTATTGTGCGGTGATTTTAACATTGCCGCCGACTCCGATGCGTACCAGAGCGTGCGGGTGGATTACGGCTACGATGATCAGTACTTAGCTGCCCAGGGTGTGTATCGGCCAGAAAAAAACTTTCGCTTGGACGACCCTTATTGGCAAAAGACATTAAGCCAAGATTACCGCATCGACTATATTTTTATGACCCCAGACGCCGGCTTGCAGGCGGTATCTGCCACGGCCTTGTTTACCGACCAAGACTACGGCCGGGTCTCCGACCATAACGGCTACTTGTTCGTTTTTGAACCCAAATGACGGTTTAGTATGGAACTTTCTTTGCTGACGCTGAACCTGCACACTTACCAGCAACACCCACGGCATTGCCCGTTCGACACCCTGCACCAGCACGAGCGCGAGGTGCGGATTATCAGCGAGGCCATCGCCCAGTTAAAAATTGACCTGGTGTGTTTTCAGGAAGTCGGCGAATACCGGCACGACCCCATCGTCCACCCTTACGGCGAAGCCCCGTCTAACATGGCGTTCCGTATTTGCCGGCGGCTGCGCGATTCGGGTCGGTGGTACCATATTTTTCAAGATTGGAGCCATATTGGCTTTCACCGTTGGCGGGAAGGCACGGCTATTCTCAGTCGCTACCCGATGCGGCATAACTATTCTGATTATGTTTCGCTAGACCGCCGCAAGGACAACTACATGTCGCGCAATGTCACGGTGTCGTGCATCCATGTGCCTAATTTCGGCGTGCTGCATGTGGCTAATGTGCATTTAAGCTGGGCGCATCACGGTTTTTTTGAGCAATACTGGAATCTGCGTAAATTAGTCGACTCGCGCCTGCATTTTGGTGTGAGGGCGGATTTACTGGTCGGCGACTTCAACGCCCCGGCCGGCGGCCATGCCTACAACCACATTGTCGGCAAAGCCGAATACATTGACCAATACCACGAACTGCACCCGTACCGCTTTTATCAGCCCAGCTACCACGGGCGCATTCACGGCTGGGAACACGGCCCACCTAAACGTATCGACTACATCTTCAAACGTCACGGCCAGCCGATGCGGGTCAAGTCGATGGACTTGATTTTTGATGACAGCTTTTACCCGATTGTCTCTGACCATTTCGGTTATTTGGCGCGGTTTAAGTTGTTTTAAACGGTGCGCAGCAGCGGCTGGCGCTTGTTCGTGGTGAGGATGCGCAATAAACCGATTTTTATCCGATTAAAAAGCCGTGCATTTTACCAAAACCTCGCCCTGACCTAGTTCTGCCATGTCCCCGGCATAACGCCGGACCCGGTTAAATGCGCTGGCACTGTCGGCAAAACGCGAATCCAGTGCTTTAAAGCTGTTGAACAGCATGGGCAAAAACGCCAAGGTGTGGCTGCCGCAATCATTGAAGGTGGCCGATAACTGCGGTTCCTGCCACAGCAGTAAAGTACCTCGGCGCATGGCATAGCCTAAAAACCGGCCGGTTTGCCCCATCACGGCAATAGTGCCGGCGATCATGCGAGAACCGCAATAATCGCCGGCATTGCCCTCGATCAAAATAACGCCGCGCCGCAAATGGTCGCCGACCCGTTCACCGGCATGGCCTTTGACCAAAATCAGGCCGCCTTTCATGCCCATTTTGTTGCCGGGTAAAGCGCCACCTAAGAAATCACCGGCGTTTCCGGAAATTTCCAGATAGCCCTTTTTCAGCTCGCAACCGGCATACAAACCGGCATTGCCGCTGACTGTAACCGCACCCGATTTCATGCCCAGAGCCAGATAGGCCCCGGCATCGCCTGCCACCGTTACAGTGCCGCCGTCTAATTCCTTGCCAATAAAATCCAACTTGTCAACGCTGTTTTTGATGACGATGTGCGAGGTGTCAAACCCTGACAGCGCAAACAGCGCGTCTACGCGCACTTTTCGTTTTCCGCATTGCAATTCAATAGCGGCAATTTCAGGGTGTTCTTTGCCTTGCAGTTGTTGGCAGACTAGGGGCGAGAGGTCTACGCGCTGGTCGGGGCGGGTTTTAAGGGTGAAAGTCAACGCACTCATGCCATGATCTCCTGTAGATGAAAGTGGAAAGGGCCTAATTTGCCGCCGTAATTGCCGGCGCTGATGCGGTTAATGCCAGCCGCTAGGCCTAAATGGCACACTGCGGTTATGCCGGCGCGCATGGCCTGGGCGATGTCTTCCTGGGTCAGGCCGTCGATGACAATTTCCATGACCGATTCAATGTCGGCCGACAATTCGGTTGCGGTCTGGCCTTTTAAGGTCGGGCAAAAAGCATCGTTGGTAGAGGCGTTCAGCGTCTTGTACTTAGAGCCGACCTTGGAGCCGGAACGCACCACGCCGCCGGGGAAGGGCATGATGACGTTGGGAATTTTTTGCATGGACTCAATGGCGGCTTCGCAGGCGGCTAGGGCTTGCGGCTGCGACTGCGCTAACACCAAAAAATTGCCACCGCCGATGGCGTTGACCTGACCCGTGCTGGCTTCGGTGAGAAATTCGCCGTCCATCACCGGAATGCGCCAGTAACGGCGGCCATTGATGACTTTGGCTATTTGGAAACCGTCGCCAAAATAGCGCAGGTTTTTGCCTAAGGGAATTTTGCTGTCGCTGGTTATGCCGGCGAACAAAGCGGAGGTGGGCGAAGTCAGCACGCATTGACCGGCGCGGGTTTCCAGTTGCTTAGCCAAGCCCTTGCCGCCCATGGCAAACAGCATGACAGAAACACCAGGCCGTCCATCGGGAGTCTCATCCGGGCTTAGGTTGCGTTCAATGCCCGCCTCGCAGCCGCAGGCGATGACAGAGGTAGCAAACCCGGTCATGGCTTGGGCGGCGATCAGTGCCCATTTTGCATTTTGCGCGGTGATGATAACGCGAGTGGCTTTCATGGGGAACGCTTCCGCGAACGTTGCATCGATGGTGACGCCGTTAATAATCATGGTGTTGGCCTCTTGGTTAGGCTGTTTTGGAAGACAGGAGTGCCTTTAAGTGAGTCGGATGACAAAACAAAATTATAACCCAATCCGGTTCCCGTTATGGTCAATAGCCGTTTTAACGGGTCATTTCAGCATGGCATCGGTTTAATCAAGCACTTTGGACAGGGCCGGCCCGGTCTCGGCAAAACCGCTTGTCCCCGTCGATGCCCGCGTCGAGCCAATAAAAACGCCCTAAGGCCAAAAAGACCCTAAGGCGTCAGGTTTCAGCCGAGTAGGTCGGGCATAAAAAGCATGCCCGACCTACAGCTCTTAATGCTTTTTTGTGTTACTCGTCAATTTTTAACGCTAGAAAACCGGGATTGCCGTTGCGCTGGATCAACACCGCCACCGATCTTCCGGTCGGCAGTTTTTTGATGGCGTCGTTAAAGTCTTTGCTGTTGCGGATGGGCTGGTTTTGGATGCGTAAAATGACATCACCTTGCTGGATGCCCGCATTTTTAGCTGCGCCCTTGACAACTTGTTGCACCAATACGCCACCGCTGGCAACGCCTAGTCTATCGCGTTGTTCGCCGGTTAGATCAACCACGCTCACCCCCAGTTTGTTGGTCGGCTTCGCTTCCGGTTGTTCGCCTTGCGCTAAGTGATCGGGTTGTTCGGGCAGACGGCCAATTTTAAACTCTACGGTTTTGGTTTCGCCTTGGCGGATAATTTTTAGGGTGGCACTGCTGTTGATAGCAGTCATGCCGATCATGGGCGGCAAGTCGCCGGAGGCGGCAATGGTCTGGTTGTTGAACTCGGTAATGATGTCACCAATTTGTAGGCCGGCTTTTTCTGCCGGGCTGCCGGGCACCACTCTTGAAACCAAGGCACCTTCTGGCCGTTTCATGCCGAAAGATTCGGCTAATTCCCGGGTGACATCCTGAATTTGCACGCCCAGCCAGCCGTGTTCGGCTTTGCCGTGGGTTTTGATTTGCTCGGCCACGCCCATCGCTACGTCAATCGGGATGGCGAATGACAAGCCCATAAAACCACCGGTGCGGCTGTAAATTTGGGAGTTGATACCCACCACTTGGCCTTCCATGTTGAACAGCGGGCCGCCTGAGTTGCCGGGGTTTATGGCGACATCGGTTTGGATGAAGGGAACGTAGTTGCCGCTGGGCAGGCTGCGACCTTTGGCACTGACGATGCCAGCAGTGACGGATTGTTCAAAGCCGAAGGGCGAGCCGATAGCCAGTACCCATTCGCCGACGTGCAGTTGCTCAGGGTTGCCTATGCTGACTGCGGGTAGCTGGTTGGCGGTGACTTTCAGTAAAGCGATGTCGGTGCGCGGGTCGGAGCCGATTAATTTGGCTTCCAATTCGCGGCGGTCAGAAAACTTGACGGTAATTTCGTCGGCGTCTTTAACGACGTGATGGTTGGTTAGGATGTAACCGTCTTGGGAAATGACAAAGCCTGAACCTAAAGATTGGCTGTCACCTGGCCCGTAGTCGCCGTCGGGATTGTTAAAGAAACGGCGTAAGAACTCTTCCATTTCCGGCGGTATGCCTTCCGGCAGTTGTTGTGGGTTGTGGGCGGGAGACGGTTTGGCTTTTCGCGTGGTGCTGATATTGACTACAGCTGTGCCGTTGGTTTTTACCATGTCGGTAAAGTCAGGCAGTTGCGCCCAGGCGCTTTGCCATGAAAAGGCCAGCGGCAGTAGGCAGAGTGTGAGCAGTTTGTGCATAAAATTTCCTTTGGGGGTTGGCATAGACGGGTGTCGCTAAAGAGGCGGGTGCTACCAGGCAGGTCGCTGACCGTAATGTGGGGACTGGGCCGCGCCGAAAATTAAGGGGCAGTTACTGCCTGTTGCGCAATTGGATATTTTCGGCGATTTGTTTGACGGTTTTCGGGGGGACATCGCCCATGACAGTAAATTCAAAGTCGCCCAGCGTCCGGCTGTAAAAATGGATGGCCCCGACAGGGGGGATGCTGATGTTTTCAGCCGTCTCAGTGTGTGCTAGCCCTGTTTTTTTGTATTCCATGTAAATGGAAACCCACGCTAAACCGTCGCTTAATACCATTTGGTCGACGGGTCGCGCCTCGTTGTGCATGAGACGGCGGTTAAAAAACAGCTTGCTGAACCCGAGGGGCAGCCGTTCAACCGCGAAATTGGCCGCCGTTATTGGCAGCGGGGTAATTTGGTTGAACGGGTCTGGTGGTTGAGTGGGTTGGATATCTACGAAGGGAATGTGGTCTTTGACTGAAAAATCCGTGAATACCATTTGCTCTAAAGGGTCGCTCTCGATAGCCGTTCCATCCAAGGGGGATACGATCGCCTGGAGAGGCAAAAAATGCCGTTTTTCCACCCAAAATGTTCGCGGGTAGCGGAATTTGTCGATGGGGTTTAGGTGGATGACGTAAGTTGGCACCAAGGCAATGTTTTCCTCACCCGCTAGTTCAATGGCGTAAGCGGTCTCCAGAATGCCAATGTCGGCAGGCAAGTCCACTAAAAAAGAGCGGTTGAATGGTGGGTGCTCCACCCGTTGGTAATGGCTTTTTTGGTAAAAACAACTGACTTTACCGGCTTCCCTGACCATTTCTCTGAGTGGCGAATTTAACGACAGCAAGCGCTCTTGTTCTAGGCCGTCGTTGAAGGCATGGATGTATTGCATGGGTTCAAGTTTGCCGTTCCGCAAAAATACGACCGTACCCTGGAAATTGGAGTGCCGTAGGGACTGAGCGGTTTTTTGCAGGATTTGTTTGCCGGTAAGCGGCGGTTCCTGGGTGGCGTTAGCGGAGTCTGTAGGGGCGGCGATCGCAGGCAGTCCGGCAGTAAAAAAGAACAGGGCAAAAATTAAGCAAAATGGCGGGATCATCGGTCACTTGGAGTATGCGGTTACTTTTGCTGCCTGATGCAGGCCGGGATCGCTGCTAGTGTAAACGCCGTTATTGTGGGCTTGAAGGTAATCGTGGATACGCTCGTTTAACGGGGCGAGTTCGGCTTCCTTGGCATTGGGCCGGGCAGCGGTCGTTAGGTGCTTTGGGTCGGAGAGGGCTACGTTGGTGACCGACTCGCGGGTGGTTGGCTGGTGTAGCGTTTGTGTGCCTAAAAACACAACTAAAGCTACCGAGGCAGCAGCGGCAAGAACTTGGTAGCGGCGAGGTTCATGGGTCTGTTTGCTTTGTGTCGGCAAAAGATAACTGGGTTCTTGTTGAATTTGCGCGGACACAGCCGCTAAGAAAGTACCGTCATCGAAAATGGGAGGGGTATTTTTTAACGCGTGACCGATTGCCGCGTAGCGATTTAGGGTGAGGGCGAGTTGTTTGTCATCTTGGATTTCTCTTAACAAATTGAGCGCAGTCTGGGCATCCAGTTGGTCATCAAGAAATTCTGAAAGTTGTTGTTTTAGTTGGTTATTCATCGAAATTCACCGTGTGTGAGCAAAGGGGATAATTTTTCGTTTATGGCCTCCCGGGCCCTGAATATGCGTGAACGGACGGTCCCTATCGGGCAGTCCATAGCTTCGGCAATTTGTTCATAGCTCATACCTTCAAACTCCCTAAGAACAATGGCTGTCCGCATTTCTTCGGGGAGTAGACTAATGGCTTCCTTGATAGTTTCGATTATTTGTTGATTAGCTAAATGGTTGTCCGGGGAATTTAAGTCGTGCAACTGCGGGGCGTTTTCTACTTTTTCGGCATCTTGAATGTCGACTTCAAATTGGCCGCTACGCCGTGAACGGGCTTGTAGGTAATTTTTGGCGGTGTTGATGGCGATTCGGTACAGCCAGGTGTAAAAAGCGGCGTCGCCACGAAAATTATTTAGGGCGCGGTAGGCTTTTATGAAAGCTTCTTGGGCGACATCCTGAGCTTCGCAAGGGTCTTTGACATAGCGGTTAACTAATTGGATGATTTTATGTTGGTATTTGATCACCAGCAGGTCAAAGGCTTTTTTGTCGCCCCGTTGGACGCGGGCTACAAGTTCCTCGTCCAATTCTGCACTAATACTGGGTTGATTGTTCACTGCAGCCTTTTAATCGTTGTTAAGGGCAAGATGGCTGGGGCACATTATGACGAAATTATGTTATCACGGTAAAAGGCAGTATTATCCAACAACTGCCGGGGCTTAGCTATTATTTGCAGTTTTAATGGGCGTGTTTTGCTGTTTGGTTATTAGCTGAGGCGCATGGCCTGAGATATTACAACGCCTTGCCTGAGATTGACGGGCAAAAACAGGAGCGTCGGCCAAAGCCGTTCAGGGTATCAGGGGTTATTGAAAACATGAAAGGATCGAGCAATTACGATGTGCTGGTCATTGGCAGCGGCGGCGCGGGCTTGAGCCTGGCCCTGAGGTTGGCAGAAAAAGGAGTTAGGATCGCTGTCTTGTCTAAATTTGCCCTGACTATGGGCAGCACTTATTATGCGCAAGGCGGGATTTCGGCGGTGTTTGATGCTAAAGATTCCCTAGAATCGCATATCGAGGACACGCTGGTGGCGGGTGGCGGCTTGTGCAACCCGGACATCGTTAGGTTGACGGTGACGCACGGCAAAAGCTCCATAGACTGGCTGCAAAAACAAGGTGTCGCCTTCACCGAGGAAACCAATGAGGCGGGGCAGAAAATCCTGCACCTTAACCGTGAAGGCGGACACTCCCATCGGCGCATTGTCCACACCGCCGATGCCACCGGCAAGGCGGTGTCATTGTCATTGATCGAAAGAGCGCGGGAGCATGTCAACATCAGTCTGCTGGAACACCATAACGTCATAGAGCTGATTACCAGCGACCCCCAGGGCGGCGATGCCAAAAGAATTGTGGGTGCCTACGTTTTGGACTCGCAAAATCAACAGGTCAAAACCCTGCTGGCTCGGGTCGTGGTGTTAGCAACCGGTGGGGCCAGTAAGGTTTACCTTTACAGTACCAACCCGCAATCGGCCACCGGGGACGGCATTGCCTTAGCGTGGCGGGCGGGTTGCCGGGTTAGTAATATGGAATTCATGCAATTTCACCCTACCTGTTTGTACCATGCCGATGCTAAGTCTTATTTGATCAGCGAGGCGGTGCGGGGCGAGGGCGGGCGTTTGTTATTGCCGGATGGTGTCCCGTTCATGCAAAATTTTGATCCCAGGGCCGAATTAGCACCCCGCGACATTGTTGCTAGAGCCATTGACCATGAAATTAAAAAACGCGGTATTGAGTGTGTTTATCTGGATATTAGCTATAAGCCAGCAGCGTTTATTCTCGAACATTTTCCGACTATTCATAGGAAATGCCTGAAGTTTGGCATTGACATCACCCAGCAGCCGATCCCGGTGGTGCCTTCCGCCCATTACACCTGTGGCGGGGTGGTGACCGACAGCTTTGCTAGGACCGACATCGCCAATTTGTACGCTATTGGTGAGGTGGCCTGCACCGGTCTGCACGGGGCCAACCGGATGGCCAGCAATTCACTGTTAGAGTGCCTGGTGTTCGCCGAGCGCGCCAGCATTGATATTTTGCAAAAGCTGCCCAGCATTGCTATGCCGCCTAACGTGCCTGATTGGGATGAGTCGCAGGTTAGCGATTCTGATGAAGAGGTGGTGGTGTCCCACAACTGGGACGAATTGCGTCGATTTATGTGGGATTATGTCGGCATCGTGCGTTCCGACAAACGCTTGTATCGGGCTTTGAGCCGGGTGAAGCTGTTGAAAAAAGAAATCAGTGAATACTATAACAACTTTAGAGTGACCAGTGATTTGCTAGAACTAAGAAACCTGGTGATAGTGGCCGAGTTGATCGTGCGTTGTGCGTTGCAGCGCAAAGAAAGTCGCGGTCTGCATTACACCCTGGATTACCCGGAAACGGACCACAGTCAGCCGGCTAAAAATACAGTGTTGACTCCTTAAGGTATGGGCACGGTAAACAGGGCTTTAGGGCTTGCGCCGGGTAATTTGTGATAAATCTTCAATGACAGCAAACAATAATAGGGGGATCAATGGCTGAAAAAACATCCAACAAGCACCTTTATAACCTTGAAAAACAATTCGCGGGTAACAATCCGGTGCTGCAAAAGGCACTCAAGGTGTTTCAGGAGTTGGATCAAATCGAGTTTGACCTAGGTCTTATTGGTCCTGAGGAAACCACCGCCAGCAAACAATCCTGGTGGCCCGTGATCAGTATTTTTGGCGGCAATGCTTCGGCCAAGCAGCGGTTTATAAACAGCTATTTTGGCTCTGAGGCACTGCCTCAGGGGTTTCATACAACGCCTCACAAGTTTTCGGTATTGCTTTACAGCAACCAGTCCAATTCGGTCACTTTGCCGGCCACAGCCTTAGACGTGGACCCGCGTTACCCTTTTTTCCAGGTCAGCCAAAAAATCGAGCAGCAGGAAGTCGGCGAGGGTGCGCGTGTTAATTCCTATTTGGAGCTTAAAACTTACAACAGCCCAAAACTTAGAGGCAGGCTGTTTATCGATGCGCCGAACCTGTCGACAGTGCTGATGACACCTGTTATCACCCTGCTGGTCAAACACACCATCGAGCATTCGGATTTGGTGCTAGTGTTCACGGACACCTTAGAGCAAGACACGCCCCTGATCAATGGCTTCATAGAAAGCATTGTTAGCCATCAGGACAGTAACAAGTTTATTTATCTCATTGAGGAATCGCCCACTCTGGGCAATGCCGAAAACATTAACCTTTGGCAAAGGAAGCTGGCGGAATTTGGCTTGAATACGGGGCATTTTATGGTCATACCAAACCAGCAAAGCACCGCTTCCCCGCAACTGGGCCGTTATTTTGCCGAATTGGACAGCCGCATTCTAAATGTCGGCCACGACCGTTCCTACCGGGTGCTGTTGGCATTGCAGAAAAACATCCAAGACTTAGAGTCTTTAGTTATCCCGGAAGTGAAACAAGGATTGGTCTTGTGGAAGGAGTGGGTTAACCTCAGCAGCCTGGTGGTCTTAAGCGTCATTGCCGTAACCCTTGTATTTGTGGAAGTGCAGGTCGGCGGCATAGCCGACTTGATTATTGATCCCCTCATCGGCCCGATTAGTATCTTGGTGATTGCTGCCATGATGGTGCCGGTACAAGTATTTGCCAGTAAGTTTTATGCCAGGGTGATCGCCAGTAAATTGCTGGACAGACAAAAAGAGCTTGGCCTAATGGAAAACTTGGCAGACGTTTTTGATAAGCACCTGACCTTAACGCGCATGTTGTTGCCGTTTACAGAACCCGTGGGTTGGAGCAAAAAAGTCCGTATCCGTCTGCTGCAATTGTCTGAAAAGACCAAAATTCTCGTTCAAGAGTTGAATGATTTTTTCAGCGGTCCGCCCGCTGAAGTCACAACTGACCTTGATCATAACCAAGTCAGTGTTAGCGACTATTTACAATAACCGGGTGCAGCCCCTTAAAGAGCGTACCGGCAGGTCTAGGGTCTTTTTTCTAACTTAACACACTGAAAAAAAATGTATTATTTGTCGCCCTTGTTGTTTTTTTTTGCTGTCTTCCCGGTTCACGCTTCGGCTCCGTTGCCGCCCATGTTAAACCAACCCCATTCTGTCATTGGCATGCTGTGTTTGGCGTTGTTTGTGATCTCTTATATTTTTGTTATGACCGAGGAGTTCACGGGTCTTAGAAAATCCAAGCCGGTGATCATGGCGGCCGGTTTTATTTGGATTTTGGCCGCCTATCTAGCAATCGAAAGCGGCCACGGTCGAGAAGAAATTCGCGGCTGGATTATGCATGATTTGATGAATTATGCTGAATTGCTGCTGTTTTTGCTGGTATCGATGACCTATACCAACGCCATGACCGAGCGCAATGTGTTTGAAGCGTTGCGTGCTTGGCTGAGTCGACAGCACTTCAGTTATCGAAAATTGTTTTGGATAACAAGCTTCATCGCTTTTTTTCTGTCTTCATTTGCCAACAACATGACCACGGCTCTGCTGGTTGGGGCCGTAGTCATGGCCTTTGCCAACCAAGATGCCAGGCAGTTTGTTAATTTGACCTTCATCAGCATCGTGGTTGCCGCCAATGCTGGCGGTGCTTTCAGTCCGTTTGGGGACATTACCACCTTAATGGTTTGGCAATCGGGACACGTCCAGTTCCTGGAGTTTTTTGAGTTGTTCATCCCGTCGTTGCTGAATTTCTTGGTTCCGGCCTTCGTTATGCAGTTTTTTGTACCCAATACGCTGCCGCCTGTTAGTGATAAAGCCGAAGCGGTTCGGATGAAAACCGGCGCTAAACGCATCACTTGTTTTTTTGTGCTGACCATCGTGTTTGCCATTCTCGGTGAAAATTACCTGCATATTCCTCCCTTTATGGGCATGATGGTGGGTTTGTCGTTCTTAATGGTACTGAGTTATCACTTCACCACATCCAGCCGTTTTGAAGGCCATTACGATATTTTTAACTGCGTTAAGGATTCAGAATGGGATACCTTGCTGTTTTTTTTTGGTATCGTGTTTGCCGTCGGTGGCTTGCAGTACATCGGTTTTCTTGAGCTGCTGTCCAATGCGCTGTATGTCGGCCTCGGGCCGATGCAAGCGAATATCATTTTAGGCGTGGTCTCAGCGGTGATTGACAACATTCCGGTTATGTTTTCGGTTATCAGTATGAAGCCAGAAATGGATATCACGCAGTGGCAATTGATCACTTTGGCCACTGGAGTGGGCGGTTCGTTGCTGTCGATTGGTTCAGCCGCAGGTGTGGCTTTGATGGGCCAGGGCAAAGGCTATTACACCTTTGTGGGGCATTTAAAATGGATGCCGGTAGTGTTCGCAGGCTATGCGGCCAGTGTGGCGGCGCATCTTTGGATAAACAGCTAAAAACGGACTGCCTTGTCAATCTGGCAGGTATCAGCAACGGTTCCTGCATCCTTGCCGCCCCTGATAACACGGGCGGCACTCTTCTGCTGTACTCTTACCACTCTTGCTAAACTGGGAAAACATGACTAAAAACACCCCCTCCCCACACAAAACACCCCCTCTTTGGCTGCGCTGGCGAATTCCTTTTGCCGGTTTTCTGTTGGGTTTGATGTGCGGGTTTTCTTATGCCTGGGGCGTTTTAGTAGTGCCTAAAATGGAACAATTCGGCTGGACTAAGGCCGAAGCCACCCTGCCTTTTACCGTGTACATGGTGGTTCTTGCATTGGTCATGGTGCCGGCCGGTTGGATGCAGGACCGCTGGGGACCGAGGTCTGTTGCTACGGTGGGCGCGGTGCTGTTTTTTGTGGCCTATGGTCTGGCCGCGCTGGTTGGCTACTTTCCTAATCCTTGGTGGTTGGTTTTTAGTTACGGACTGATTGGCGGCACGGCGTGCGGCCTAAGCTACGCCTGTGTGGTACCGCCTACCCGCAAATGGTTTCCTGATCGCCCCGGGTTTGCTGTTTCTACCGCTGTTATGGGCTTCGGTTTGGCGGCCTTGGTGATAGCACCGATCAAGTCCGAGTATTTGCTTCCCGTGCACGGCATCGAAGAAACTTTTTTGCTCATGGGGTTCCTAACCTTGGTTGTTTGCTTGGCGGCGGCTAGTATCTTAGAAGACCCGCCGGCAGGCTGGAAACCCTACGGTTGGCAGCCGCCTGCTGACCTGGATGGGGTTCCGGCTCAGCCCGAGTACACACCCAGACAGCTTTGGGGTACGGCCAAGTTTTGGCTAGCTTGGTTCACTTTAGGTTCGGTGATAGCAGGTGGCCTGATGTCGCTCGGTCTGCTCCCGGCTTTTGGTCTCTCGATTGGGTTAAGTTCCGTTCAGGCGGCAGTGGCAGTTTCTATTTTCTCTGCTTTTAACGGCTTTGGTCGGCCATTGGCCGGGTTTCTAGCCGACCGCTTCGGCCTTATGCGCGTGATGATTATCACCTATTGCGTACAGGCCGCAGTGCTGTTTGTTTTTCCGGTATTCGCCGTGACCTTGCCGGCATTGTATGTGGCTTCGGCACTGCTAGGTTGGGGCTTCGCAGTCACCTTAGGGTTGTTTCCGGTACTGACTGCATCCTGCTTTGGCACCAAGCACTTAGGCGTCAATTACGGTTTGGTGTTCACCGCTTTTGGACTGGGTGCTTTTGCACCTTTTGTAGGTTCGTGGCTGTTTGGCGTCACGGGTAGCTATACGCCGGCTTTCGTCGCTGCGGGCGTACTGGCCGGCTTTGGCGTGGTGCTGTGTGCCGTCATGAAAAAACGTTACAACCTGTGCTAAAACAACAAGTCGCAGAAACCCTTAAAGAGGAAAACTTTATGAAAGATACGAAAGCCCAGCTTTGGCATCATTTGCCTACTGAAACGTTACCGCAACATCTGGAGGTGGACGCTGTACGCGGTCTGTCTGAGCTTGAAGTGGCGGGCCGTCGCGAACGTTTTGGCACCAACAGCCTGACCCCGAAAAAGGGCAAAAGTGTCATCGTTCTGTTTCTGGCCCAATTCCATAACCCGCTTATTTACATTTTGTTGTTGTCCGGTTTCGTGACGGGCTTCCTGAAAAGCTGGGTAGATGCCAGCGTGATCTTCGGCGTGGTGCTGGTTAACGCCGTCATTGGCTTCATCCAGGAAATGAGCGCACTGCGCGCCATCGCTGCCCTATCGCGCTCGCTTAGCGTCAGTGCTGCGGTGCTGCGAGACGGCACGCGGATAGTCATTCCGGCGGTTGAGTTGGTTCCCGGCGACATCGTGTTTTTGCAGTCCGGCGACAAAGTGCCAGCGGATTTGCGTTTATTGCGTGTCAAAGAATTGCAAATCGACGAATCGGCCTTGACCGGCGAGTCGGTGCCGGTGGAAAAACGGACCGATCCGATGCCCGCCGACACGCTTTTGGCGGACCGCACCAATCTTACCTACTCGTCCACCCTAGTAACATACGGTACCGGCGTCGGCGTGGTGGTGGAAACCGGCGACCGCACCGAGATCGGCCGCATTAACCGCCTGATCAGCGAAGCCACCGAACTGGAAACGCCACTAACCCGAAAAATAGGCCATTTCAGCCGACTGCTCATGTGGTTCATCATCGGTTTATCGGCGTTAACGTTCCTGGCCGGCTGGGTACGCGGCGAAGACCTGATTGAAACCTTCGTGGCCTCGGTGGCACTGGCAGTGGCTGCCATCCCTGAAGGCCTGCCGGTGGCGGTGACTATCACTTTGGCCCTCGGCGTGCGGCGCATGGCTAAGCGCCACGCCATCATCAGGAAGCTGCCGGCAGTAGAAACGTTAGGCGGCACCACCATTATTTGCTCGGACAAAACCGGTACGCTCACCCAAAACCAAATGACCGTTAAGTACCTGTACGTCGCGGGCAGGCGCTTTGAGGTCGACGGATCCGGCTACACACCCGAGGGTGATATTCGTCAGGATGGTCAGCCGATTAACCCTAAAGAGCTCAAGGCATTGCTGGAAACACTGAAAGCGGGCCTGTTGTGCAACGACGCCCGTCTGGTAGCGGACGTGGACGGCTGGCGCATCGAAGGCGATCCTACCGAGGGTGCGCTGCTGGTTTGTGCCCACAAGGCCGGTTTGCACCGCGAACCCGTAGAGCAGGCCCATCCGCGCTTAGATGCCATTCCCTTCGAGTCGGCGCATCAATTTATGGCTACCTTGCATCACAATCAAGGCGAGGATGCTCACCACGTTTATCTGAAGGGTTCCGTCGAAAGTCTCCTGAAGCGTTGCGATGCCGCCTTCGATGCTGGGTTAAATCGGGTGCCCCTAGAGGCTGAGAGCATTCTGCGCGAAGTGAGTGAACTGGCGGCACTAGGTCTGCGGGTGCTGGCCTTCGCCCGTGGCGAACGCTCTCAGGATGAGCGCACGGTAGACCACGAACAGGTGGCCACCGGCCTGACTTTTATTGGCCTGCAAGCCATGATAGACCCGCCACGGCCCGAGGCGATCGAGGCGGTGGCGCGCTGCCACGCGGCGGGTATGCAGGTAAAAATGATTACCGGCGACCACATCGGCACCGCCGTTGCCATTGCTGAGCAAATAGGCTTAGGCCGTAAGGGTGAACCCTTGAAGGCTCTCGATGGCCGCGCCCTCTCGGAAATTTCCGAGCAGGGCTTCCCGGATGCGGCGGAAAACACCACGGTGTTCGCCCGGGTCGCGCCAGAGCAAAAACTCCGTCTGGTGACTGCTCTGCAAGGGCGCGGCCACATCGTCGCCATGACCGGCGACGGTGTTAACGACGCCCCGGCACTGCGCCAAGCCAACATCGGCGTGGCCATGGGTATCACCGGCACCGAGGTCTCTAAGGAGGCCGCCGCCATGGTGCTGACCGACGACAACTTTGCTTCCATCGCCGCCGCCGTCGAGGAAGGCCGGGGTGTGTACGACAACCTGGTGAAGTTCATCACCTGGACCTTGCCCACCAACATTGGCCAGGGCTTGGTTATTTTGATCGCGGTATTTGCTGGCATCGTGCTGCCCATCTTGCCCGGACAAATTCTCTGGATCAACATGACGACCGCCGTGCTGCTCGGTCTGCCGCTGGCCTTCGAGGCCAAAGAGCCTGACATCATGCTGCGAGCGCCGCGTCACCCGGAACAGCCCATCCTGACCGGGTTGCTGGTTTTTCGCAGTGTGCTGGTGGGGTTGATGCTGGCGGCGGGTTCCTTCGCTTTGTTTGAGTGGGAGCTGGCCCATGGCGAAGCCATCGAAAAAGCGCGTACCGCTGCGGTCAATTTTTTCTGCATGGGACAAGCGTTTTATTTACTTAACTGCCGGTCACTGACCCATTCCATGTTCAAGTTAGGATTGTTCTCAAACCCCTGGATTTGGCTCGGAATTTTTGCCATGGTTATGGCCCAAGTTGCATTCATTTATGCGCCGGCTATGAACTGGTTGTTTCACACCGCCCCTATCGGCCAAGAGGAATGGTTATTGACGTTGGCTGGCGGTACGGTGGTTTACATCGTGATTGGGATAGAAAAATTTATTCGCAATCGATTTGTTTCAAGCAGTCCCGTACCCGGCCAAGCGCAGGACGTACTGGTCCAGCAGGAAAGCGTAAGTCTTTCCCGCAGAGCACTGGTTATGTCGCAATGGGCGCTGAGCTTGGCGGTATTTTCCCTGGCGATAGGTGCTGCCTTGGCTGTGCTCGAATTTTTACGCAGGTACGGTTACTAAATCCAGACGCTCCAGACCTCACCGGCGCCGTAAACAGCACGCCGGTGAGACTGAAGAAAACAACTAAAAAACTACAAAATTTTATTTATGCCTACTTTTTTACATTCTTTAAAAATATCACTTAACCACTTCTTGGTGGGGGTGCTGGCAATTTTGCCGGTTTATATCGTCGTGCAAATTTTTATTTGGCTGGTCGATTTCGTTCTTCAGACCGTCTTTGACATTCGAGGTTGGGTAGGTCATTACTGGACCACCACGGCGGTGTTCGTAGCCATTTATGCGCTGCTAGGCTACATCGGTTACGAGCTGAGCAAGCACCGACAGTCTTTGCTTATTTCCTTGTTTGACTTGCTGATCGCGCGGGTGCCGTTTCTAAGCGGTATTTATCGGGTTTGCAAGAAAGTGATTGAAATGTTCCGGGGTCAAGGCGAAGGCCGCGCCCGTGAGGTGGTGTATGTGGAATACCCTAAAGATGGCGTATGGGTGCCCGCCTATGTGACCAATCGCGAGGGCGACCGCTATGTGCTTTACATTCCCACCTCGCCCAATCCCACCAACGGCTTTACGGTGATCGTGCATGAGTCTATGGTAGTGAAATCAGAACTGGATTTCGAGGAAGTTACCAGTTTTATGATCAGCGTGGGTTCGGATTTTTCTAAATCCCATGAAGTGTTGGTGTTGCCTCGTTAAAAAATTCGGGAGTCCTGGATTTTTTAGAGGCATAAAAAGTGCCTGTGACTGCTGCCATTGGCAGGGCGTTGCTTATAAGGGCAAGGGGATGCTACTTAGGTACGGTGGGAGAATGCTCATTAAACAGAATGCCCCGGCTTGCTTAACCGTCGTGTAATCTCGCCGTAGATTCATAGTGACCTTCAAGCCGTATCAAGGGGGTATGCGGGTTAAATGATGTGGTTTTGTTTTTTGCAATAAGCCATAAAGCTCAGAAATAAACGAAGAACGCCGTTTAATACCCTGTATTTGATAGCCTTATGTCTAATGGGAAATCGGCTAGATTTAAGTGCTGTCTTGGCCCGTGATTCCGGTCACCCGTATGGGGAAAAACCGCTTGGCTAAGAAACTGCACCGGGCAAACGGTCTTCCTTGACTGGCTCACCCCCCTGCTTTTCCGGGGGGTGATTTAACAGACGTGCTTAACGTTTGGAGGGCAGGCTCAGCAATTCTTTTACTTTCGCCATAATACCAACCGGGTCTATGCCTTGGTGCGGGAATTGTTCCCACAGGCCGCCGCAGCCTTCCTGGTGGGTGCCGAGGTGGGCGAATTTTGGGGTCAGGCCGCGTTCCAGCAACCAGGAGCCGTAACGGCTGCCCAAACCGGTCTTGCGGTTGAAGGATTCGACCACCAACACCATCGGCGATGAGCCGACTTTTTGCAGCATGTCTTCGTCGATGGCGCTTAAGGTGGGTTTGTTGATGAGGCCGACATCGATGCCTTCTTGTTTCAGGCGTTCGACTGCGTCCAACGCACGGTACAAGCTTTCGCCGAAAGCGACGATGTAGCCGTCAGTGCCTTCGCGGATAACTTCGTCTTTGCCGGAGACGAATTGGTAATCGCCGGCAAAGTAGTCGTTGCCGTTTTCATCCAAGATCATCGGCACTTTGGAACGGGTCGAGAAGATGAAGCGCAGGCCCGGGTCGTGGAACACTTTACCGACTACGGCGCGCATTTGGTGGGCATCAGCCGGGAAGTACAAGGCGGTGGCGTAGCCGTCGTCCAGGCCGTTGTCGGCGAACATATTGTTCAGGCCAAAATGGCAGGTGTTGTCGGCCATGTCGTCGATGCCGGAGTGCGAGTAATGGCTTAACACGTTAGAGTAGTTCAAACGCGCCATGGTGATCTCGGAAATGTTCATTTCCAAGAACGCGCTGAAAGTGCCGAACACGCCTTGTTTGCCCGCTTCCATGCCGAAACCGGCGGCGGCGGAAAAGTTACCGCGCTCCATGATGCCGGAGGAGATGAAGATGTCCGGGTAGGCGTCGTGGATTTTTTTCAGGCCGCAAGAGCCTTCCAGGTCAGAGTCGATGACGCGGATTTTTTCATAACGCTCGGCTTCGCTCATTTTGCCCAGTTCGGTGACCATCGCATCGCCGAACACGTTGCGGTTGGCGTCCCATACAGTGCTGGAACCTAAGAATTTATACTCGTTTTTAGGGGCTACGATGCCGTTCAAAAACTCGACGGCGGCGCTATGGCCGCGTTCGGTCAAGTATTCCAACGCCAATTTCACGGAGATGACGTCGTGGCCGTGGGTGGAGCCTTCCAAGCCTTTGATGCCCGGGCACATTTTGCGGTGGCTGATGACAGCGACCGGGCCGTCGGTGTTGATGGCTTGGCAGATGCGGGCGTACAGACCGTCTAAGTCTTCGCCGTCGCCTTCCAGTACGGTGACGCCGTGGCCTTCAAGGGTTTTGGCGGTAGAGCAGCCTTTTAAATAATGCGAGGGGTGGCCGGCGATGGTGACGTCGTTGTCGTCAATCAGCAGTTTGACGTTCAAGCCTTGGGCGACGGAAAAACGCGCCGCTTCGGCATCGTCGCCTTCTTGTTGCGAGCCGTCTGAACCTAAGCAAAATACGGTTTTGTCTGGGTTGGCCAGAGCGACACCGTTGACGTAAGGCCACATGTGGCCTAAACGGCCCGAGCTGAATTTGACGCCGGGGGTAAAGCCTAACTCAGGGTGGCCGGGCAGGTGCGAATGGGCGGCGCGGTACTCGACCAGTTTTTCGGCCGGCATGTCGCCGTTTAGCACGGACATCAAGTATTGGGTGGCGACACGGTGGCCGGCTTCATCAAAAAAAGTCGGCACATAACGGGCCGAACCTCGGAACAGCGCGTCCAAAATCATCACTTCCGGTACGGTGTCGAAAGGACCGCCGGTGTGGCCGCCTACACCCCGCGCCGCACCGGTTGCGGTAAAAAATACGATGGCATCGCGGCACAATTGGATGTTGGCCTGCAAGACGGCTTTTTGCTCGGCGGTTAGGGTGGGGATGCTGGCATCTAAAGTAATGCGTTGGTAAGTGCTCAAATCAATAGGAAATGCGGTCATGGTTGTTCTCGTTAGCTTGGAGTGGTGAGTGAAGAAGTCGTTAGAGGCGGCATTATCCGACAGCGCGATTTAAATGCAAAGCCCGTTTCCTGTAATTGGGAAATTTGTTGCAGACTAAAAAATGACGCCTGTCATGGTACAATTTGCAGCTATTTATCAAGCTCCTATTAGCAAAATCAACATGGTTAACTTAATTCCTTCACGATTTTTTTTGTGGTTTGCCGGTTGCCTGGTTTTTCTGTCGGCTACGGTAGCTGTAGCAGAAATCAGCACCCCGCCGCCGCCGCCCATTGAGGCGAAGGCGTATTTTCTGCAAGATTTTCACACCGGTAAGGTGTTGGCGGAAAACAACGCCAATGAAAAACTGGCCCCCGCCAGTCTGACCAAAATCATGACCGTCTATGTGGTCTTTAAGGAGATCAAAAACGGCCATTTGCATCTGGATGACGTGGTTACCATTAGCCAAAAAGCTAGGGCTGCCGAGGGTTCGCGCATGTTTGTCGAGGTCAACGAGCAAGTTAAAGTTGAAGATTTACTCAAAGGCGTGATCATCCAATCGGGCAACGATGCCAGTATCGCCCTGGCTGAACACATTGCCGGAGATGAAGCCACTTTCGCTGACATGATGAACCAGCATGCGGCACGTTTGGGCATGGTCGGCAGTCATTTTATGAATGCCGATGGCCTGCCAGTCGACGGTCATTATACGACCGCGCACGACTTAGCCATCGTAACGCGCGCATTAATCAAAGAGTTTCCCGAGTATTACGCTTGGTTTTCGCAAAAAGAATTCACTTACAACAAAATCAAGCAGCACAACCGCAACCAACTGTTGTGGCGGGATGATTCGGTAGATGGTGTCAAGACGGGGCACACCGAGGCAGCGGGGTTTTGCTTGGTGACTTCGGCACTAAGGGAAAACATGCGCCTGATCTCGGTGGTCATGGGAGCCAAAAGTGCCAGTGCTCGCGCCAACCAAAACCAAAGCTTGCTCAATTACGGCTTCCGTTTTTATGAGGCGCACAAGCTTTATCAAGGGAAAACGGCCTTAACCGAACCGCGCATTTGGAAGGGGCAAAGCCAAACCGTACCCTTAGGTTTGGAAGAGGATTTTTATGTCACCATCCCCCGCCGCCGTTACAGTGATCTGAAAGCGGCTATTAATGTCAATAAAAGAATTATTGCCCCGGTCAAGGCAGGCGACAAACTGGGTACGGTTCAGGTCACTTTAAAAGACGAAGAACTCGCTACTCGGGATTTAGTGGCCTTGCACGCAGTTGAGCAAGGTAACATCCTAAGCCGGCTTTACGACAGCGTTTTGCTGATGAGGGAGGGGGACGAAGATGGAAAATGACACGGTTTACCTAAACGGTGCGTATTTGCCGTTGTCCGAAGCCCGCATATCCGTGCTGGACCGTGGCTTTTTGTTTGGTGATGGGGTTTATGAAGTCATTCCGGCCTACCAAGGGCGATTGTTCCATTGGCCTGAGCACGGGTTGCGTCTAGAGCACAGTTTAGCCGGTATTCGTTTGGCCAATCCGTACAGCCGTGAGCAATGGCAAGCTATTTTTGCGCCCTGGCTTAGCTCAGGCCGCGACCAGTACCTTTACCTGCAAATCACCCGAGGTGCTGCGGCCAAACGCGACCACGCCTTTCCAGAAAATACCCCGCCCACGGTATTCGTGATGTGTCAGGACATTGTCCCGTTTGCCGGTAAAGACACCGGCGTTAGTGCAGTGACGTTAACCGATAGCCGGTGGCATTCGTGTAATTTAAAAACCATTGCGCTGTTGGCCAACATCCTGCACCGGCAAGCCGCACTGGATCAAGGGAGTGCCGAAGCTATTTTGCTTAAGGACGGATACGTCACGGAAGGGGCGGCTAGCAATGTTTTCGCGGTGATTCGGGGTGAGCTGCGGACCCCACCGAAAAGCCATGAGATTCTTCCCGGCATCACTCGGGATGTGATCGTGATGCTGGCCGGACAAAACCAGGTAGTGTGCCAAGAAACCCCCATCACGTTGGCTGAGTTGCACTCTGCGGAGGAGATTTGGCTGACCAGTTCCACCCGTGAAATTATTCCGGTAATTGAATTGGACGACTTACCAGTAGGTGACGGTAAACCCGGCGCATTGTATCGAAAAATGGATGGCTTATTCCAAGCTTACAAACACGCGTTCGCATGAGTGAAGACACCTTATTTGAATTTCCCTGCCCGTTCCCCATCAAGGCAATGGGCAAAGGCGATGTCGGGCTTGATTTATTGGTCATCGAAATCATTGAACGCCACGCCCCTAGCGTCAGCCCAAACGATGTCAAAACCCGCCCTAGCAAAGACGGCAATTTTTTAGCCGTGACCGTCACTATTGAAGCCACCAGCAAACGGCAACTGGATGCTATTTACCAGGATTTGACCGATCATCCGTTGGTGTTAGTGGCCTTGTAGCGCGGTGGTGACGCACTCTTGGGGTTTTTTCTGGGTCTCAGCAAGTTAGACCCACCTAACTGGCTGAGACCCCACGTGCCAACACCCGAAAAACGTTAGCGGCTCAGTACGACAAAACTGCCGCCGCCACAAGCCACAAAGCCGAAGCAAAAGCGCGAACCAACACCCCGCGCAAAACACACAGGGAGGGCCACCCCAACCCATAAAAAAACAGGAAGAGACAAGTTCCGATTTTTCCGCCGTTACCGGTTTACAGCCTTGACACCGAAAGCTCAATAACCCCGGACTCAAGCCGCTTAACGTTACGGTAAGGGGCGCGCCGCTCACGAAAGCCAAGCGAAGCCGCCAAACCTTGAAAAAGCCAGGGCTTCAAAACCGCCAACGGGCGGCGAAACCCTAAATCCCTTTGACCGACTTGTTGGGCTATACAGCAAACAACAAGGCCAACAGAAAACATTCTATGCAACTATGCGTTTGACACCAAGAATTCATGCAACACCTCTGGATGCTTGGCGACGATTTTTAGCAGTGTTTCGGCAGCACCAGAAGGATGGCGGCGACCCTGTTCCCACTGCTGTAAGGTACGGGATGAAATATGCAGTGCTTTTGCAAACTGCGTTTGGGACAACCCGCATTTTACCCGTGTGGCAACTATTTCATTAGGTTCAATGGCATAGGTTGCACCGTGGCGGCCTGATTTAACATCCCGAATGGCAGCAAGCAGTTCCTCGCCAATGTTTCGCTTGGCATCGCGTTCCAACAACTCTGTTTCGTTAAGGGGCACTTCCGATTTCCTCCGCAATTTGTTTGAGTATATGGGCTGGAATATTCTTAGGACTTTCGCTGCCCTGAA
>DBNW01000048.1 GCA_002299425.1 Methylococcaceae bacterium UBA662 | reverse complement strand
CGGGTCGGCCTCGGCATAGCCTAAAGCTTGGGCTTCGGCCAGCACATCGGTGAAATCGCGGCCTTTATCGCGCATTTCAGTCAGAATAAAATTGCCGGTGCCGTTGATGATGCCCGCCAGCCATTGGATGTGGTTGCCCGCTAGGCCCTCACGGATGGCCTTGATGATGGGGATACCACCGGCCACGGCCGCTTCAAACGCCACCATCACGCCCCGTTCGCTGGCCTTGGCGAAAATCTCGTTGCCGTGTAAGGCGATCAGGGATTTGTTGGCAGTGACTACATGCTTGCCGTTGGCTATCGCCGCCAGCACCAGGTCTTTGACTATCCCGGCACCACCCATCAGCTCCAAAACAATGTCGATTTCAGGGTCATTGACAATAGCCATCGGCTTGGTAGTCAACTGAATCCCCTCGGTGCTACAAATGCGCGGCTTGGACAGGTCTTGCGCCGCAGCGCGGGTAATCATGATTTCCCGGCCTGTCCGGCGGGCAATTTCCTGAGCGTTGCGCGTCAGTACATTGACCGTGCCACCGCCAACCGTACCTAAGCCTAACAAACCCACCTTTATCGGTTTCAACGCTTAACTCCCGCTTAAGTTTTAATTTCGTTTAAGAAATGCTGTCAATTCGACAACAACCAATGCCCGTCTTTTTTCATCATGGTGCGTATGCCACGGATGGCCTGGCGGGTGCGGTGTTCGTTTTCGATCAAACCAAAGCGGACATGATCGTCACCGTACTGGCCAAAGCCCAGCCCCGGGGCGACCGCGACCTTAGCCTCCAACAATAATTTTTTGGAGAATTCCAAAGAACCCATGGCCAAATAGGGTTCTGGAATTTTGGCCCAGACAAACATGGTGGCCTTCGGTTTTTGCACCGGCCAGCCAATGGCATTTAAGCTATCGCAGAGAACATCGCGGCGTTTGCGGTACATCTCGGCAATTTCCAGGACGCAATCCTGCTGGCCTTCCAGGGCGGCGATGGCGGCAATCTGTATCGGCGTGAAAGTGCCGTAATCCAAATACGATTTGATCCGCGCCAATGCCGCCACCAAATCCGGGTTGCCGCACATGAAGCCCACCCGCCAACCGGGCATGTTGTAACTTTTGGACATGGAGAAAAACTCCACGGCAATGTCTTTGGCACCTTTAACTTGCAGGATGGAGGGGGCGACGTAGCCGTCAAAAACGATGTCAACATAGGCCAAGTCATGCACCACCCAGATTTCATTTTCCTTGGCTAAAGCGATGATTTTTTCAAAAAAACTCAATTCCACACATTGCGCAGTCGGGTTGCCGGGGAAATTTAAGATCAGCATCTTAGGCTTAGGCCAAGAATCGGTAATCGCTTTGTGCAGCTCGTCAAAAAAATCTACGCCCGGAATCAACGGCACATGGCGGACATCGGCACCGGCAATCACCACGCCATAGGGATGGATGGGGTAAGCCGGATTGGGCACCAGCACCACATCGCCCGGACCCAACGTGGCCAAGGCCAAATGCGCCAGGCCCTCTTTTGAACCTATGGTGACAATGGCCTCGCTATCGGCGTCCAATTCAACCCCAAAACGCCCCTTGTACCAGTTGCATATCGCCCTTCTCAGCCTAGGGATGCCCCTGGATAGGGAATAACGGTGGGTGTCTTCGCGTTGCGCTGCTTCCACCATTTTTTGGACGATATGCGGAGGGGTTGGTTGGTCCGGATTGCCCATGCCAAAGTCAACAATGTCCTCACCCGCCGCCCGCGCTTGGGCTTTCAGTTCGTTAACAATGTTGAATACATAAGGAGGCAAACGGGCAATGCGGTGAAAGGGTTCCATTAACAGCTCTTAGCCAGACAAGACAGGGGGAAGGGGCGGTGAAAATCGGTTAAGTTACTGGTGTAGAAATAATATGTCAACTTTTAACAACAAAGCACCCAGCCAATGCCCAGCGGTTTTTTTCTCATGGCCAGTTGCTCGGTGATAGCCGTTAAATCGTTTCAACTCCCAGTCTCGTAGTGCGTGTAGGTGATGCCTCGTTAGCCGCCGCAATTAACTGTAATTTTTGCGGCCGGGTCATGGACTTAATGGCCAGTTCCCGTTTGCTGGCGGAAACCCGATCATGGCCGGTCTCTACATAAACCACCGCCTTAGCTTGGCGGCCACGAAAATACTTAGCCCCGCCGCCTCCGACATGTTGCAGGAAGCGTCTGGACACATCCTTGGCAATGCCTGTATAAAGCGAACGATCCGAGCAGACGATAATGTAAACGCTCCAATATTCGCCATGAGTAGATACAGATACGGGTTGAACCATGACAGACGTTTTTGTACACATGCCACCACAGAAGCCCCTGTTAGGCTGGCGGGAATGGGTGGCTCTGCCCGAATGGGGCGTTACCCCCATCAAAGCCAAAATTGACACCGGGGCGCGTACCTCGGCACTCCATGCTTTCATGATAGACCCTTACAAAAAAGGCAAACAAGCGTGGGTCATGTTCGCTGTCCATCCTATCCAAAAACAAACCGACGTGGTGATTGAATGCCATGCAGCGGTTAAAGATCGGCGCCTTGTGTCGGATTCCGGTGGCCATAAGCAGCGCAGATACGTGCTGGAAACCGACTTGGTGATCGGCGGACGGGCCATTAAGTCCGAAATTACCCTGACCAACCGCGACACCATGGTGTTTCGGATGCTGGTTGGCCGCACCGCATTGACCGACCGATACCTCATTGCCGCCGATGCTTCTTATTTGCAAGGCTATCCCACGCACCCACGCACCCCCGCCCCACCTTGACCAGCAACACTTATTAACAACGGCTAAAGGGTAAAAAAGCGGTCGTTGATCCAAAAATGACAGGCAATACTGGCGGCAAAACCCAAGGCAATCACCGGCATCCATTTTAAGTGGCTGGTGAACGTGTAAATCCCCTTAGTCTGTCCCATCAGCCCGACACCGGCCGCCGAACCAATCGCCAACAGGCTGCCCCCCACCCCTGAGGTCAATGTCACTAACAGCCACTGGCCTTGGGAAATTTCCGGCGACATGGTCAAAACGGCCAACATAATGGTGCCGTTATCGATAAACGCGGACGCGATGCCCACCAAAATGTTGGCGATAGTGGGGTCTAAGTCCCCGTACAATTCGTGGGACACCAGCTCCAGATAGCCGATAAAACTCAACCCGACCACCGCCATCATCACACCATAAAAAAACAACAAGGTGTCCCACTCCAAATTAGCCACTTTCGTAAAAACGTCGAAAGGCGGCTCCCGGCCACGCGCTTTATCAGCCAACACGTGTGGGTTGTTCATGTATTTTAGCGGCGCGAAATAATCAATTTTGTCGTCATCAGGCTCGCTTTTTGTCGTTTTTTCCGAAGTTTTTTGCAGGTAAAAACTAAAAAACTTCAAGTAAGTCAAGCCCAGCATCATGCCGGCCGCCGGCGGCAAATCCAGAAAATTCTCAAACGATGCAGCAGTGATGACGGTTAGCAAAAAAAGACCAATAATCACCAAGCTACCCCGCTTCATGGTCAATTTTTCATGCAGCGCAGCCGGTTTTTCGTTGGGGATGAAAAAATGCATAATGGCGGCCGGCACCGCAAAGTTAACCATTGCCGGAATCAACAACACAAAAAAATCAACAAACGGCACCATGCCTTTTTGCCAAACCAACAAGGTAGTAATGTCGCCAAACGGGCTGAACGACCCCCCTGCGTTTGAGGCCACGACAATATTAATACACGACAGGTTTACAAAACGCCGGTTATCCTTACCCAACGCCAGCACCACAGAACCCATCAGTAAGGCGGTGGTTAGGTTATTGCAAAACGAGGAAATAAAAAAAGCTTGGCAACCGGTGATCCAAAACAATTGCCGGTAGCTGTAATTTTTGCTCAACAACCAGATCCGCAACCGTTCAAACACGCCCCGGTCTTCCATCGCGTTCAAATAGGTCATCGACACCATAATGAACAAAAACAACTCAGCGTAACCCTCCAAACCGGCACGAAACGCCGCCCCCGCTTGCCCGCCCAAGCCTTTTTGGGCATAGACGGCCGCGATCAAAATCCAAATCAGGCTGGCCGCTAACACCATGGGCTTGGATTTGCGCAGCTCGGTGACTTCCTCGATCATGGCCAGCGCATAAGCCACGCCAAACATGGCCAAGGCCAAAAAGCCCACTTCGTGCCGGGTAAGATTGAGAGCCGGCTCCGCATCGCTTGAGGCAAAAACCAAACTAGAACTTAACAACAGACACAAAGCAAACAGAAAAACCATATAAAAAAATTATTACCTAGGGACAGAGTTGGAAGGTAATTTACACGAAGTTTCTTGAAACCTGCAATAACCGGCCAATTCAGTCAGGTTTTTTCTGTTTTGCTTTTTCAAAAAAAATTGTCCACGTCCGGCAGTGACTAACGCATAAAATTACCTGATTTTTGTATGCCCGCATGGTTTAAGTTTGTTGATGCCAACTCGGATGGAGCATTGCTGAATTCTTGGCAAGAGCGTGAAATAACCCAACATTCCACGGCAAATCACGCAATTATTAAATTTTTCTGCTAATTAACCGCTTATTAACCGCTTACCAATTCTGATGCAGAAAAAAATCGGGGTATATCACACACCTGGCCATGACCAACGGCCTGCGGATTAGGTTCTTTTGTTGTTTTTTTGCCGCGCACACGCGTTATTGGCAACAAACCAAGCTCCGTATCTTGTAAAACACTTTTAAATTCAATGTGTTATATAATTTTATCAATCTAGTCAGGAAATGGCATTCATTTTGCGTAAGTAACTCCCGTGAACAGGACAAGCTCGTAACAATACGTTCGCATCCTTTATCAAACACTGGAGAATTAAATGAAAAATAACTTAGCCAAACAATTAGCGCGGGTTTCCGCCGCAGCAGCTATTTCAATGGCGGCACAAAGCGCCATAGCTCATACCGGATTTCGCGATGTCGTGCAAGAAGGCATGCCCAACCGAAATGCAGTCAACGTCACCCACGGCTGCGTCTCCGGCGATGCCACTGCTGGCACCGCATCTAGGGATGTCATTGCGGTCAGTGCCATGTTCCCTAACGCGGCCGACCCAAGATTAGCCATTGTCACCAAACTGGATACCGCAGGTGCTGTCATCGATACCCTAGATGATTTGTCCGGACACATCGCAGGTGTCTTGCCAGGCGTAGGCTTTACCAACCTCGGCTTAAACACCGTTCAACCCAGCCTTTTTCAAAACACCATTACTTACATCGACACCAACACGTTGTTAGGTGCCGCCAGAACCCCGATAAGACGCGGTTTTGGTGTCCATAACGGCAACCCATTCCGTTCCGCGCCACTTTACCAAAGTGTATCCAGCGCCCAGGGCTGGGTTCCGTTTACTACCAGCCCCATCAGTTTTGAAAGAACCTCTTGCGCCACAGAATTGCTGGTACGCGCACCGACCGCCAACTGGTGCTTAGGGGGCACTCGACACAACAACGACGGCAGCCGGGCGGACATCTGGATTGGTCATGCGACGGCAAAATTCAACGACCCTAGAACCTTGCCTTTCATGGATCCAAGCCAGGGAACCTATTGGCCCACCATGCGCGTGGTGCGTAACCTAGCGACCAACCCCTTGCCCAGCAGTTGCGGTGCCGGCTACCGGTTGGCCATTCGGCCTACGGATGCCGACATTGATGCCTGGCTGCCCATTCCACGCGGTCGGCCACCTGCCGGTTCCCTGCAGTATTACTGGCCTGCCAGATAATGTCCTGTCATCTTAAACGACGGGTTCTGCAAGATAGACTTGCTCGCATGATCTAAAGCACCCGGCTTTACGCTGGGTGCAAATTCAACTTGGACAGCACAAACCTGCTGTCCAGGTTCTGTGGTGTTTTATTCCCCTTAAGCCACTTCTCTGGTCCCGCATACGCTGCACCTTGCTTGCGCCACACCTGCCAAATTAAGACGGCTTAGTGTGCAGCGAACAACGTACAGGCCCTACCCGTAGGAGACAATTTTATGAAATACCGACCTAAACCCGCACCGTCCTTAATTTTTCTGGCCTTACCCGCCCTGTTTGCCTTAAACCCGGCTAACACCGCCGTTGCCGACGATATTTTAGGTTCGTTGGGTCATGACCGCACCGCTATTGATGTCTACCAAGTGCACTGTTTTGATGACGGCCGAGGCGTTAGTGACCGCATGGTTGCCAGTATCAGGGACCTAACCCCGGTAGCAAGGCCGCTGGTTAGCTTACAAATAGCTTCCCGCACCCAGGCCATTAACACCACCGACCGTACCGATGGCGACACCGCCAGCAGCCCTCTTGTCACGCTTAGGGGCGGCGGTACCGGCAACGACTTTTACCTGATGAGCATCAACAAAACCCACACAGGGGAAGAAATCTATTCGGTCGTATTCCACTGCCTAACCTTTGACAATCAGCATACCGGCACCGCACAGGTGGCCATCATCGATCAATAACTGGGTAACCGTGCCCTGGTCTTACTCGGAAACGAAACCCACAGAGGAATCTATGGACAAAAAATCGACAACAAACCGGCTGGCTTGGTTTGCCGCCAGCCTACTGATTATCGGCACAACACCCGGCACCGAAGTGGCTGCCGCTACGTTGGACAACCAGCTAAGAAATTCCCGCTCAGCAACGGATTTTTTCCGCATCACCTGCTCCAGAAACGACCAAGGCGACACCCGCCAGTTAAGGGTCACTGTCTTTGACAGAAGTCCCGATATCAACGCACTGATCAGTGCCCAAGTTATCAGGGGCTTGTCGGGCAGAAACATCACCGATACCAACAAAGGGGACAGCCAACCCAGCCCAGCTATCACCCTGGTCGGCGGCAACGGCATTTACGAAGTCCGGGTTAACAAAACCGGCAGAGGCGTAAAAAACTACCAACTGGACTGCCGCTGCCTGACCAGCACCGGTCAACGTGCGGGAATGGCCGTCACCACAGTGCAAAACCAATAAATCAGGACACCTTAGCAGAAAAAAACCCGGGAATACCCGGCATGAAAACGCTGCACAGCAACCTTACCGGTGCTTAAGGCAAGCCCTTATCCAAGCCCGTCATTTTGGCAAATCATCTGACAAATCGACCCGGCTGTGCCGGGTCTTGGCCCACGTTTTTTTAACCAACCCAGACACCTTTGACCAAGCCCGGCACAGCCGAGTTAACGGAAGATAGCAGTTACCCAATCCTCAGATGAAGTGGCGATAAAAGCCCTGAACCCGTTACAATGAGCGGCTTTAACCCGGCCCGGACCATGACTATCCAAGCAGCTATCCAAACCGTACTCGACAAACACGACTTAACGGCAGCGCAAATGCGTAACGTCATGCAGATCATCCTAGAGGGGCGCGCCACCGATGCCCAGATCGCCGGGTTTTTGATCGCTTTGCGCTGCAAAGGCGAGTCCATTGCCGAAATGGTTGCTGCTGTAGAGGTTATGCGCGGGCTATCCAGTGCAATCAACGTTCAGGGCCCGCATTTGGTCGATACCTGCGGCACTGGCGGGGACGGCGCCCATACGTTCAACATATCGACCACCTGTGCCTTTATTGTGGCGGCGGCCGGTGGCCAGGTGGCTAAGCACGGCAACCGCTCCGTTTCCAGCCGCTGCGGCAGTGCCGATGTTCTGGAAGCAGCCGGCGTTAACTTGGACTTATCTGCCGAGCAAGTAGCCCGCTGCATTGAAACCGTTGGCATCGGTTTTTTATTCGCTCCCAAGCATCACGAAGCGATGCGACACACGGTGGGTCCGCGCAAAGAATTGGGCGTGAGGACCGTGTTCAATTTACTGGGCCCGCTGTGCAACCCGGCCTCGGCTCCCAATCAACTGATCGGCGTGTTTGCCCGGCACTGGCTAGAACCCTTAGCCCGGGTACTCCAACAAACCGGCAGCCAGCATGTGTTGCTAGTCCATGCCGATGACGGGCTAGATGAAATCAGCATCGCCTCGCCCTCCACCGTCACCGAATTAAAACACGGACACATTACCACCTACACCATCACACCCGAGCAATTTGGCCTGCCAAGGGCCACTTTGTCCGAACTGGCGGTTGACGGTGTTGAATCCAGTTTAAATCGGTTGTTGTCGGTGCTAGACAACGTCCCCGGAGCGGCCAGGGACATAGCCCTGCTCAACGCCGGGGCGGCCATTTACGCCGCCAACCTGACCGACTCCTTAGCAGAAGGTGTTAGTCAGGCGCAACGGGCATTGGCCACCGGCGACGCCCGCGCCAAATTCGACGCGTTTGTGTCTTTCTCAAACCAGTGCCCATAAATTTAGCATGACGAATCCGCCCGACGTTCTCCACACTATCCTTGCAAAAAAAGCCGAAGAAGTCCGGCAGCGCAAAGGCCACAGGGACCTTGCCCTGCTCCAGGAAATCGCTCAAGAGACCTCCTTACCCCGGGGCTTTGCCAAGGCACTCAGCACAAAAGTGGCCGCTAAGCAGCCGGCAGTGATCGCCGAAATCAAGAAAGCCTCGCCCAGCCAAGGCGTCATCCGCGAAGACTTTCACCCGGTTGCCATTGCCCAGGACTATGCCCTAAACGGGGCAACCTGCTTGTCTGTGTTGACAGACCGGTCTTTTTTTCAGGGTGCCGAGGCGTATTTGCAAAGGGCTCGGGAATGTTGTCCGTTGCCGGTGTTGCGTAAAGATTTCATGATTGATCCCTACCAAATTTACGAATCCCGCGCCTTAGGCGCGGATTGCATTTTGTTGATCGCCGCCGCCCTAGCCGATGATTTGCTGCATGAATTGGCCGAAACTGCGACCACTTTGGGCATGGATGTGCTGGTTGAAGTCCATGACCTAACCGAATTACACCGTGCTCTGCGGCTGCAAACCCCGTTGCTGGGCATCAACAACCGCAATTTACGGACATTTCAGACCGACTTACAAACCACGTGCGACTTGCTCGGTGATATTCCAGACAACCGTATCGTCATTACCGAAAGCGGCATCCACAGCCGCGAGGATGTGCATCGAATGCTCGAACACGGGGTGTACGCTTTTTTAGTGGGGGAGGTGCTGATGCGCGCTCACAGCCCCGGGCAAAAAATGCAGGAGTTGTTTTTTCCTAAGCGGCAGGCGGCCGTATAATCGCCAATGAAACACTATCAGGCCGCATAGCGACGCATCCGTGGTTTACTTAGGCGTAGCCTAGCCCCCTAGATTCACATCCTTATGACTGGATTCCGGCTTCCCTGCCGGAATGAAAAACTTTTTGAAGTCAACTGAAGTATCTGGCTAAGCGGGTAAGTTTTGACGGCCGAATACCCCGCGACTGAATTTTTCAATCTAAACGCTGTTTTTAATTTAACGTTTGTTAAACCGGACAACCGATGCGTTCAACCAAGAAGTGTTTGTTAGCGGTGCTGGGATTGCCCCTGTTTTTATTGAGTTTTTGGCATGCGCCCGCGCTGGCAAAAACCCGCAAAACTTTGAAAATCGCTTATTTCAGCCAAGACTCGATCGCCGCCCCTGCCCTGTCTAACCCAGACCCTTTTATACCCGATAAAGGCATTCCTGGCACACAGCTTGGTATCGATGACACCAACACTACCGGGCAATTTACCGGGCAAACTTTTACTCTGAAGACTATCGCCGTTGCCGTCAACGGCGACGCCCAGCAGGTTTTTCTTGAACAGGTGGCCGGGAAATTTGATTTTGTCGTAGCCAATGTGCCTGCCGATACCCTGCTCAAGCTGGCTGACTTGCCCGCCGCAAAAAAAATGCTATTGTTCAACATCGCCAGCAGCGACGATGTCCTGCGTAATCAAGAATGCCGCAGCAACATTTTGCATGTCGCTCCCAGCCGTAGCATGCGCACTGACGCATTGGCCCAGTACATGGTGCAAAAACGCTGGTCGAAATGGCTGTTAGTGGTTGGCCAGCAACCAGAAGACCGGCTGTTTGCCGAGGCCCTTAAAAAATCAGCCAAACGCTACCACCTGGAAATCATCGACGAGCGGGTTTGGGAACACAGTTACGAGGCTGGACGCAGCGCACAATCGGATGTCGCCGTCTTCACCCAGGCCGACGAGTACGACCTGCTGGTGGTGGCCGATGAACGGGGAGCGTTTGGCGAATACCTAGATTACCGCACCTGGCTGCCCCGCCCGGTGATGGGCACCCAAGGCTTGATCGCAACATCCTGGCACCGTACCCACGAGCAATGGGGTGCCATACAAATGCAGAACCGCTTTAAGGAAAAAGCCAAACGTTGGATGGAAGAACAAGATTATGCCGGGTATTTAGCGGTGCGCGCCCTTGGCGAGGCGGCCACCCGAACCCAGTCTACCGAGCTGGCGCCAATAAAAACCTATTTGTTGGGTGAGCAGTTTGCCTTACAAGGCTACAAAGGCAATCCCTTGTCGTTTCGGCCTTGGGACGGGCAATTGCGGCAACCCCTTTTGTTGGCAGCACCCCGATCACTGGTGGCCGTGGCCCCTATCGAGGGTTTTTTGCACCCTAAAACGGAACTGGACACCCTAGGCCATGACCAACCCGAAAGCCAATGCCACTGGGAAAACCCATGATAAAAAAACTAATTTTACTGATGCTATTGCTGCCGGTTGCAGTGCCTGCGGAAACGGTGTTTGTCACCTTGGAAAAAGACAACGCCGTAGCCCTTGTTGACCCACTTAAGGGCACACTCACCAAGACAGTCCCGGTCGGTTTGCGTCCACGCGGCATCGCCTTAAGTCCCGACCACCGCATCTTATATGTTGCCGTCAGCGACGAACATACCATCAAAATGATGGATTCCGCCTCGCTTGATAGTTTAGGCACGCTACCCTCCGGGGACGACCCGGAAACCTTCGCCTTAAACCCTAAAGGCGACCGCCTTTATGTCTCCAACGAAGATGACAGCACAGTGACTGTAATTGACATTGCGAAGAAAAAAGCCATTGCTAGCATTGCGGTAGGAGTAGAGCCGGAAGGCATCGCCGTTAGCCCAGACAACCGCTGGGTAGTGAGTGCCTCTGAGACCACCAACATGGTGCACTGGATTGACACGCAAACCCACACCGTCATCGACAACACCCTGGTTGATCCAAGACCTAGAGCACTCACCTTTTCCGGGGACAGCAGCCAACTTTGGGTGACTTCAGAAATGGCCGGATCGTTAACGGTGATTGACGTTAAAACCCGGAAAATCATCCAAAACATCAAGCTTGCAGTACCCGGCGTAACTTCTGACAAAATACAACCGGTCGGGGTGATTCTTGACCGGCAAGGCGATTATGGCTATGTCGCACTAGGACCGGCCAATCGGGTGGCTGTGATCAATGCGAAAACTTTTGCCACCGAAAAACTGTTGTTGGTAGGGTCGCGGGTTTGGAATTTGGCTTTCTCGCCGGACCAAAAACGCTTGTACACGACTAACGGGGCCAGCAACGACATTTCTATCATCGACCTTGAAAGCCTGAGGGTCACTAAATCGGTGGCCGTCGGTTTGTACCCTTGGGGCATTGCGGCAAAGCCATGAACACTCAAGCCGCCTTGAATGTTGCCGAGGTCAGTTTCGCTTATTCCGGGAAAAAAGCGCTGAATCAGGTCAGCTTTTGTATTTTTCCGGGGCAATGTACCGTCTTGCTGGGGCCCAACGGGGCCGGTAAAAGCACGTTATTTTCCTTGATTACCCGTCTTTACGATTGCCGGGAAGGCCACATAGAACTGGCTGGTTTCGACCTAAAAAAGCACACCGGCAAAGCCTTAGCCTGCTTAGGGATCGTATTTCAACAGACCACGCTGGACTTGGATTTGACGATTATGCAAAATCTTCATTACCACGCCGCCTTGCACGGCATTCCCGGAAAATTGGCCAGGCAGCGCATCCAGCAAGAATTAGAACGGCTGAATTTATTCGACCGCCGCTTTGAAAAAACCAGGCATCTAAATGGCGGCCACAGGCGGCGCGTGGAAATCGCCCGGGCTTTGCTGCATAAGCCCCGAGTTTTGCTGTTAGACGAACCCACGGTAGGCCTAGATGTAGCTAGCCGCCAAGCCTTGGTCGATTATATTCATCAATTAGCCCAGCATGAACACCTAGCCGTGCTGTGGGCCAGCCATTTAATTGATGAAATCTACCCGGATGATCAACTGGTTGTCTTGCACAATGGCCAAGTTAAAGCTAAAGGCTCGGTTGCCGAGGTGCTGCGCTTAACTCAAACAGAGCATGTTAAAGCGGCCTTTTTTCATTTAACCGGACAGGGTGAACAATGAGCATTTTGCATTACTGGCGGGCCATGTGGGGCATTATAAGCCGCGAACTGTGGCGTTTTGTTACCCAGCGAGAACGCTTTGTTTCCGCGCTAGTCAGACCGCTGATCTGGTTGTTTGTGTTTGCGGCAGGCTTTAGGGCGGCCTTAGGCCTGGCTATCATCCCACCTTACGAAACCTACATACTGTACGAGGTGTACATCGTACCGGGCCTATGCGGCATGATCCAACTGTTCAACGGCATGCAAAGCTCACTGTCCATGGTCTATGACCGGGAACTGGGCAGCATGCGGATTTTGCTGGTTTGTCCGTTGCCTCGGTGGTTTTTGTTATTTAGCAAATTGCTGGCGGGTACGGCGGTGTCCATTTTGCAGGTTTATGTTTTTTTGTTGATTGCAAGGCTTTACGACATAGAAATAGCTTGGAACGGTTATCTGTGGGCGTTGCCCGTGCTGGTGTTGTCCGGGTTGATGCTGGGAGCGTTAGGTTTGCTGCTCTCGTCCTTCATTAAACAATTGGAAAATTTTGCCGGGGTGATGAATTTCGTCATATTCCCCATGTTTTTTATGTCGACCGCTTTATACCCCTTATGGAAACTGAAAGAGTCCAGCATCTTGCTGCACCACTTAGCTCAGTACAACCCGTTTTCCCAAGCGGTTGAGTCCGTCCGTTTTGCCTTGTACGAACAGGTCAACCTACCCGCCCTAGCCTATACATTAGCCTCGTTCTTGCTATTCATGCTGCTGGCCATCCTAGGCTACAACCCATCAAAAGGGATAATGGCGCGAAAAAGTGTCGGTTAATAGAGCGTGTTTAGCACAGCACCCGGCCATGGGCGCATGGATCGGCAACACTTAAACCATGCAGGTACCCCGTTGAGAAACTCTTATTTTCTTGCCATACCAAAGCAACACAGCCAGCCGCAGCGTGTTAAGGAATTTGAGGAAAAGTTTCTGCAAGAATGGGTTTCCCAGCTTCCTGTTGGCAACCCCAGATTATCCACACGGCTGCTCTATGACCTCGTTCTGGAGATGAACGGCTTGGCTATGTCACCACAGTTAAGGCTGGACAGCCTGGAATTGTTGTTACCCGTATTCTGGATCACAAAAAGCTATCTGCGTTCTAAGTTGCTTGACGGCAATTTCCCCAAAGATTCTAGTGCGCAAACTGCCCTAGATTTATTGGTTGAAATGGAGCGTCAGCTCGCCATTGGCTATTGGCTTGCTGCCAAGGCCATTACCGGACAACCCATAGGTTGGTTTAAAGGCAAACAGGCAGCCTTGTCAATTCTGCGTTGCTTGCTGGGACTGGGCGGCATTGTAACCCACCATTACCTGATGGCGACGCCAATACCCGACTGGCTTTGGCTAGACCTGCACGCGTTGTACAAACTGAGCGTAAAGCTTAACGTCCATGATGTGCAAATACCCATTACCAGCAATGGTCAAGCAAACACCGGCTTCAGCGTGAAGGACTGCTACCTGCAAACGGTCTTGCTGTCCCTAGCCAGTCCATCCGGATTAATGGGCAAAGAAATAGCGCACGTTGAAAAACTGGTACAAAAACTAAGCAAGCGCGCCAAACTAAAAAACGCCCCCATTGCCGGCCAGGCTGAACAAGCTTTGCTCATCACAGACGAAGACAAAGCGCCGTTTTTCAAAAACCAGATGGCGGAAATTAGATTAAGCGAAAAAAACCCTTCTGCCGTTTTGTTTGTCGATTTTTCCGGGGTTTATAAAACGTTGTTGGAAAACACGAGAGGAGGGTTCGACAACCAAACTCGGTTTTCTGCCAAGGGAGGAACCGAAGAGGGTGAATTCATAGCACCCGAAGTGCTGTTTTATTTGCAACAAAGATGGTCTGGGGTTGCTATCGGCAATTGTGAACTGTTTTCAGACAGGCTAGACCGGCTGCTTGCAATAGGGCTGGCCAATACCCACAAGCTATTGTTTAGCGATGAGCTATCGGCAGATAACTCAGAACATCTAGCCCAATCCCTATCCGGGACGCTATTGTCCGTCAATTTCTATAATCCCGGTGCATTGTCAATCGGCAGCCTGGTTAGCCTTAGAAAGATCAATGCCCAAAAAAAACAGCGGGTGCTGGCCGTAGTCAACGAAATCTGTATGTATCGAACAGAAAACACGTTGAATATCGGGGTGCGGTTACTAACCAGCCAATGCATCCCGGCTTTTTACCGTTGCAGAGACAGTGCTGAAAATGAACGGCATGGCATCGCCTTGTTGCTCAAACCAAGGCAAAATTTGGGTAAAAGCCTACACATGATCATCGACACGTCTATTTTCAAGGAAGGCGACACACTTTCCCTGACGGTCAAGCAAAAAACATTTAATGTCGTGGTTCACAATAAAGCGAATGTGGCATTAGGGTATTGGCAGTTTGAGTGCAGACAATCACCGCCAACCTAAAAAATTTATCTAATTAGCGAGGCACCTCTCACCGGTGCCGCCCTGCCAGCAGGGAGTCGGCATGACCGACTTTTGTTATCCACTAAAACAGCTTGCTTATCAGGAAAAACGTTAGTCTCTTACGCTTAAGGCTCAAGTCGGCTAAATAAAGGGCTTGAAAAGATGGCTTAAAATGATAAGTTGGAAGCTCGTTTGTGGTTTAAGTACAGGGTGTGTGTTTAAATTTTTGCGGCGTAGGAAATGTTGTATAAAATTTTTCCTACCGCATTGGATAACTATAATAATTTTTTTCGTGAGGATAAAATGAGCAATCAAGAAAATGAAAACCAACCGGTGACAGAAGAACAAAAGCAACCGACTGATGTGCAAACTAAAAAAACAGCAGTTAGCCACTTTTTGGCGACACTTATGAAAATAAAACAAGACAATCCAGCCTTGTTTTTTGGTGGCGTAGGTGCTTTTTTGGTAGTCGGTGCATGGCTGCTAGCGATGGCGGGAAGTGACGGCGGCCCGGTAAAACAATCCGCCATTAAAGAACTTAAACTAGGTCAACGCTATGTACTGAAAGGTGCTAACACCTACGATGCGTTGTCAACAGTCCGCTTGGTTTCTGTCCCGGGTGCTATCGCAGCCTATGATGATTCAGAAGAATCAGACCGGACACGCGCTTGCCAGCACATGGCACAAGGCACGCCGGTGACAGCCTTAGCCTTCGCGGATGCCTACGGCAAGAAAAATTCTTATGTAAAAGTTCGGATTGAGACCGGCGAATGCAAAGGCAACGAAGCGTGGGCATTGGCTATTGATGTCAAATAACGATTGACACAAAATTTTTTTCATTTAGAATCCCCAAGATAATAATTAAGCGCGGGAATAGCTCAGTGGTAGAGCACAACCTTGCCAAGGTTGGGGTCGCGAGTTCGAATCTCGTTTCCCGCTCCAAACAGTTAAAAAGCCGCGACTGTCGCGGCTTTTTTATTTCGTGTTTTTTAGTATTGGCTGCGTAGCAAAATGGTTATGCAGCGGCCTGCAAAGCCGTCTATGCCGGTTCGATTCCGGCCGCAGCCTCCAATAAAATCAACCGCTTAAGAGCGGTTTTTTTGTGCCTGTGGATTTTTTTGGCTTGTCAAAATAGTCTTAAAAGCGGCCAGATTTGGCACCCACTGAACTGGCATTCCACGGGACTGCATTTGATGGTAGTCTTAAGCACTTTTTTAAGTAGCGGCCCGTTTGCCAAAGGCCTGTCAACTAAATAAACACCTAAAACCCCTCCCCGTGGAAGGTGCGCAAGACACCCGTGGTGCTGTAACAAAAACCAACCGCATAACCATCAGCCATTGAGAAAAAATGTCACACATCAAAACCTTTGAAGGTCATTTATCTGCCCAAGGCGGCAAATTTTGCATTGTCGCCTCGCGCTTTAACGGTTTCATCGTCGAACAACTGGAAGCCGGTGCCATCGACGCTTTAATCCGCCACGGTGCGGACAAACATGCCATCCATCGGGTTAAGGCCCCAGGAGCCTTTGAATTGCCGGTGGTGGTGCAGCGCGTCGCTGCCAGCAAGCAGTACGATGCCATCATCGCCATCGGCGCGGTTATCCGTGGCGGTACACCGCATTTTGACTATGTTGCTGGCGAGTGTGTCAAAGGCATAGCCCATGTCGCTTTGCAGTACGGTGTACCGGTCAGTTTTGGCGTGTTGACCGTTGACACCATCGAGCAAGCCATTGAACGTGCTGGCACCAAAGCTGGCAACAAAGGTGCCGAGGCCGCTCTGTCCGCCATTGAAATGGCCAGCCTGTTCAAAAACCTGGAAGCTTGATGAGCTTCGCCCGCAGCAACGCCCGCAAAGCAGCCGTTCAAGCCTTGTACCAATGGCAGATAGCTGGCCACAACCTAGAACTGATCGAGCAGCAATTCTTTACTGATGAATGGCTAAAAGATGCCCAGAAAAATTATTTCAAAGAACTATTGCACGGTGTCCCTGAGCACCTAGTCGCCATTGACCAGGCCTTAGCGCAATTCGTAGACCGCCCGGTGGAAAAAATAGACCCGGTGGAAAGGGCTGTGTTAAGGATCGGCGTTTACGAACTGCTGTACCGCCTGGACATGCCCTACCGAGTGGTGTTGAACGAAAGCGTCAACTTAGCAAAAACATTTGGCGCCGAAGGCAGCTATCGCTATATCAACGGTATTCTCGATAAAATTGCTCTGCAAAACCGGCCGCTAGAGCAGCAAGCCCAGAAAAACCCCCATTCAAACTCATGATGCCGCTGTCTGAATTTTCTTTAATCGAACGCTTTTTCACCCAAAGTTCTCCCCGCAATGCTGTCACTCGTTTGGGCATCGGTGACGATTGTGCCTTGTTGGCCGTACCGGCGGGTCATGAACTGGCAGTGACCACCGACACCCTGGTCGAAAACGTGCATTTTTTTGGCGGGGATGACCCGGCCGCACTGGGCCACAAAGCATTGGCGGTCAACCTAAGCGATTTGGCCAGCATGGGTGCAAAACCGGTGGCGGCAACCCTAGCATTGACCTTAGCGCAAGTCGACGAAGACTGGCTGGCGGCGTTTAGCCGGGGTTTTTTGGACTTAGCCCGCCAATACAACGTAGATTTAATCGGCGGTGACACCACTGGAGGCCCGTTGACCTTAACGGTGCAGGCCTTAGGCATACTGCCACAGGGGACGGCACTGCGGCGCTGCGGTGCCAAACCGGGCGATTTTATTTATCTGACCGGCGACATAGGCGATGCCGGTTTGGGCTTAAAAATTTGCCACGGTTACGTTTGTAACGCGCCTGATTTACCTCTGCTGCGCTTGCACCGCCCTACCCCGCAGGTGGCAAACGGCCTGGCTTTGCGCGGTACGGCCACGGCCTGCATCGATGTCTCCGATGGCTTGACCGGCGACCTAGGGCACATCCTAAAACAAAGCCGGGTTGGTGCCCGTTTGGATTGGTCTTGCCTGCCGTTGTCGGATGCCGTGCTGGCTTACATAGCCGACACCGGCGACTGGGCCCTGCCACTGACGGCGGGCGATGATTACGAATTGTGTTTTACCGTGCACCCTAACGATGCCGGTAAAGTACCCGATAGCTGCCGTAAAATTGGCGTTATCGAGCAAGAACCCGGACTGCGCCTGCACCAATCAGGGCTTGTTCGACCCTTAACGACCCGTGCCTATGAACATTTTTCTTAACCAAGGTATCGGCCGCAAGCAACTGACCGCTCGGCAAATTTTGACCGATCCCGTGTTGTTTCTGGCGTTCGGGTTCGGGTCTGGGCTGGCCAAGTTTGCCCCCGGCACCTTCGGCACAGTGGCCGCCATTCCCTTGTACTGTCTGCTCATGCAGACGCACAGCCTCATTTACAGCGTGATGACCGTCATGGTCAGTATCGGCGGCATATGGATTTGCGGTGTTGCCGCCGACAAACTGGGCGAACACGATTACGACGGCATTGTCTGGGACGAAATCGCCGGACTTTTGATTACCCTTTGGTTTGCGCCGTGCAA